>CAWKAL010000090.1:0-34343 GCA_963847575.1 uncultured Gammaproteobacteria bacterium
CTCGATACTGTCGGCCGTTTCCCGAGTCTCCACCGCCATCAGCGTGTGGCCCGGGAACGCGATATAGAAGAGTTCCTTTCCGTCTTCCCGCCACTTGGGCTGCCCGCCCCCGTCACGACACGCGCACCGTTTCCCCGGGCCGTCCGTACGGCGCAACGTACACCTCGAAAGCGCCCGACTCGTTGGAGATGTAGGCGAGCCACCGCCCGTTCGGCGACAGCCGTGGCTCGGCCAGATTGGGAGGTCGCCGTCAGAACGCGTTCGGCGACTTCGCTCCGGTAAGGGGAAGAGCCCAGACGTCGTTTGCCGTGACGTAGAGGAGGGTTCGGCCGTCGCGCGACCAGTCCTCGGGCCATGTGCTCACGGCGGTCTCGAGCAGGGACTCAGCGGTCGCTCCCCCCTGGAGCCTTCGTCGTTGGATGTCCAGACTGTCACCCGCCGCGAAAGCCACCTCCTGGCTGTCGGGAGACCAGACCGGATTCGTCTTGTGCCGCCGATCGATGGTCGCGCGGCTCGACACCCCGCGCGCTACGTCCATGATCCACAGATCCGCCCGCTCCTCGTCCCGAATCTCGAGCGCCACGCGGCGCCCGTCGGGCGCGAGCGCGATCTGGAAGTAGGGCCCGGGCTCGCCCACGGTACCGAGGCGCTCTCCCTGCCGGTCGAACCACACGAGCTGGACGTCACTCAATCGTCGCTCACGATGTGCAAGGACGCCGTTCGGAGAAACGCCAAACAGGCCGACCGCAGGGCCGCCGAGCCACGCGCTCACGTTCCGGGCCAAAGGAACCGGTTCGTTCGAAGTCTGAAGTGTCCGGGTATTGAAGGGCTGTGCGTAGAGGGCGGCGCTCCGGAGGAAGAGCAAGTGCCCGGACGCGTACGCCACGCGCGCTGTTCCGGGCAGGAGACGTTGCCGCTCGTGTGGGGCATCGAGACTGGCCACATGAAGACCCGTGGCTTCGTGCCCCGTGGCTCCAATAACGAAGAGGAACTGGCCCTCAGGGAGGAACCATGGCCAGGAGTGGCTCGTCTCTCCGCGCGACTGGTCGTGGACCGTGAGGAGGCGGGCGTCGCCTCCCATGTCCTGGAGCAGCTTCAGCCGCTTGATCAGCGGCGCGATCACGGTCTCGTCGTACATGCTGCGGAAGAACTCGAGCAGGTAGCGGAGCTTCTTGCACCGGATCCGCAGCTGGTGGAGGGCCCCGGCCGGGGTCTCGGGCCCGATCGCGCGCCCCTCCTTCAAGGCCTTGCGGTACACCTTCCAGATGCGCTCGGAGGCCACGTCGACGATCGGCCGGCCGGCGTTCGGCGGCGCCGCCTCCGGGGGGGAGATCGGCAGCGCCGGCTGGAGGAGGAGCTCGCGCCACGAGCGGATCAGCTCGCGGTAGCGCTCGGAGTCGAGAGCCGCCACCAGCCGCCGGTGGGCGGTCCGCTGCCGGGCCTCGAGAAAGGCCGCCAGGGGCTCCAGGTCCTGGCGCACCGCCGGCGGCAGCTCGGCCCGGTAGGCGGGCATCTTCAGCAGGTAGACGTCGAGGTCGCGGGTCGGCCCGGTGACGCCTCCCAGCCACTTGAACTCGACCTTGAAGCGCTCGACCACGGTCGCCGGCAGCACCCCCTTGATCTGGGTCAGGGCCGAGCGGGTGCGGCGGCACGGCGACCCGGAAGTCGTGCAGGAACTCGGAGTCGAGGTCCTGCCGCAGGCCGTCCTCGTTGGCCTCCATGACGTGCAGCAGGGAGCGGAAGATCGACTTCGCCGCCTCGTCCGCCTGAGCGCCGGATCGAGCGGCAGGGTGAGCTTCGACGAGTAGTCGCCCGCCACCCGGCCGATCGCCTCGAGCGCCAGCGCCAGCTCGTCCCGGCGCGCCGAGGCGAGGCCGAGATCGGCTTCGAGGAACCCGACGAGGCGGCGGTGGGCGGCGACGTAACCCTTGACCGGCAGCACCCGGAGGAGCGCCGAGGCCAGCGCCGTGCTCCTGGCGCCCTCGCCGGGGCGGGCGGCGAAGCTCTGCTCGAGGCGCACCCGGGCGACGGTCTTCTCTTCCTGGTCGAGGATCGAGACCGCCTGGGCGCGACACCGGTTTCCTGCGCTATGGATAAAGCCAGATTAGTCGATGTATATGTTTTACCTTCCCCGGGTATTGAGCTCGTAACAAGAATAACATTACCACGCTGAAGCAATGATTTGTTGCGCCCAGAAGCATTCGCTACAAGTGGTCGCTTTATCCTGCGATAATCATCCCAAATATTTTTACCTAAGTCACTACCTGGCACTAGCATGTCTTTTGCGCGTAATGTCTCTAGAATTTTTATCCTGCGTTTAGTCCCGGATGACTCAGCGCGCTCACTTTTCGACTGTTGCTGCTCAGGATCCGTAACAACGTGGTCAGTGGTCTCAGCTATCGCAAGGCGCTGCAGGCAGAAATCAGTGAACTGCGACTAGACCGCATGCTGGCTGCACTCGGTATTAACCGCGAGCGTTACCTTTACCAGGAGAGCACACTCGACATCCACCGGCATATAGAACGTTGCAGGGACTGCAGTAATACCGCCACCTGCGATGACAAGCTCAGTTCAAACACGATCGAAAAAGACAAGATTGATTTTTGCAACAATGCAGACGCGTTCGGGCGCATTTCAGAACAACAGGGCAAGCCTGAAAGCTGATCCACCCGCTTTATTATGGGCAATAAAAAACCGGCACATGGCCGGTTTTTTATTGAACAGGAAAAGTCTTACTGTGCAGCAGGACGATCCACCAGTTCAATGTAAGCCATCGGTGCAGTATCACCTGAACGGAAACCGCATTTGAGGATACGTGTGTAACCACCGTTGCGTTCCTTGTACTGCGGGCCCAGCTCATTGAACAGTTTGCCGACAGCTGACTTACTGCCCAGGCGCGAGAATGCAAGGCGACGCCTGGAAACTGAGTCTTCTTTCGCCATGGTAATCAAAGGCTCTGCAACGCGGCGCAGCTCTTTGGCTTTTGGCAACGTGGTTTTGATAATGCCGTGTTCAATCAGTGATGTCGCCATATTGCTGAACATCGCGCTGCGATGACTGCTGTTGCGATTTAACTGACGGCCTGATTTGCGATGACGCATGATGGTTACCTGTTATGTTCTTTGATGTGCGACTGGATCAGACTGCTTCTTTGTCACGCAGTGAAGCCGGTGGCCAGTTTTCAAGCTGGATACCAAGCGACAGACCGTGCGAGGCCAGAACGTCCTTGATTTCAGTAAGCGATTTCTTGCCAAGGTTCGGCGTTCTCAACAATTCAACTTCAGTGCGCTGAATCAGGTCACCGATGTAGTAAATATTTTCTGCTTTCAGACAATTGGCTGAACGTACGGTCAGTTCGAGCTCATCAACCGGGCGCAGCAGGATCGGATCGATGTCGGCATCTTCATCAACCGTCACCACGTCTTCCATGGTCTGCAGGTTAACAAACGAGGACAACTGGTCCTGCAAGATCGTCGCCGCGGTGCGGATGGCTGATTCAGGATCGACCGTGCCGTTGGTTTCGAGGTCAATAATCAGCTTGTCCAGGTTGGTGCTCTGGGCAACACGCGCGCTTTCTACATTGTAGGCAACGCGGCGGATCGGCGAGAACGATGCGTCGAGACGCAGCGTGCCGATGGCAGCAGATTCATCATTTTCACGATGTGAAGCCGGCTGGTAACCACGGCCACGGGCGACTTTCATCGAGATGTTGAGTTTGCCGTCCTTGTTCAGGTTGGCAATCACGTGATCAGGATTGACGATTTCGATATCGTGACCGGTTTCGATGTCACCTGCAGTCACTACACCTGCACCGCTGGCGGACAGGGTAATCGTACCTTCAGGATTGGCGTGCATGAGTAGCGCAATACCCTTGAGGTTGAGCAGAATTTCCAGAACGTCTTCCTGCACGCCATCGATGGTGCTGTATTCGTGTACAACGCCGTCGATCACGGCTTCGACAACAGCACTGCCTTCGATTGAAGAGAGCAGGATGCGACGCAGAGCATTGCCCAGCGTATGACCGAAACCACGCTCCAGCGGTTCAAGCGCAACTTTTGCATGGGTTGCACTGTGAGTCTGAACGTTGATAGTTCGCGGTGTAAGTAATTCTTCGGACATGCCTGTATAGCTCCCCTACTTCGAGTAAAGTTCGACGACGAGTTGTTCGTTGATATCCGCTGGCAAATCGCTGCGCTCGGGGACGTTTTTGAAAACGGCTTCGAGCTTGCTTTCGTCAATCGAAATCCAGTCTGCAATGCCTTTCTGCTTGGCCATGTTGAGTGAATCAGCAATGCGGGTCTGCTTTTTAGCTTTGTCACGCACGGCAATCACATCATTCGGGCTGACCTGGTACGAAGGAATGTTGACGACTGTATTATTCACCAGGATACATTTGTGGTTCACCAGCTGGCGTGCTTCGGCGCGAGTTGCACCAAAACCTGCGCGGTAAACCACGTTATCCAGGCGTTTTTCCAGTAACTGCAGCAAAGTTTCACCGGTCGCGCCTTTCATGCTCGCGGCCTGCTTGTAGTAATTACTGAACTGACGTTCGAGTACACCGTAGATACGGCGCAGCTTTTGCTTGGCGCGTAACTGCAGCGCGTAGTCAGACAGGCGACCGCGACGGGCACCGTGCTGACCCGGTATCTGGTCAAGCTTGCACTTGCTGTCGAGCGGGCGCAGTGCAGATTTCAGCTCAAGGTCAACGCCTTCACGACGGCTGAGTTTACATTTTGGTCCTGTATATTTGGCCACTTAAATATTCTCCGGTCTTATTACAGACTAAACGCGACGTCTTTTCGGCGGACGGCAGCCATTATGTGGAATCGGGGTAACATCAGTAATATTGGTGATCTTGAAGCCAACATTATTAAGTGCACGTACGGCAGACTCACGACCTGGACCGGGGCCCTTGACCATGACATCGAGGTTTTTCATACCAAATTCCTGGGCCTTGGTGCCGGCTTTTTCAGCAGCCACCTGCGCAGCAAACGGTGTGCTCTTGCGCGAACCGCGGAAACCGGAACCACCTGAGGTTGCCCAGGCCAGGGCATTGCCCTGTCTGTCAGTGATGGTGACGATCGTGTTGTTGAATGATGCGTAAATATGCGCAACACCGTCGGAAACCGAGCGTTTGACTTTTTTACGTGCTTCAGGCTTTGCCATCTTTATACTCTTTATCTAGTAACGGGGCGACGCGGACCTTTACGGGTGCGTGCATTGGTGCGAGTGCGCTGACCGCGAAGCGGCAGGCCCTTACGATGACGGATACCACGATAGCAGCCCATGTCCATCAGGCGCTTGATGCTCATGGAGACTTCACGTCGCAGGTCGCCCTCGACCATGAATTTGCCCACTTCAGTACGCAGTGTTTCCAGCTGTTCTTCTGAAAGCTCACCGATTTTCTGGTCAGGTGAGATATTGGATGCATCACACACCTGTTTGGCACGGGTTTTACCGATGCCATAGATATGCGACAAGCCAATCACAGTGTGCTTGTTGGGTGGGATATTTATACCAGCTATACGAGCCATTTATGTTTCCGTCTAAGCGCGACAAAGCGCGCAATTGTACTGAGATTACTGTTTCAAAGCAACACGCGGTGTCCCGCGATCAGCCCTGGCGCTGCTTGTGGCGCGGGTCGCTGCAGATCACGCGCAATACACCGTTGCGCTTGACGATCTTGCAGTTGCGGCACATTTTTTTAACTGATGCACGAACTTTCATTTTATATCTCCGGTAAAAACCGAGTCTTCTCTAATTCAGCCTGATCCGTGCAACAACACGCACAAATCAACCACTTATCAACGTTTGTAGCCCTGGAGGTTGGCTTTTTTCATGATGCCATCATATTGATGAGACATCATATGTGTTTGAATTTGCGCCATAAAATCCATTACCACCACCACGATAATCAGCAGTGAGGTGCCGCCAAAGTAAAACGGGACATTCCAGTACAAAATCAGGAATTCCGGCAGCAAACACACCAGCGTGATGTACATAGCACCGACAAATGTCAGTCGCGTCATCACCGTATCGATATAACGCGCGGTCTGCTCGCCCGGCCGGATGCCTGGTATAAAGGCACCTGATTTCTTCAGGTTGTCAGCCGTATCGCGCGCATTAAATTGCAGCGCGGTGTAAAAGAAGCAGAAAAATATGATCGCCAGGGCATACAGGAAGACGTATATCGGCTGCCCCGGTGCCAGCGTACTGGCGATATCTGCCAGCCATTCCATGCCTTCGGTCTGCCCAAACCAGCTACCCATGGTCGCCGGGAACAGGATAATACTGGAGGCAAAAATCGGCGGGATAACCCCGGCCATGTTCAGTTTCAGCGGCAAATGGCTGCTCTGCGCCTGGTACAGCCGTCTGCCCTGCTGGCGCTTGGCGTAATTCACCGTAATGCGGCGCTGGCCACGTTCGACAAATATCACGAACCCGGTCACGGCGACTGCCAGCGCGAACAGGAAGATGGTGGCCAGCGTATGCAGCTCGCCCGTTCTCACCAGTTCCAGCGTGCCACCGATCGCAGTCGGCAAACCCGCGACAATACCGGCAAAGATAATGATCGAAATACCATTGCCGATACCACGTTCGGTCACCTGCTCACCCAGCCACATCAGGAACATGGTGCCAGTTACCAGGGTAACCGCGGCAGTAAAAATAAAACCGATACCGGGCGTTATTACCAGCGGACTCGCGCCCACTGACTGGCTTTGCAGGGCCACCGAAATACCCACTGACTGGAAACTTGCCAGTACCAGGGTGAAGTAGCGTGTGTACATCGCAATCTTGCGACGTCCCGACTCACCTTCTTTTTTAATCTGTTCCAGCGACGGCACGGTTACCGCGAGCAGCTGCATGATAATCGATGCCGAAATATACGGCATGATGCCCAGCGCAAACATCGACATACGACCCAGCGCACCACCGGAGAACATGTTGAACACGCCGAGGATGCTGCCCTGCTGCTGACCAAACAGGGTCGACAGTACATTTGGATCGATACCCGGCACCGGGATAAACGTACCGATACGAAAAACAATTAAGGCACCGATGACAAACAGCAAACGCTGTTTGAGTTCCTGCATATGACCAGGTGCTTTCATGTTGCAGTATCTCTAGTTGTCAGGCCTGGATACTGCCGCCAGCAGCCTCGATTGCCTTTTTGGCACCGGGGGTAACAGCTATGCCCTTGAGCGTAACCGCCTTGCTGATTTCACCAGAAGCAATGACCTTGGCCTTCTGCGTAATCGCAGGGACAATGTCTGCCGCTATCAATGCCGCGATATCAATCACGTCGGCATTGATATTGGCGAGTTCGTGCAAGCGTACTTCTGCGCTGGTTTTAGCCGAGCGCGAATTAAAGCCAACTTTAGGCAGGCGACGTTGCAAAGGCATCTGGCCACCTTCGAAACCGACTTTATGAAAACCGCCGGAGCGCGCTTTCTGGCCTTTGTGACCACGGCCACAGGTTTTGCCCGTGCCACTGCCGATACCGCGACCAACACGTTTGCGGTCTTTGCGTGCACCCTCAGCAGGATGAAGATCGTTAAGTTGCATGTTTAGATCTCCTCGACCGATAGCATGTAAGACACCTTGTTAATCATGCCGCGATTCTCAGGTGTGTCTATCACGTTGACAGAATGATTGGTGCGGCGCAGACCGAGGCCCTGGACGCATGCTTTATGCGACTTGAGACGACCGATTGTGCTCTTTACCAGCGTTACTTTAAGTTCTTTTTTAGCCACGGGATTATTCCTGCTCGATGTTCGATCTAGCCGAGAATTTCTTCGACTTTCTTGCCACGCTTGGCAGCTACAAATGCCGGCGAAGTCATTGAACTCAGACCGTTAATGGTCGCGCGAACAACGTTCACAGGGTTACGAGTGCCGTTAATTTTAGCCAGTACGTTATTCACGCCAACTGCTTCAAACACTGCACGCATCGCACCACCGGCGATAATGCCTGTACCATCTGATGCCGGCTGCATGTAGACATTGGCAGCACCGTGAATACCCGTCACAGGATGCTGCAGTGTGCCACCATTGAGGGGCACTTTTTTCATGTTCTTGCGCGCCTTGTCCATTGCTTTCTGAATGGCCTGCGGCACTTCTTTTGCCTTGCCATAGCCGAAGCCAATGGTGCCGTTGCCGTCACCGACTACGGTTAATGCTGTAAAACCAAATTGACGACCGCCTTTTACCACTTTGGCAACGCGATTTACCGCAACCAGTTTTTCAATCAGATCGTCTTTAGCTGAATTAGATTCTATATTTGCCATCATTCAATCCTGTTAAAACTCGAGACCGGCTTCACGTGCAGCATCGGCTAACGCCTTGACCCTGCCGTGATACTTGAAACCGGAACGGTCAAATGCGACCTGTGTAACGCCGGCAGATTTGGATTTTTCTGCAACAGTCTTGCCCACTGCACTGGCAGCTTCGATGTTGCCGGTATATTTCACATCGCCTTTCACATCTTTTTGCACAGTAGAAGCCGCCGCGATGACAGTATGACCATCCGGTGAAATTACCTGCGCATAAATATGGCGCGGTGTTCTATGCACTGTCAGGCGATGTGCGCCCATTTCGCTGATCTTACCGCGTGCGCGTTTCGCTCTGCGTAATCTGCTGGCCTTTTTTGAAATCATGATATCGCTCGAATTACTCTGTTTATACTAATGCCGTATTTGCCTGGGCCTGGATTAACCTGGCCGTTTATTTCTTCTTGGCTTCTTTACGCAATACACGCTCATCCGAATAACGCACACCCTTGCCTTTGTATGGCTCTGGTGGACGGTAGGCGCGAATTTCTGCGGAAACCTGGCCGACAACCTGCTTGTCAGCACCTTTCACAATAATTTCTGTTTGCGATGGCGTTTCAACCGTAATGCCATCTGGCACTGCGTAATTCACAGGGTGCGAGAAACCAAGCGTAAGGTTAAGCACCTTGCCCTGTGCCTGCGCACGATAACCGACGCCAACCAGTTCAAGCTTTTTCTCAAACCCGGCACTAACGCCAATCATCATATTATCTGTCAGCGAACGCATGGTTCCCGCCATGGCTACGGAACCTGGCTGACCTTCGCGACCCAGGAACTTCAGCACATTATCTTCGTGCTTAACTTCTACGATGTTATGCACAACAAGATCCAGTTGGCCGTTCTTGCCTTTTACAGCAATCGACTGGCCGTCAAGCTTAACTTCTACGCCTGATGGAATCTCGACTGGTTTATTTGCGATACGTGACATTACTTATACCCTGTTAATATGCTGCAAATCTGCGGTTTAGGAAACCGTGCAGATTACCTCACCACCACGACCCGTATCACGTGCCTGACGGCCTGTCATCACACCTGATGAAGTCGAAATAATTGCGATACCAAGACCGTTCAATACAGTCGGTATTTCGTCTTTGCTCTTGTAAATACGCAAACCCGGGCGTGACACGCGATCAAGCTTTTCGATCACGGGACGGCCTTCATAATATTTAAGCGTAACTGTCATCGAAGGCTTGGCATCTTTGCTGACTTCAAAGCCGGCAATATAGCCTTCGTCCTGCAATACTTTGGCAATCGAAGCCTTCAGCTTGGACGCTGGCATGGTTACACTTATTTTTTTGCTGGACTGACCATTTCTTATTCTGGTCAACATATCAGCAATTGGGTCTGACATCATGATCGTTTTACCTTAGCTAAATTATTATCAGGTCGTGTTACCAGCTGGCTTTTACCAGACCTGGGATATCACCACGCATAGCAGCTTCGCGGAGCTTGTTGCGACACAGACCGAACTTGCGGTATACACCGTGTGGACGGCCTGTTATGCGGCAACGATTACGTTTGCGCACGAGACTTGAATCACGTGGCAACTTTTGCATGGTTTTTTGTGCAGCCATCTTGGCATCAAAATCGGAAGTCTGGTCATTGATAATCGCGCGCAGTTCAGCACGTTTAGCAGCGTGTTTACTTGCCAGCTGGCCGCGTTTTAACTCGCGCATTTTCATCGACATTTTAGCCATTCTTTTTAACCTTAACCTTTAAACGGAAAGTTGAATGCGGTCAGTAATGCGCGACCTGCATCATCAGTTTTTGCCGTGGTGGTGATACACACATCCATGCCACGCAGGGTATCGATCTTTTCGTAATCAATTTCCGGGAAAATAATCTGCTCTTTGACACCCATATTGTAATTACCACGGCCATCAAATGATTTTCCATTCAGACCACGGAAGTCACGAATACGCGGAATCGATATATTAATCAGGCGATCCAGGAATTCATACATACGATCACGTCGCAGCGTCACCTTGCAGCCAATTGGATATCCATCGCGCACCTTGAAAGATGCAACAGACTTGCGCGCCAGGGTAATAATCGGCTTCTGGCCTGTTATTTTTTCCATATCAGCAACAGCATTCTCAATAACTTTCTTGTCGCCAATCGCTTCGCCAACACCCATGTTAATTGTGATCTTGGTGATACGTGGTACTTCCATCGGGTTTTTAAACCCGCTGTTCTCCATCAACTGCTTGATCACTGTGTTGCGGTAATAATCTTCTAATCTAGTCATGGTTCAAACCTGAGTTCCGGCAAGCTTATGCGTCAATCACTTCGCCATTCGACTTGAAGCAGCGTACTTTACGGCCATCTTCAAGCACTTTAAAACCTACACGATCGCCTTTATTAGTGATCGCGTTAAACATCATCACATTGGAAATGTGAATCGGCATTTCTTTTTCGACGATGCCACCTTCAGCACCCTGCATCGGGTTCGCTTTCACGTGCTTCTTGGCCATGTTAACGGCTTCAACAATCAGACGATCATCATCACGCACAACTAGTACAGTGCCATGCCGTCCTTTATCTTTGCCGCTGATCACAACAACCTGATCGCCTTTACGAATACGTTTCATTGCCAAACCTCTCAGAGCACTTCTGGCGCAAGCGAAATAATTTTCATAAACTTTTCATTTCGAAGTTCACGGGTAACCGGCCCAAAAATACGCGTGCCGATTGGCTGCAGGTTATTGTTCAAAATAACAGCTGCATTGGTGTCAAAACGAATCAACGAACCATCGGACCTACGCACACCCTTGGTAGTGCGTACTACAACGGCGTTATAGACTTCGCCTTTTTTAACCTTGCCGCGCGGTATCGCGTCTTTCACGCTCACCTTAATAACATCACCAACCGAAGCATAACGGCGGTGCGAACCACCGAGCACCTTGATGCATTGCACCTTGCGGGCTCCGCTATTGTCGGCAGCGTTTAAAACTGTCTGCATTTGTATCATGTCAGTTTCCTGTAACTGGGCAGTTGTTAGACCGTAACGGCCTTTTCAACAATCTTGACCAGTCGCCATGACTTGGTCTTGGACATTGGACGGCACTGTTCAATTACAACAATATCGCCTTTACCACATTCATTTTTTTCATCATGCACGTGCAGCTTGGTGGAACGCTTGACGTACTTGCCATAAACCGGGTGCTTGATTTTGCGCTCGATAACCACGGTGATGGTTTTATCCATCGCTTCGCTGGAAACCGCGCCAGTCAGTGTACGCTGTACTACAGCATCGCTTGTCTGTGCTTGTGTTGCAGCCATTATGCTTTACCTGCCTTTTTTTCATTGAGCACGGTTTTAACACGTGCGATATCACGGCGTACGACACTGAAGCGGTGAATCTTCGGCGTATTACCGGTACCCAGCTGCATACGCAAATTGAACTGCTCGCGTCTGAGGTTGTTCAGTTCTGTACCCAGGTCCTTTTCGGACATATTTCTGTAATCTTGTGCGTTTGCCATTACATCACCGTACGTGCAACAAATGTGGTTTTAATCGGCAGCTTGTTGGCTGCCAGGCGGAACGCTTCGCGTGCAAGCTCTTCATCCACACCTTCAATTTCGTATAAAACTGTACCGGGCTGAACTTTGGACACCCAAAATTCAACATTACCTTTTCCCTTGCCCATACGTACTTCGAGCGGTTTCTTCGAAATAGGCATATCCGGAAAAATACGGATCCAGATTTTGCCACCACGCTTGATGTGACGTGTCATCGCACGACGTGCGGCTTCAATCTGGCGCGCAGTAATTCTGCCGCGCTCGACTGCCTTGAGGCCGAAGTCACCAAAACTGACCCGGTTACCGCTCTGTGCAACACCGCGGTTTTTGCCTTTGAACATCTTGCGAAATTTTGTGCGCTTGGGTTGTAACACTTAAGTATCCTCGAATTTTTTAGCTGGCGTTGGCAGCTGATTTAGCTTCTTCACGCTTCTTGTTCAGGTCAAATACTTCACCCTTGAATATCCAGACTTTTACGCCAATGATGCCGTAAGTCGTCAGCGCTTCAGCAAACCCATAATCAATCTCAGCACGCAGGGTGTGCAATGGCACGCGGCCTTCGTGGTACATTTCACTGCGTGCAATTTCTGCACCGTTGAGGCGGCCACCGACCATGATCTTGACGCCCTGGGCACCCATGCGCATGGTGTTCTGTATAGAACGCTTCATCGCGCGGCGGAACATGACGCGACGCTCCAGCTGCTGCGCAATACTTTCTGCAACCAGTTGTGCATCAAGCTCGGGCTTGCGAATTTCTTCAATGTTCAGTTTGACGTTATTAATATGCAATCCAATAATGTCAGCCACTTCTTTGCGCAGGCTTTCGATGTCTGCGCCTTTCTTGCCGATGACTACGCCGGGACGTGCTGTGTGAATAGTGATTTCAGCCGAGCGCGTAGGCCTTTCGATCTGGATTTTGCTGACATTGGCGTTTGCCAGTTTCTTTTTAAGAAACTCGCGCACTTTAATGTCCGCATTCAACAGGTCTGGAAAGTCAGATGTCGATGCATACCACTTGGAATTCCAGTCAGCGGATATGCCGAGCCTAATGCCTACAGGATGTACTTTTTGTCCCATGAATCTTCTCTCTTTAGCGATCTGCCACACAGACAGTAATGTGACTTGTGCGCTTCATAATTCGGTTTGCACGGCCTTTGGCACGTGGGCGAATACGTTTCATTACCGGGCCGGCATCAACATATATTTTTGAAACCTTAAGCTCATCAATGTCGGCACCTTCATTGTGCTCGGCATTGGCTATCGCGGACTCCAGTACTTTTTTCACCAGGTCTGATGACTTGGTGGTACCAAACGTCAGCGCGGTTAATGCTGCTTCAACCCGCAGTCCGCGAATCTGGTCTGCAACCAGGCGGCATTTCTGCGGTGATATACGTGCAAATCTATGTTTAGCGACTACTTCCACGACTCACCTCACTTCGCTTTCTTATTGGCAACGTGACCTTTATAGGTACGCGTCTGTGCGAATTCACCCAGCTTATGGCCGACCATGTTTTCATTTACCAGTACCGGCACGTGCTGCTTGCCATTATGTACGGCGATGGTCAGACCTACCATTTCAGGAAATACAGTGGAACGACGTGACCAGGTCTTGATCGGTTTACGATCATTGACTGCTTTTGCAGCTGAGACCTTATCCAAAAGATGGTGGTCAATAAACGGACCTTTCTTTAATGAGCGTGGCACAATAATTCCTCTTAAATTTCTTTACGCTTACTTCTTGTTACGGCGGCGCACTATCATGCCGTCGGTACGTTTGTTACTACGTGTTCTGTAACCCTTGGTCGGTGTGCCCCAGGGAGACACCGGATGACGTCCACCCGAAGTTCTGCCTTCGCCACCACCGTGCGGGTGATCAACCGGGTTCATCACTACACCGCGAACCGTGGGACGAACACCGCGCCAGCGCTTGGCACCGGCTTTACCGAGCGAACGCAGACCGTGCTCTGAATTACCGACTTCACCAATGGTGGCGCGGCAATTAACATGAATTTTACGGACTTCACCTGAACGTAAACGCAGCGTGGCATATATACCTTCACGCGCGAGCAGCTGAGCCGATGCACCCGCGGTACGTGCGATCTGTGCACCCTTGCCAGGCTTCATTTCGATACAGTGAATCTGTGTACCGACCGGAATATTGCGCAATGGTAATGAATTACCCGGTTTAATCGGTGAATTACTGCCGGAAACAACTACATCACCTGCATTCACACTTTTAGGCGCAATGATGTAACGCTTTTCACCGTCGGCATATACCAGCAGGGCAATATTTGCACTGCGGTTTGGGTCATATTCGATACGCTCAACACGACCGTTGATACCGTCTTTATCGCGTTTGAAATCAATCACGCGGTATAACTGCTTGTGACCACCGCCAACATGGCGCGTGGTGATACGGCCGGCATTATTTCGCCCGCCGTTTTTAGACTGGGTTTCGGTCAGGGCACGAATCGGCGCACCCTTGTGCAGGTCCTTATTAACAACCTTGACGACAAAGCGTCTGCCCGGTGATGTTGGCTTGGTTTTTACAATTGCCATGATTAACTGCCCTTAATGTCTCTCAGCCTGGCCTAAATCGCGCCAGCTAAATCAATTTCGTTATCAGCCATTAATGTCACATAGGCTTTGCGTAAATCGCTACGCTTGCCAAGGCGGCCACCAAAACGCTTGGTTTTGCCCTTTGAATTCAATATGCGAACCTTGTCGACCTTGACCTTAAAAATAGTCTCGACAGCGTGCTTGACTTCATCTTTGGTGGCATCAGATGCCACTTTGAATACGTGCTGATTTGCCTGCTCGGCCAGCAATGTGCTTTTTTCAGACACATGCGGTGCACGTAAAACCTGGTACATACGTTCCTGATTCATGACAGCCACTCTTCAATTGCGCGAATCGCACCTACGGTAACCACGACCTGGTCATTACCTACCAGAACCACCGGGTTCAGGCCGGCGACATCAGTGATCTCGACATGCGGGATATTGCGCGCTGATAAATACAATTTTTCATCGCCGGTTTCAGTCACGATCAGCGGCGTGCTTACACCCAGCTCAGCCAGTTTTGCGATCAGCTGCTTGGTTTTTGGTGCATCGACCGTAATATCGTCAACAATAATCAGACGACCCTGGCGCGCGAGTTCGGAAAATATCGAGCGAATACCGGCGCGGTACATTTTCTTGTTCAGTTTTTGCGTGTAATCACGTGGCTGGGCAGCAAAAGTTACACCACCGGTTCTCCACAGCGGGCTGCGAATAGTCCCGGCACGTGCACGGCCCGTGCCTTTCTGGCGCCATGGTTTTGCACCACCGCCGCGTACAGCAGCACGATTTTTCTGCGCCTTGGTGCCGGCGCGTGCGCCTGCAAGGTAAGCCGTGACCAGCTGATGCACCAGCGCTTCTTTAAAATCGGAAGCGAATACTGCATCGGATACAGCAATCTTCTCTTTACTGTTATGCAATTGCATATCCATGAATCTGTCTCTCGTATACTCTTTTAAGCTTGTTAGTGGCTCAGGCCTTGACAGCCGGCTTAATAATTACGTCGCCGCCTTTTGCGCCAGGGATTGCACCCTTGATCAGCAGCAGGCCACGTTCGTTATCAATTCTTACCAGTTCGAGGTTCTGCGTGGTGTTGCGCACATTACCCATATGACCTGACATTTTTTTACCCTTTACGACGCGACCCGGTGTCTGGTTTTGACCAATCGAACCGTTGGAACGATGTGACAACGAGTTACCGTGAGTGGCGTCCTGCATCGAAAAGTTATGGCGCTTGATGCCGCCCTGGAAACCTTTACCGATGGTGCGACCTGTAACATCGACTTTCTGGCCGGCTTCAAACATGCCGAGTGAAAGTTCGCCGCCGACCTGGAGGTCTGCCGCCTGCTCGGACGCAACGCGAAATTCCCATAGCCCGCGACCTGCTTCTACGCCGGCCTTGGCGTAGTGGCCTGCCATCGGCTTGGTGACTCGGCTGGCACGGCGTGAACCGGTGGTAATCTGTATTGCCTGGTAACCATCCACTTCGTTTGTCTTGATCTGGGTAATGCGATTGGGCATTACCTCGATCACACTCACAGGGATAGACGCACCATCTTCAGTGAAGATGCGGGTCATTCCAGCTTTTCTGCCAACGATACCAATTGTCATGTCGATTTCCGCTCAATAAAAAACTGGCTCCTCAAATCTGAGGAATACCAGCCTTTCAGCCCCGGCCAGTGCCGTGGCTAATAGTTAAACTTATTCACAAACTCGCTGCGACTGGATCACAGCTTCACTTTATGTTGTCGCAGTATCCATGACCACCCAAAGGGTATTACTATCAAGGACTTACGATAAAATGAACTTTGCGCCGTGACTTTTTAAAACGGAAGTCGATTAAAACTTTGTCTTAGCCAGGCAACAAAGAGCGCGCATTATACAGGAACACGCACCTGTCAAACAACTGAAAAACCGAACTAGTTCAGTTTAATTTGCACGTCCACACCGGCTGACAGGTCGAGCTTCATCAGCGCGTCGACGGTCTTGTCAGTCGGGTCAATAATATCAAGCAGGCGCTTGTGGGTACGGATTTCGTACTGGTCACGCGCGTCCTTGTTGACATGGGGCGAAATCAGGATCGTGAAACGCTCTTTTTTAGTAGGCAACGGGATCGGGCCTTTAACATGCGCGCCGGTACGTTTTGCGGTTTCAATGATTTCACTCGCTGATTTGTCGATCAGGTGATGATCGAAAGCTTTCAGACGTATACGAATGTGTTGATTTGCCATTAGTTTTTACTCTTTCCGAATAATTATTCGATAATCTTGGCGACCACGCCGGCGCCGACTGTACGGCCACCTTCGCGGATCGCAAAGCGCAGACCTTCTTCCATCGCGATCGGGTTGATCAGCGTGACAACCATTTTCACGTTGTCACCCGGCATCACCATCTCGACTCCTTCGGGCAGGTCGCATGCGCCTGTGACGTCGGTGGTCCGGAAGTAGAACTGCGGACGGTAGTTGTTGAAGAACGGGGTATGACGGCCGCCTTCATCTTTGCTCAGTACGTATACTTCGCATTCAAACTTGGTGTGCGGCTTGACGCTCTTGGGCTTGCAGCAGACCTGGCCACGCTCGACGTCTTCGCGCTTCAGACCGCGCAGCAGCAGGCCGACGTTGTCACCCGCCTGGCCCTGGTCGAGCAGCTTGCGGAACATTTCTACACCGGTGACGGTGGTGACCTGGGTCGGGCGAATACCGACAATCTCGATTTCTTCGCCGACTTTAACGATGCCGCGTTCTACACGTCCGGTAACTACGGTGCCGCGACCTGAGATCGAGAACACGTCTTCTACCGGCATCAGGAACGGCTGGTCTACCGCGCGCTCGGGCTGCGGAATGTAGGCGTCCATGGCTTCGACCAGCTTGATGATCGAGGGTGCACCGATATCCGAGGTGTCGCCTTCGAGGGCTTTTAAGGCCGAGCCGATGATGATCGGGGTGTCGTCGCCGGGAAATTCATACAGGTCGAGTAATTCGCGGATTTCCATTTCGACCAGCTCGAGCAGTTCGGCGTCGTCGACCATGTCGGCCTTGTTCATGTACACCAGGATGTACGGTACACCGACCTGGCGTGACAGCAGGATGTGCTCACGCGTCTGCGGCATCGGGCCGTCTGCGGCTGATACCACCAGGATCGCGCCGTCCATCTGCGCGGCACCGGTGATCATGTTCTTGACGTAGTCAGCATGCCCGGGGCAGTCAACGTGCGCGTAGTGGCGGTTCGGGCTTTCGTATTCCACGTGTGAGGTCGCGATGGTGATACCACGTGCGCGTTCTTCCGGGGCATTGTCAATCTGGTCAAACGCTTTGACATCGCCGCCCTGTGCTTCGGCCATGACTTTTGTCAGCGCTGCGGTCAACGTGGTTTTACCGTGATCTACGTGACCAATTGTGCCGACATTTACGTGCGGCTTGTTGCGTTCGAATTTTTCCTTGGACACTGCTAGTAACCTCTTTCAATCGTGTTTACGTTTAACTGGTTAGTGAATACGGTGATTCACCACGGCATCGGCAATATTGGATGGCGCCTCAGCGTACTTCAAAAACTCCATCGAATATGTTGCTCGACCCTGGGTCGCTGAGCGCAACGCAGTGGCGTAACCGAACATTTCGGATAACGGCACTTCGGCACGCAAAATTTTGCCGGCAGGTACATCTTCCATGCCCCCTACCATGCCGCGGCGACGGTTCAGGTCGCCCATCACGTCACCCATGTAATCTTCCGGGGTAACGACTTCAACTTTCATCACCGGTTCCAGTATGGCCGGGTCCGCTTTCAGCGCGCCGTCCCTGAAACCCATCGAACCGGCAATCTTGAATGCCATCTCGCTGGAGTCAACATCATGGAACGAACCATCGTACAGCGTGACCCTGACATCCTCGATCGGGTAACCGGCGATAACGCCATTCTTCATCTGCTCCTGGATACCTTTATCCACCGCAGGTATATATTCTTTTGGTACCACGCCGCCAACGATTTCGTTGACGAACTCGTAACCGGCACCTGGCTCGCGTGGTTCGATACGCAGGTAAACGTGGCCGTATTGACCGCGTCCGCCGGACTGGCGTACAAACTTCGATTCCTGCTGCACGCTCTTGCGCAAGGCCTCGCGATACGCCACCTGCGGATTACCGACGTTTGATTCGACACCAAACTCGCGCTTCATGCGGTCGACAATAATCTCGAGATGCAACTCGCCCATACCGGAAATAATGGTCTGGCCAGACTCTTCATCCGTGCGCACACGAAATGACGGGTCTTCCTGCGCGAGCTTGCTCAGCGCGATGCCCATTTTTTCCTGGTCCGCCTTGGTCCTGGGTTCGACCGCGACCGATATCACCGGGTCAGGGAACTCCATGCGCTCCAGCGTGATCACGTGATTGATATCGCACAGCGTGTCACCGGTGGTGATATCTTTCAGCCCGATGGCTGCCGCGATATCACCAGCGCGGACTTCTTTAATTTCTTCGCGGCTGTTGGCGTGCATTTGCACGATTCGGCCAATACGTTCTTTTTTGCCCTTGATCGGGTTGTACACTGAATCACCTGACTTCAATACGCCCGAGTACACCCGGAAGAACGTCAGGTTGCCGACAAACGGGTCAGTGGCAATCTTGAAACCCAGCGCCGCGAACGGCTCTTTGTCATCCGGATGACGCTCGGCTTCTTCGCCATCTTCGAGCACGCCCTTGATCGCGGGCACATCTGCCGGTGACGGCATATAGTCGATCACCGCATCCAGCATCGCCTGCACGCCCTTGTTCTTGAACGCCGAACCGCATAATGCCGGTACAATTTCGTTTTTCAGCACGCGGGCACGTATGCCCTGCCTGATCTCGTCCGGGCTCAATGCCTCGCCTTCGACATACTTGTCCATCAGCGCGTCGTTGCCTTCGGCCGCGGCTTCGACCATTTGCTCGCGCATGCGGTTGCACTCATCGATCATGTCCGTCGGGATCTCGTGCTCATCAAAGGTGACGCCCATGTCCGATTCATTCCAGTGAATCGCTTTCATGCTGATCAGGTCAACCACGCCCTGAAACTTGTCTTCGGCACCGATGGGTAACTGCATCGGTACCGGGTGTGCGCCCAGGCGGTTGCGGATCTGGTCCACCACGCGCATGAAATTTGCGCCGGCGCGGTCCATTTTGTTCACGAACACCATGCGCGGTACGTGGTACTTGTTTGCCTGGCGCCATACGGTTTCAGACTGGGGCTCAACCCCGCCCACGGCGCAGAATACTGCCACGGCACCATCGAGTACGCGCAGCGAGCGTTCGACTTCGATGGTGAAATCTACGTGACCGGGCGTATCGATGATATTGATACGGTGCTGGTCATACTGCTGCGCCATGCCTTTCCAGAAACAGGTGGTCGCCGCAGAGGTAATTGTTATGCCGCGCTCCTGTTCCTGCTCCATCCAGTCCATGGTGGCGGCACCGTCGTGAACTTCGCCTATTTTGTGCGAAATTCCGGTGTAAAACAGAACGCGTTCGGTGGTTGTCGTTTTACCCGCATCAATGTGAGCCATGATGCCGATATTGCGATAACGGTCGATAGGAGTCGCGCGTGCCACGTCAGTACCCCGGTCGAAACCGACTTACCAGCGGAAATGTGCAAATGCTTTGTTCGCTTCCGCCATACGATGTGTGTCTTCACGCTTTTTCACCGCGGAGCCACGATTTTCAGACGCATCCAGCAGTTCGCCGGCCAGCTTCAACTGCATTGATTTTTCGCCGCGCTTGCGTGCTGCATCAATGATCCAGCGCATAGCCAGCGTGGTACGGCGTTCGCTGCGAACTTCAACCGGCACCTGGTAGGTAGCACCACCGACACGGCGAGATTTAACCTCGACCATCGGGCTGACGTTATCCAGCGCCTGGGTCAGCACATCAACCGCTTCGCCCGTGGCTTTTTGGGTAATACTGTCGAGCGCGTTGTACATGATCGATTCAGCGGTCGATTTTTTGCCGCTCTTCATGATCATGTTGACGAATTTGGTAATCTGCGTGCTGCCGAATTTCGGATCAGGCAGTATATGACGCTTGGGAACTTCTCTTCTTCTTGGCATGACTTAACCCTTAACCTTTAGGACGCTTGACGCCGTATTTGGAACGCGCCTGCTTACGATTATCAACACCCTGCGTATCCAGGCTACCGCGAACTACGTGATAGCGAACACCAGGTAAATCCTTGACACGACCACCGCGGATCAGCACCACTGAGTGCTCCTGCAGGTTGTGGCCTTCACCACCGATATAACTGGTCACTTCAAAACCATTAGTCAAACGCACACGCGCCACTTTACGCATTGCTGAATTCGGCTTTTTCGGCGTGGTGGTATACACGCGGGTACACACACCGCGTCGTTGCGGGCAGGCTTCTAGCGCTGGCACCGTTGTTTTTGCGCGTTTAATCTGGCGCGGCTTGCGCACCAGCTGGTTAATTGTTGTCATTCGACACTATCTCCGAGCCCTTCACCGGGGCATTGAAGTTCTTTCCGACGGGTGATTTCGTTCACCCTGAAGGCATTAAAAATTGTTCAGAGCTTCATAAAATAAACGACAGGCCCGTTGGGGCCTGCCGAGGGAGGCGAAATTCTATGCTCATCACCTGACACTGTCAAGCAAGCTCACGGCTATTTCGCACGGCTATTACTGCTGCTGACAGCCGCTGGCAGCAGGCTGCCAGCGGCTGTCAGGTGTTGCTTTATGCATCCTGCTGGGTCTGGCTGGCTGCATTTTCAGAAGACTCAGTCAGATCAACATTACCGCTGACTTCTTCGTCATCGGTCGCCGCGTTTGCAGCCTGCTCGGCCTCGACTTCGGCCTCGCTGAGGAAAGCCTCATCGATGGCGGCAGTGCGGCGCAGCTTGCGCTCTTCGTGGTATGCCAGTCCGGTTCCGGCCGGAATCAGGCGGCCCACGATAACGTTTTCCTTGAGTCCACGCAGGTGGTCCATGCTGCCGCGGACCGAGGCTTCGGTCAGCACCCGCGTGGTTTCCTGGAATGATGCCGCCGAAATGAACGACTCGGTGACCAGTGAACCCTTGGTGATGCCCAGCAGTATTGGCTCGACATGCGCCGGCAGCTTGCCTTCAGCACGCAGCCCTTCGGTTTCTTCGACAATACTGGCGCGTTCAATGATTTCACCCTTGAGGTAACGTGACTCGTTACCTTCGATGACTTCACACTTGCGCAGCATCTGGCGAATAATGACTTCGATATGCTTGTCATTAATTTTCACACCCTGCAGGCGGTACACGTCCTGGATTTCCTTGACCAGGTAAGAGGCCAGCTCTTCTGCACCCAGCAGTCGCAGGATATCGTGCAAATTAAGCTCGCCATCGGCAATGATTTCACCCTGCTCCACCTGCTCACCTTCGAACACATTAATATGGCGCCATTTTGGAATCAGCGATTCAATGGTTTCATTGTTTTCGTTGGTAATCACCAGGCGCTGCTTGCCCTTGGTTTCCTTGCCGAAGCTGACCACACCGGTGCACTCGGCCATGATCGCCGGCTCTTTCGGTTTACGTGCTTCGAACAGGTCGGCAACGCGTGGCAGACCACCGGTGATGTCACGGGTTTTACTGGATTCCTGCGGAATACGTGCAACCACGTCACCGACCACCACCTTGTGGTTATCGGCAATATTAATAATCGCACCTGAAGGCAGGAAGTAACGTGCAGGCTGATCGGTACCTGCGATGCAAAGCTCTTCGCCTTTTTCATCGACCAGGGTAATCAACGGACGCATGTCCTTGCCCGCAGACGGACGTTGTTTCGGATCAATCACCACGGTGGCGGACAGGCCGGTAATATCATCGGTTTCTTTCTGTACGCTGACGCCGTCTTCAAATTCAGAGAACTTAACGAAACCGGCTACCTCGGTAATAATCGGGTGTGTATGTGGATCCCAGGTGGCCACGATCTGGCCGGGATCAACTGCACCTTCTTCGGCAACTGAAATCACCGCGCCGTAAGGCACCTTGTAACGCTCACGCTCACGGCCATGCTCATCGACCACGCCGATTTCACCCGAACGCGATACCGCGACCAGGTTACCGCTGGCCTGCGAGACCGTCTTGATGTGATGCAAGCGCACACTGCCCTTGTTTTTTACACTGATACTGTTGGCTGCTGCAGAACGTGAAGCGGCACCACCGATATGGAAGGTACGCATGGTCAGCTGGGTTCCCGGCTCACCAATCGACTGCGCTGCAATCACGCCCACGGCTTCACCCTTGTTGACCAGGTGTCCGCGCGCGAGATCACGGCCATAACACTTGGCGCAAACACCGTGGATATTTTCGCAGGTAATGACTGAGCGTACGTAAATTTCATCGACGCCGAGCTTGTCGAGCTGTTCACACCATTGCTCGTCCAGCAGGGTGCCGGTGGGAATTACGATTTCATTGTTCGCGGGATTAACCACATCGCGTGCAACCACACGACCCAGCACCAGCTCGTCGAGCGGCATGACCACGTCACCGCCTTCGATGATCGGCTGCATGAACAGACCGTTTTCAGTACCACAATCATCGTTGAGGATAACCATGTCCTGCGCAACGTCTACCAGGCGGCGTGTCAGGTAACCGGAGTTCGCGGTTTTCAACGCGGTATCGGCCAGACCTTTACGTGCACCGTGGGTCGAGATGAAGTACTGCAATACGTTCAGACCTTCACGGAAGTTCGCCGTAATCGGGGTTTCAATAATCGAGCCGTCCGGCTTGGCCATGAGGCCACGCATACCGGCGAGCTGACGTATCTGCGCGGCACTACCACGTGCGCCGGAGTCAGCCATGATGAAAATATTATTGAACGAGGTCTGCTTCACTTTCTTGCCTTCAGCATTCACCACTTCGTCGGTGCCCAGCTTGTTCATCATCGCCTTGGCAACAGCTTCGTTGGCGTGCGACCAGATGTCCACGACCTTGTTATAACGTTCGCCGTTGGTGACCAGGCCCGAGGTGTACTGGTCCTGGATTTCCTTGACTTCAGCTTCCGCCGCGCCAAGGATTTTGCCTTTCTCTTCCGGTATCACCATGTCATTAATGGCAATCGAAACACCGGCGCGGGTTGAATAACGGAAACCGGTGTACATCAGCTGGTCAGCAAATATCACGGTTTCTTTCAGGCCCACCTGGCGATAGCAGGCATTGATCAGGCTGGAGATGGCTTTCTTGCCGAGGTCACGATTGACCAGGTCAAACGACATGCCCGGCGGTACGATTTCAGACAGCAGCGCGCGACCGACCGTGGTGTCCACGATGCGATGACGCACGACCAGTGCACCTTCTTCGTTATACACTTCTTCACGAATACGCGCTTTAACCCGCGCCTGCAGGTGTGCCACGCGGTTGTCATAGGCGCGACGCACTTCATCGACGTCGGCGAACACCATACCTTCGCCCGCAACATTGATGGATTCGCGCGTCATGTAATACAGACCCAGCACGATGTCCTGTGACGGTACGATAATCGGCTCACCGGATGCCGGCGACAGAATATTGTTGGTCGACATCATTAACGCGCGGGTTTCCAGCTGCGACTCGATCGACAACGGTACGTGTACCGCCATCTGGTCGCCGTCGAAGTCAGCATTGAACGCGGTACATACCAGCGGATGCAACTGGATGGCTTTACCTTCGATCAGTACAGGTTCGAACGCCTGGATACCGAGACGGTGAAGTGTCGGGGCGCGGTTGAGCATGACAGGATGTTCGCGAATAACCTGGTCGAGGATATCCCAGACTTCGGTGCCTTCTTTCTCGACGAGTTTTTTCGCGGCTTTAATGGTTGTTGCCAGTCCACGACGCAGCAGCTTGTTGAAAATAAACGGCTTGAACAGTTCCATCGCCATTTTTTTCGGCAGACCGCACTGGTGCAGTTTAAGTGTCGGGCCCACCACGATGACGGAACGGCCCGAGTAGTCAACGCGTTTGCCGAGCAGGTTCTGACGGAAACGACCGCCCTTACCTTTAATCATGTCGGCGAGTGACTTCAGCGGACGCTTGTTGGTGCCGGTAATGGCGCGGCCACGACGGCCGTTGTCCATCAGCGCATCGACCGATTCCTGCAACATACGTTTTTCGTTGCGCACGATAATGTCCGGCGCATAGAGTTCGAGCAGGCGCTTCAGACGATTGTTGCGATTGATCACACGACGGTAGAGATCATTCAGATCCGAGGTTGCAAAGCGGCCGCCATCGAGCGGTACCAGCGGACGCAGGTCCGGCGGTAATACTGGCAGCACAGTCATGATCATCCATTCCGGACGGTTACCGGACATCTGGAATGACTCGACCAGTTTCAAACGCTTGGCGAGGCGCTTGAGCTTGGTCTCTGACTTGGTAGCACCCATGTCTTCACGAATCTTGACGCGCTTCTTCGTCAAGCTTGATTTTCGACAGCATTTCGTAAACCGCTTCCGCGCCCATGCGTGCGTCAAATTCATCACCGTGTTCTTCAATCGCTTCGAGATAGGTTTCGTCTGTCAGCAACTGGCCTTTTTCGAGCGTGGTCAAACCCGGGTCGATCACCACGAAGGCTTCGAAATACAGGATGCGCTCGATTTCACGCAGCGTCATATCCAGCAACAGGCCGATGCGAGAAGGCAGCGATTTCAGGAACCAGATGTGCGCAACCGGGCTGGCCAGTTCGATATGGCCCATGCGATCGCGTCGCACCTTGGACTGGGTAACTTCGACGCCGCATTTTTCGCAAACCACGCCACGGTGTTTAAGGCGCTTGTACTTGCCGCAGAGACACTCGTAGTCTTTTACCGGGCCAAAAATCTTGGCGCAGAACAGGCCATCACGCTCCGGTTTAAAGGTGCGGTAATTGATGGTTTCCGGTTTTTTGACTTCGCCGTATGACCATGCATGGATCTGCTGCGGTGAAGCCAGACTGATTTTAATCAGGTCAAAATCTTCTTCTTGACCCTGCTGCTTAATGAGCTTGAGTAAGTCTTTCAATGCCCTAACTCCTGAATAAATATTCTGTTTGACGGTTAACCTGGAGCCTGATCAATTGATCAGGTGTTGTCCTGTTCCAGTTCAATGTTGATGCCGAGTGCACGAATTTCTTTCAGCAATACATTGAACGACTCAGGCATACCCGGCTCCATCTTGTGGTCGCCATCGACGATGTTCTTGTACATCTTGTTACGTCCTGCAACGTCGTCTGATTTCACTGTCAGCATTTCCTGCAGGGTGTAGGCAGCGCCATAGGCTTCGAGCGCCCAGACTTCCATTTCCCCGAAACGCTGACCACCAAACTGCGCCTTACCACCCAGCGGCTGCTGAGTAACCAGGCTGTACGGACCGGTTGAACGTGCATGCATCTTGTCATCCACCAGGTGGTTGAGCTTGAGCATGTACTTGTAACCAATCGTTACCGGACGATCGAAAGCTTCGCCGGTGCGACCGTCATGCAACGTGGTCTGTCCACTGATCGGCAGCTTCGCGAGTTCCAGCATGCGATGAATTTCTTCTTCCTCGGCACCATCGAACACCGGTGTTGCCATCGGCACACCTGCGCGAAGGTTATTCGCCAGGGTCAGAACTTCTTCATCGCTGAAGGATTTGAGATCGACTTTCTTGTCCCTGTGGTTGTATATCTCGTCGAGATATTTACGCACCTTGGTAATACTTTCCTGTGCTTCCAGCATTTTACCGATTTCAATACCGAGACCGCGCGCGGCCCAGCCCAGATGGGTTTCCAGGATCTGGCCGACGTTCATACGCGAAGGTACACCGAGCGGATTCAGTACGATATCCACCGGGGTGCCGTCTTCGGTGTACGGCATATCTTCTACCGGCACAATCATCGAGACCACACCCTTGTTACCGTGACGACCGGCCATCTTGTCACCCGGCTGCATGCGACGTTTGACGGCGAGGTAAACCTTGACCATCTTGAGCACGCCCGGTGCCAGGTCATCGCCCGCGGTCAGCTTGCCTTTCTTCTCGGCGAACATGGCGTCGAGCAACTCGCGCTGCTCTTTGTGCAATGCAGTAAGACGCTCCATCTGCGCATTGGCATCTTCGTTTTTCAGGCGAATTTGCGACCATTGTTTCTGCTCGAGTTCTTCGAGGTAAGCCTTGGTGATTTTCGCACCGGCCTTGAGGCCTTTCGGGCCGCCTTCGGCGACTTTACCAGTGAGCAGGTTTTCCATACGTTGCAGCAGGTCACCTTCAATGATGTGCCATTGCGCGTCGATGTCCTTGCGCGCCTGTTCGATTTCCATCTGCTCGATTTCGAGCGCACGTTTGTCTTTTTCGACACCATCACGGGTGAACACCTGGACACCAATCACCGTACCTTCCATACCGGAAGGCACGCGCAGTGAAGAGTCTTTTACGTCCGAAGCTTTCTCGCCGAAAATCGCACGCAGCAGTTTTTCTTCTGCAGTGAGCTGGGTTTCACCCTTGGGTGTGACCTTGCCGACGAGGATATCATTTGGCTTCACTTCAGCACCGACATACACCACGCCGGATTCGTCCAGCTTGGAAAGCAGGCTTTCACTGACATTGGGAATGTCGGCGGTAATTTCTTCAGAACCCAGCTTGGTGTCACGTGCAACACTGGTCAGTTCTTCAATATGAATCGTGGTGTAACGATCTTCTTCAACCACGCGCTCTGAAATCAGAATCGAGTCCTCGAAGTTGTAACCGTTCCACGGCATGAAGGCCACCAGCATGTTCTGTCCCAGCGCAAGCTCGCCCATGTCTGTCGATGGACCGTCAGCGATAGCGTCGCTGCGTGAAATCTCGTCACCCACTTTTACCAGCGGGCGCTGATTTATACAGGTGTTCTGGTTTGAACGTGTGTACTTGGTGAGATTGTAAATATCAACACCGGTGTTGCCGTCGGCAG
Source organism: uncultured Gammaproteobacteria bacterium (assembly GCA_963847575.1). Lineage (GTDB taxonomy): Bacteria > Pseudomonadota > Gammaproteobacteria > SZUA-229 > SZUA-229 > JASBSR01. Next base: position 27,296 of record CAWKAL010000090.1, read on the forward strand.
CTTCATCATCGTTAACACGAATTACGATGCGGCCGGCATCAACCGATTCGACCAGTCCGCCGCGCTTGGCAACTACCGAAGCACCAGAATCGAGTGCGACCGTGCGTTCCATACCAGTACCCACCAGCGGCTTTTGCGCACGCAATGTAGGCACCGCCTGGCGTTGCATGTTTGAACCCATCAGTGCGCGGTTGGCGTCATCGTGCTCCAGGAACGGAATCAACGATGCAGCCACCGAAACGATCTGTTTCGGTGACACGTCCATGAACTGCACCTGGTCGGGTGTCGACAGGGTAAATTCATTGCTGTGACGGCAGGACACCAGCTCATCCACCAGCGTGCCTTTAGCATCCAGCGTGGCATTGGCCTGGGCAATCACGAAATTACTTTCTTCGATTGCAGACAGGTATTCAATGTCTGCAGTTGCCTTGCCATTGGCCACTTTGCGGTACGGTGTTTCAAGGAATCCGTATTCATTGGTACGCGCGTACACCGCGAGCGAATTAATCAGGCCAATGTTTGGGCCTTCAGGTGTTTCAATCGGGCATACTCGGCCGTAATGTGTCGGATGCACGTCGCGCACTTCAAAGCCGGCGCGTTCACGTGTCAGGCCGCCCGGCCCCAACGCAGACACACGACGTTTGTGCGTAACTTCTGACAGCGGGTTGTTCTGGTCCATAAACTGTGACAGCTGGCTGGAACCAAAAAATTCCTTGATCGCAGCTGATACCGGTTTGGCGTTGATTAATTCCTGCGGCATCAGGCCGTCCTGCTCGGCCGTGGTCAAACGCTCTTTAACTGCGCGTTCAACACGTACCAGGCCGACGCGGAATACGTTTTCTGCCATTTCACCCACGCAGCGAATACGACGGTTACCAAGATGGTCGATATCGTCGACAATGCCCTGGCCGTTACGGATTGATATCAGTTCTTTGAGCGCATCCAGAATATCGGAGGTTTCGCCCAGTTGCTCAACCATCGCTTTTGAATCATCGTCCTTGCGCTGACTGAAATGACTGAAGTCATACAGGATGCCCGGACCTTGCGAAGTATCACGGCCTATACGGCGGTTGAACTTCATGCGTCCAACCGATGACAGGTCGTAACGATCGGGTGCAAAAAACAGGTTGTTGAACAGGTTTTCAGCTGCGTCCTTGGTCGGCGGCTCACCCGGGCGCATCATGCGATAAATTTCAATCTGCGCTTCCAGCTGTGTGGCCGTGGTATCAATCTGCAGGGTGCTCGAAATGAACGGGCCCGCTTCCAGATCGTTGGTGTAAATCACGCGGAAGTTCTTGATCTTGAGTTCCTGGAAACGCTCGATCAATTCTTCGGTAAATTCTGCATTGGCCGGTGCAACAATTTCACCGGTGCCTGTGTCGATCACGTCATGCGCAAGGTTCTTGCCAATCAGGTAATCAACAGGTGCTGTCAGGGTTTTAATTTTGGCTTTTTCAAGCTGCTTGATATGACGCATGGTCACTCGGCGGCCTGCTTCTACAATAACTTCCTTGCCCGCCTTGATGTCGATGCTAACGGTTTCACCGCGCAGACGCTCAGGCACCAGTTTAAAACTGACGCCGTCCTTGGTCAGGGTGTATTCAACCGATTCAAAGAAAGTGTCGAGAATCTGTTCGTTGTTATACCCCAGCGCGCGCAACAGGATCGTCGCCGGTAATTTACGACGACGGTCGATACGCACGAATACGCAATCTTTCGGATCGAATTCAAAATCCAGCCATGAACCACGGTAAGGAATAACGCGGGCTGAATATAGAATTTTGCCAGAAGAGTGGGTTTTACCTTTATCGTGATCAAACAGCACACCCGGTGAACGGTGCAACTGGGACACGATAACACGCTCGGTACCGTTGATGACAAAGGTACCATTGTCGGTCATCAGGGGCATTTCGCCCATGTAGACTTCCTGCTCTTTTACTTCTTTGGGTGTAATTCTTTTTTTGCTTTCCTTGTCATATATAACAAGGCGCAATACAACGCGCAGTGGCGCGGCGTAGGTCATGCCACGCAGCTGGCATTCTTTAACATCGAATACCGGCTTACCGAGGGTATAACTGACGTACTGCAGCTCTACATGGCCCGAGTAACTGACAATCGGGAATACAGAACTAAAGGCACCCTGCAGGCCCACATCCATACGTTCTTTTACAGACTTGTCTGCCTGCAGGAAACCTCGATAGGAATCGAGCTGCATGGAGAGCAAATAGGGTACATCCAGTATGGGTGGACGTTTACCGAAATCCTTGCGAATACGTTTTTTCTCGGTAAAAGAATATGCCATCGGTAATCCTCGTCTATGCTTGCATTCTATGTGTTGGGTACGCAACACGCGCACCCGTTGTTTCAGCTATTACAACCGGAAACAGGAAAAGGCCGGCGACCATGTTTTGTTAAAAACAATGGCTGCCAGCCTGACCTGTTGCTGAATCCAGTATTCAGCGATCTGTCTATTACTTAAGTTCGACAGATGCGCCAGCTTCTTCAAGCTGCTTTTTAATTTCTTCAGCTTCAGTTTTGGAAGCGCCTTCCTTGACTGTGGTCGGTGCACCTTCAACTGTATCCTTGGCTTCTTTCAGACCAAGACCAGTGATGGTACGTACTGCTTTAATCACAGCAACCTTGTTCGCGCCAATGCCAGTGAGAACAACATCAAATTCTGTCTTCTCTTCAGCAGCTGCGGCATCACCGCCAGCAGCAGGTGCGGCCACGGCTACTGCAGCAGCAGCAGACACGCCAAATTTTTCTTCCATTGCGGAAATCAGATCAACGACTTCCATAACGCTCATATTGGAAATGGTTTCCAAAATATCATCTTTTGAAACAGCCACGACTATTCTCCAGAGTAAATGTTAAATGTGTATGCAAAGCAGCGTTGGTTACTACGCGCCCGCCTGTTTTTGGTCTCTTACAGCAGCCACGGTGCGAACAAATTTCGCGTGTGGCTCCTTGAGGGTACGTACGAACTTCTCGATCGGTGCCTTCATTACACCCATCAGCATGGCAAGCGCCTGCTCACGGTTAGGAAGACTGGACAGACGTTCAATCTGATCCACCGTCAACAATTCACCACCAACGGCAATAACCCTGGCGATAAGCTTGTTGTGGTCCTTGGAGAAATTCTTTACGAGACGAGCAGCTGCACCCGGATCTTCCTGGGAGAAAGCCATGACTAATGGCCCTACCAGTGATTCCTGCATACACTCGAACTCTGTGCCCTCGACAGCACGGCGGGTCAAGGAATTCTTGACCACGCGCAGGTAAACGCCCTCGTTACGTGCTTTCACACGCAGCTCGGTCATTTCCTCTACCGTCAGACCGCGATATTCAGCCGCAATGGCTGAATGCGCATTGGCGGCAATCGTAGACACCTCGGCGACAATTGCTTTCTTGTCTTCAAGATTTAGTGCCACTATTGCTCTCCAGTGTTTGCTGAGGCTCGCAGACACATTAATTAATGTGTTGTTGATTCTCAGCCAAGTAAACGGACAGTTCACACTGTCCCCCAAAAAGGTGACCCCGCGAGCGGGATACCCATCTACGCAGGAGATTAAGTGATGGCCAGACTACAAACCATCACACCTGCGGTCTCTGACGTCACCGATTACTCGGCTGTCAAATCCCCGAAGTGGCGACACGATCATCGACACTTCGAATTCTTAAATGCAGTAACTCATTAATCAGAGCTACTGCGGCATTAAAAACCTGCACCTACGGTATACGGATATACCGTCATTTTCGCTAACGCTTTATTAGCGAAAATGGAGCAGATGAAAAATCTTATTTTTTCATCTGCGTGTCCGGACAGGCCATGGCTGGCCTGCTCTGGACTTAAGCCAGACTCGCCTGATCTACCGTGATACCCGGACCCATGGTCGAGGACACGGCAATTTTCTGTATGTAATATGCCTTTTGCAGCAGCGGGCTTGGCCTTGTTCAGATCGACCAGCAGGCCCTGAATGTTTTCTTTCAGTGCATTGACTTCAAATTTAACCGTGCCAATCGAACAATGGATAATGCCGCCCTTGTCGACGCGGTAACGCACCTGCCCGGACTTGGCATTTTTTACTGCACCGGCAACATCGGGTGTCACGGTACCGACTTTAGGGTTTGGCATCAGGCCGCGCGGGCCCAGGATCTGGCCCAAAGCACCGACAACGCGCATGGCATCGGGCGCAGCGATGACAACATCAAAATTCAATTCGCCGGCTTTAACTTTTGCCGCCAGGTCATCCATTCCCACGATGTCAGCACCAGCAGCTTCAGCGGCCTTGGCATTTTCACCATCAGCAAACACAGCAACACGCACGGTTTTACCGGTGCCGTTAGGCAGCACGGTAGCGCCACGTACCACCTGGTCGCTCTTCTTGGGATCGATGCCGAGATTGACTGCAACGTCAATCGACTCGTTAAATTTGACCGAAGACAAGCTCTTTCAACAATGTCAGTGCTTCTTCAATCGGGTATTGCTTGTTGCCATCAAGTTTTTCGCGGATGGCTTTGATACGCTTTGAAAATTTAGCCATGATTAAACCCCCTCAGTCTCAATGCCCATACTGCGGGCGCTGCCAGCAATCGTGCGCACCGCGGCATCCATACCTGCCGCTGTCAGGTCAGGCATTTTCATGGTGGCGATTTCTTCGAGTTGCGCGCGCGTAACCTTGCCCACTTTTTTCAGGTGTGGCTCACCGCTACCGCTCTTGATGCCGGCCGCTTTTTTCAGCAGGATGGACGCAGGCGGTGTCTTGGTAATAAAAGTGAAGCTTTTGTCACTGTAGACCGTGATAACCACGGGCAACGGCAAACCTTTTTCGACTTCCTGGGTTTTTGCATTAAACGCCTTGCAGAACTCCATGATGTTAACGCCGTGCTGACCCAGCGCCGGACCGACCGGCGGACTTGGGTTCGCTTCACCTGCCTTAACCTGCAGCTTGATGTAGGAACTGACTTTTTTAGCCATGATTTTCTCCCGGGTGCCAGCGATTGCCTCAAAGGACAATCTCCCCGTTAATTAAAGTAACGAATTGCGAACTGCCTGCGACACTGAAAACAGCAATGTTTTCAGTGTTGCCAGCAGGGCGCGACTTAGCCTTTTTCTACCTGGCTGAATTCGAGCTCAACCGGCGTCGAACGGCCAAATATCAGTACCGCCACTTTCAGGCGGTTACGGTCGTAGTCAACTTCTTCCACTACGCCATTGAAATCATTAAACGGTCCATCGGTAACGCGAACCACTTCACCCGGCTGATACAGCACCTTGGGTTTCGGTTTTTCGACGCCTTCCTGGATTGCGCCAAGAATTGCCTGTGCTTCCTTATCGCTAATCGGTGCCGGCTTGTCCTTGGTGCCGCCGATAAAGCCCATTACCTTGGGCACATCTTTCACCAGGTGCCAGGTTTCGTCGTCCATTTCCATCTGTACCAGCACGTAGCCCGGGAAGAATTTCCGTTCCGAGCGACGCTTGGCGCCATCACGAATTTCCACAACTTCTTCAGTCGGGATCAGGATTTCACCAAATTTGTCCTGCATTTCTGCAAGTGCTATATGCTCTTCAAGCGAGGACTTGACCTTGGCCTCAAAACCCGAATAAGCGTGTACTACATACCAGCGTTTAGCCACTGACTTAGCCCCCTTGACCAGTCAGAATCTGGACTGCCCAGAGCAGCATCATGTCGACCAACCAGAGAAATATTCCGATAAGTATGACCGCAAAGATCACCATCATGGTGGTCTGTACAGTTTCCTGGCGTGTCGGCCAGACAACTTTGCGCACCTCGGCACGCGCTTCACGACCAAAGCCAACAATCGACTGCCCGAGGCGCGTGGTATACACCACACCCACGGCCATCAGTACCAGCGCCAGCAAACCGAGCACACGATACAAAAGAGCTTCAGCTTCAAAGTAATAGAAGCCTGCTACGCCCGCCACCAGAATCAGTACTGCGATTCCAAGCTTCAGGGTATCCATTCTGTTCGGTACTTCAGTTTCGGTCTTGGCGACCATCTAGCTACTCGCTTTTCAAATTGTTGGCAGGCCAGGAGGGACTCGAACCCCCAACCCGCGGTTTTGGAGACCGCTACTCTACCAATTGAGCCACTGGCCTATCGCGCAACGGGAGGCGCGACCCTTGCCGCAGCCTCCCGCAGTTTGCACTCTGTATTGAGCAGGTCTTACTCGATAATCTTGCTGACCACACCGGCGCCGACAGTACGGCCACCTTCGCGGATCGCAAAGCGCAGACCTTCTTCCATCGCGATCGGGTTGATCAGGCTGACGACCATTTTCACGTTGTCGCCCGGCATCACCATTTCGACGCCTTCGGGCAGATCACAGGCGCCGGTGACGTCGGTGGTGCGGAAGTAGAACTGCGGACGGTAGTTGTTGAAGAACGGCGTATGACGGCCGCCTTCGTCTTTGCTCAGTACGTACACTTCGCATTCGAACTTGGTGTGCGGCTTGACGCTCTTGGGCTTGCAGCATACCTGGCCACGTTCGACGTCTTCACGCTTGGTGCCGCGCAGCAGCAGGCCGACGTTGTCGCCGGCCTGGCCCTGGTCCAGCAGTTTGCGGAACATTTCAACACCGGTGCACGGTGGTGACCTGGGTCGGACGGATGCCGACGATTTCGATTTCTTCGCCGACTTTGACAATGCCGCGTTCGACTACGGCCGGTCACGACGGTGCCACGACCCGAGATCGAGAATACGTCTTCTACCGGCATCAGGAACGGCTGGTCTACCGCGCGCTCCGGGTCCGGAATGTAGCTGTCCAGTGGCTTCGACCAGCTTGATGATCGAGGGTGACGCCGATGTCCGAGGTGTCGCCTTCCAGTGCTTTTGAGCGCTGAGCCGATGATGATCGGGGTGTCGTCGCCGGGAAATTCGTACAGGTCGAGCAGTTCGCGCACTTCCATTTCGACCAGCTCGAGCAGTTCGGCGTCGTCGACCATGTCGGCCTTGTTCATGTACACCACGATGTACGGTACGCCGACCTGGCGTGACAGCAGGATGTGCTCACGGGTCTGCGGCA
>CAWKAL010000091.1:0-8587 GCA_963847575.1 uncultured Gammaproteobacteria bacterium
CTCTGCGCATTGATCAGCTGCAGTACGCCGATGATGTCACCCTGGTGGTTTTTCATCGGGATGGTGAGAATAGATTTTGTACGGTAACCGGTGTTCTCGTCGAATTTTCGCGTGCCGCTAAAATCGAAACCCTCTGCATCATAGGCATCGGGAATATTAATCGTGTGGTCATCGTGCACTGCACTGCTCACCACCATGGTCATGTTCGGCGAGCCATCAGGATTGTAGAGCTGTATCGGCGGGAAACCGATCTCCCTGCCGCTCATGCCGCCCATGTAAATATCCAGCGAATGGGTTGCCACGATGACGAAATTGAGCGAACGCTCATCGTCGGCCATGCTGTACAGACTGCCGCCGTCTGCATTGGTGAGTTCCATCGCACCTTTCAGAATACTGTCGCACACCATGTCGACATTTTTTTCCGCCGAGAGCGCGATACCGATTTCATTGAGTCGCGCGATTCGCGCCAGCATTTTATCCATCGCTCAGTGCCTCAGTGATTGTCAGCCATGCAGACCTTGCCTGCGCCCCGGGTCAAGCATACCCCGACAGCTTAATGTGTTTTAAATATTTTTAGTACGGTCATTCCTGACCGCCACCGTGGGTCAGGTTCGCCGGCAGCAGCAGGCGCTCTAGTTCATCACGTGACAGCTCGGTCATTTCTTCGGCGACATCGATTACTGCGCGGCCTTCGGCATAGGCGGCCTTGGCAATTCTGGCGCCCAGTTCATAGCCGATGACGCGGTTGAGCGCGGTCACCAGGATCGGGTTTCGCGCCAGCGCGTGTTCGATATTGGCATGATTAACGGTGAAATCGGCGATCGCCTTGTCGGCCAGGATCCGGGCGGCATTGGCCAGCAACTCGATGCTTTGCAGCAGGTTATACGCGACCAGCGGCAGCATGACATTGAGCTGAAAATTACCGGACTGACCGGCGATGGTCAGCGATGCATCATTGCCAATCACGCGTGCGCACACCATCGCCACCGATTCTGCAATCACCGGGTTGACCTTGCCCGGCATAATACTGCTGCCTGGCTGCAGTGCAGGCAGTGCAATTTCACCGATGCCGGCCAGCGGGCCGCTGTTCATCCAGCGCAGATCGTTGGCGATTTTCATCATGCTGACGGCAACGGTTTTTAACTGGCCGCTGAGTGAAATCGCTGCATCCTGCGAGCTCATGCGCTCAAACCGATTCTCTGACATGCAAAAGTCGATGCCGGTCGATGCCGCGAGGTTGGCTGCGACTTCAGCGCCGAAGTCTTCGTGCGCATTAACGCCGGTGCCGACCGCGGTACCGCCAATGGCAAGATGATGCAGATCCGGTAATACACATTGCACGCGTGCCATGCCAAGCCGGATTTGCGCAGCCCAGCCGGAAAGCTCCTGGCCCAGCGTCACCGGCATGGCGTCCATCAGGTGAGTGCGCCCGGTGGTGACGACATCAGCCAGGCGTTCGGCGCGGTGTGAAATTGTATCTTCAAGGTGTGACAGCGCCGGCAGCAGCAGCTGTTTGCAGGCGATGGCAGCGCTGACATGGATCGTGGTCGGGATCACATCGTTCGAGCTCTGGCTCATGTTGACATGATCATTGGGATGCACTTCGAGTCCGGATTCACTCGCCAGCGTGGCGATGACTTCGTTGGCATTCATATTGGTACTGGTGCCGGAGCCGGTCTGAAAAACGTCCACCGGAAAATGCGCATCGAATTCACCGTCGATAATGCGTCTGCAGGCGTCAGTCATGGCGTGATAACGATCAGCATCGAGTAAACCGAGGTGATGATTGGCTTCAGCGCAGGCCTGCTTGACCCGGCCGAGGGCGTGGATGAATTCCGGCGGCAGGGTCAGGCCGCTGACGGGAAAATTTTCCACCGCGCGCTGGGTCTGGGCACCGTAACGCGCCTCCGCCGGGATGCTGATTTCGCCCATACTGTCCTGGACTATGCGGGTGTTGCTCATGCCTCTGCCTGCTCCGTAATGTAATGCCTGATTGCGTGCCATGGGTCTGTAACTGGGTGATATACTACGCGATTTCACCGGCGATTTCCCTGCGGAGACTACCCCGCGCTGGATTTTATTGATAGATGATCTATGGATTACCGCCCTCGTATAACACCCTGATGTAACAGGTAGACTATGGAACTCAACGAACTCAGTGCAATTTCACCCGTCGATGGCCGTTACGGCTCCAAAACCGCCGCGCTGCGGCCGGTGTTTAGCGAGTTCGGCCTGATCCATCACCGTGTGCTGGTCGAAGTGCGCTGGCTGCAGGCACTGGCGCAGCATCCGCACATCAACGAAGTTCCCGCCTTTAGCGCGAGTGCCACGGCACAGCTCGATGCCGTGGTCAGCAACTTCAGCCTGGATGATGCCGAGCGCGTAAAGCAGATCGAGCGCACCACCAATCACGATGTCAAAGCGGTGGAATATTTTCTCAAGGAAAAAATTGCCGGTAACGCCGAACTCGATGCGGTGAAGGAATTTATCCACTTCGCCTGCACCTCGGAAGACATTAATAACCTGTCGTATGCGCTGATGGTTCGCAGCGGACGTGACGACATACTCCTGCCGGCGATGGACGGCATCATCGCGCGGCTGCGCGAACTGGCAATAGAACTCGCCGCGCAACCCATGCTGAGCCGCACCCATGGTCAGACTGCCTCACCTACCACGGTCGGCAAAGAAATTGCCAACGTGGCGCATCGTCTCAAACACCAGCGCACGGCCACCGCCAATGTCGACATTCTCGGCAAGATAAACGGCGCGGTCGGCAATTACAATGCACACTATTGCGCCTATCCCGAAGTCGACTGGCCCGCATTCGCCGAAAACTTTGTAGAATCGATCGGCCTGAAACTAAACCCTTACACCATTCAGATCGAACCGCACGATTACCTGGCCGAACTGTTCGATGCCGTGAGCCGTTTCAATACTATTTTGATCGACCTCAGCCGTGACCTGTGGTCATACATTTCGCTGGCGTATTTCAAACAGAAGACCGTCGAAGGCGAAGTCGGTTCATCGACCATGCCGCACAAGGTGAACCCGATTGATTTTGAAAATGCCGAGGGCAACCTTGGTATCGCCAATGCACTGTTCGGCCATCTCGCTGCCAAGCTGCCGATTTCACGCTGGCAACGCGACCTCACCGATTCCACGGTATTGCGCACCCTCGGCGTTGGATTTGCGCATAGCATCATCGCCTACCAGTCGTTGATGCGCGGCCTGAGCAAGCTCGAAGTCAATGCCGCCGAAATCGAAGCCGACCTCGACAGTTCATGGGAAGTGCTGGCAGAACCGATTCAAACCGTGATGCGTCGTTATGGCATTGCCAATCCGTATGAAAAACTCAAGGCCATCACCCGCGGCAAGGCGATCACCCGTGATGACCTGCACAGGTTTATCAACAGCCTCGAACTGCCCGCCGATGTGATTACACGCCTGCTCGCGCTGACGCCGCAAAACTACACAGGTAACGCGGAACAGCAGGCACGCAAGATTTAATTCAGGCGGCGTATTAACATGTTTGGCAGCGAGCTCAGCATCGAAATTTTTCTGCGCGACTACTGGCAGAAGAAACCGCTGCTGTTTCGCAATGCCTTTCCAAACATTGAAAGCCCGGTGTCACCCGACGAGCTCGCCGGCCTGGCCTGCGTCGAGGGGATTAATTCACGGCTGATATTCGAAAGCGCCGAATACTCGGCCGAGGGACGCGCCTGGTCGGTGAAATACGGGCCCTTCGATGAAAACGATTTTTCACATTTGCCCGACGGCGGCTGGAGCCTGCTGGTCAGCGACGTGGAAAAACACCTGCCCGCGGCGCGCGAAATATTCGACGCGTTTCGTTTTATTCCCGACTGGCGTATTGATGACCTGATGATCAGCTATGCCCCGAGCGGTGCTTCGGTCGGTGCGCATGTCGATGCCTACGATGTATTTTTGCTGCAATTGCACGGCACCCGGCGCTGGATGATTAGCGAAAGCTTTGATGAACACGTATTGCCGAATACTGACATGCGCGTACTGTCGAACTTTGCCGCAGAAAACACCTGGGACCTGCAACCCGGCGACATGCTCTACCTGCCGCCCAATGTTGCGCATCATGGCATTGCACAGGACGACTGCATGACTGCTTCGATCGGGTTTCGTGCGCCTTCGTTGCGCAACCTGGTCAGCGACTTTGGTGACTACATGGCGCGCCGCCTGCCCGAAGCCCTGCGCTATACCGACCCTGAACTGGCCACCCAGGCACACCCTGCTGAAATCACTGCGCAGACCGCGCGTAAACTCAAAGACCTGTTGCTCGAGAACATCGAACTGGATGATGACAGCATCAGCGACTGGCTAGGCGAATTTGCCAGCGACAACCGCAGCAGCACCCAGCTGTATGAAAGTGACCTGCAGTTTAGCGACAGCCATGATCTGTACACCCACATCAGTGAGGTTGCCAGGCTTGAGCACAATCCAATGTCACGCTTCCTGTTTGCGCGTCATGCCCAGAGCGCCAGGCTGTTCGTAGATGGCCGTGCCAGTGCCTGCTCGATCGAGTTTGCCGAAACAGTATGTGCGCATAACATCCTTGATACCCGCACATTACTCGAAGCAGTTAAACATCCACAGGATGAAGTCCTGTTGCTCGATCTGTTCAATAAACAATGCCTGCTGGTCTATGATGAACCCGGCTGAAATACGCATCGCCGACTGGAACAACACCGACGACCGCGCTGCCCTGCGCATGATACGCGCACAGGTTTTCATCGACGAACAGCAGGTCCCGGTCGAACTTGAATGGGACGAATTTGATGATAGCAGCACGCATTTTCTGGCAGCTATCAATCATACGCCGGTTGCGACAGCGCGGCTGAAAACCGACGGCCAGCTAGGCCGCATGGCGGTACTGAAAGCCTGCCGCCATCGCGGCATCGGTTCTGTGCTTTTGAACTATATCCTTGCATACGCGCGCAGGCAGTCACTGGCAGAACTTTATTGCCATGCCCAGATCAGTGCACTTGATTTTTACCGGCGACACGGCTTTAATGAATTTGGCGAGATATTCTCAGATGCCGGAATTCTGCATCGCGCCATGAAAATCAGACTTGATTAAACCCTGTGCACCATGACAAATATACTCGGCGAAACCAACCAGGCACATCATCTCAGCACTGCTGTTGAAAATCGTGATATTGCGATTGAACTGGCGCAACAGGCCCGGCATCAGCTCGATATCTTCAGCCAGACGCTGGATGCAGGCCTGTATGATAATGATGCGTTCGAGCGTGCCGTGTTCGATCTCGCACGCTTGCATCCCAGTACTCGAATACGCATCCTGGTGCAGGACGTGAGTGCAGCACTGCACAATGGCCACCGCCTGTTAAGGCTTTCACAAAACCTCACCAGCTCGGTTTTTATCCGCAAACCCTCACGTGATCATCGCGATGAACAGGGTGCATTTATGATTGCTGATGGCGTCGGGTACATGCATCGCGTGGTCGGCAACCAGTACAGTTATAATGCCATTGCCAATTTCATGGCACCGCAACAGGCCGGTCAGCTAGGTGATTATTTCAACCAGGTGTGGGAACACGCCCAGCAGGATCCACAGTTACGCCGTTTGTACGTGTAACAACCTCTACACCGGCTCGCATGTCCCAGGTTTTCCCAGCGGATATCACCAGAAACTAAACACCTGCAGCGTGACGCGCCTGCTCGCTCAGTCCAGCGCAGACGCGATGGTGTTGACCAGTTGTGGCCCACGGTAAATAAAACCGGTATACACCTGCACCAGCGCCGCACCCAGCGCAAGCTTGCGTTGTGCATCCTCGACACTCATGACACCGCCCGCGGCGATTACCGGCAGCTTGCCGTGCAGCGCGTTGACCAGCACAGACAGAACATGATCAGCGCGCTCTGTTAAGGGCTGGCCGCTCAAGCCGCCCTGCTCTGCGGCGAGTTCGGATTGTGACAGGCCTGTGCGCGCGTTGGTGGTATTGGTGGCGATGACGCCATCGAGGCCCAGCTCGATAAAAATGGCCGCCAGCGATTCGATTTCCGTATCGCCCAGGTCAGGCGCAATCTTCACCAGCAGGGGCACGTAGCGCGCGTGTTGCTGCTGTAATGTCGTCTGTTCCTGCTTGAGCACCTGCAGCAGGCTGCGCAATGCATCAGCGTGTTGCAGCTCACGCAAGCCCGGCGTGTTCGGTGAGGATATATTCACCACGATATAATCTGCATGCGCATACACTTTCTGCAAACAAACGACATAATCGTCCACCGCTGTTTCATTTGGTGTGAGCTTGTTCTTGCCGATATTAATTCCCAGCACGCACTTGCGGCGACTGCGTTTCACACGCTCCACCAGGTAATCAACCCCGTGATTATTAAATCCCATGCGGTTGATGATGGCCCTGTCCTGCACCAGCCTGAACAAACGCGGTTTGTCATTACCCGCTTGCGGCCTGGGCGTCACCGTGCCGATCTCGACAAAACCAAAGCCACAGGCAGCGAGCGCATCGATGTGTTCACCGTTCTTGTCGAGCCCGGCAGCGAGGCCGACCCGGTTCGGAAATTCAATCCCCATCACCCTGACCGCGCTGGACGATTTAACCGGCGCTGCCGCCACCAGCCGTATCAGGCCAAGGCGATATAACACATCAAGCGCACGCAAGGACAGGCCGTGCGCGGTTTCCGCATCGAGCATGAACAACAGCTTTTGCACTAAAGGATAAAGATTCAAACGCATTGCCCGCAGTTTATCGTAATTATAGTAACACTAAAAAAGCATAACCATTTTGCCGCAAATGAACGCAAATAAACGCGAATAAAATCCTTAACACTATTATTGTTGTGTGCCGCAGGCACACAACAAGAACATTTGCGTTCATTTGCGTTCATTTGCGGCAAATATTTTTTTATCTTCCTAACCCACATTCTCAGGCAGCTTCGATGTACTCCACAATGAGCTGCAATTTTCGGACGCCGCGGTATTCGTTTACATCGAGCCGGTAGGCGGCGTGGATCAGTTCACTTCCCGGCGGCAGATCTGCATCGGTATGATTGAATGCAATCGCATCCAGCGCCTGTGCAGTGTGCTGCAGGCGCAACTGCATTTTTAGATGCTTTGCGCCCACGATACGCCAGTTAACAATTTCAAATACGTCGTCGAATACCGGCTCGGGAAACTGCTGTCCCCACGGGCCTGCCATGCGAATGGTTGCGGCAGTCTGCAGGGACATTTCGAGGCTATCGATAGCGCCATCGCTGAGAATAATATTTTCCAGCGCATCAGCATTTAACTGTCGCGCCACTTCTGCTTCGAATGCTGATTTAAAATTAGCGTAATTTGATTTATCCAGGCTCAGACCTGCGGCCATCGCGTGGCCGCCAAATTTCTCGATCAGGCCCGGATGCCGGGTCGCCACCGCATCGAGCACGTCGCGGATGTGCAGCCCCGGTATCGAACGTGCCGAGGCTTTTAGCTCGTTAGTATCCGTATCGTCTGTACCTGCATCGGCAAACGCAATCACCGGCCGATGAAAACGTTCCTTGATACGTGAGGCCAGCAGGCCAACCACGCCCTGGTGCCAGCTGGCATCGTACAGGCATAATCCCAGCGGTAGCTGCTCGTCATCCAGGTTTGCGATCAGTTCATCCAGGTGCAGCATCGCGGCATCCAGCATGCCGGATTCAATTTGCCTGCGCTCCTGGTTCAGCAGGTGTAATTGTTCTGCCAGCTGTTGTGCCGTCTGCATGGCATCCGTCAGCAGGCATTCAATCCCGGCAGACATGTCATCCAGCCGGCCCGCGGCATTGAGTCGCGGCGCAACAAAAAATCCAAAATCAGCGCTGGTGCATTGGCTGATATCTTTTGCCGCGGCCTGCATCAGCGCCTGGATGCCAACACCGCACTGGCGCTTGCGAATGCGCTGCAAGCCCAGTTGCACCATGAGCCGGTTGTTTTTGTCCAGCGGCACGACATCGGCCACGGTGCCCAGTGCCACCAGGTCGAGCAGGCTCGCCATGTTAAATTCATCGCGCGCCGGCGCGCTGAACCAGCCCAGTTCGCGCAGGCGGGCGCGCGTTGCCAGCATCAGGTAAAACGCGACACCGACACCGGCAATGCTTTTTTCAGGAAACGCACAGCCCGGCTGGTTGGGATTGACTATCGCATCGGCCGCAGGCAGTTCACGTCCGGCGAGATGATGATCCGTAATCACCACGCGTATCGCGTGTGCATGCGCGGCGCTGACACCCTCGATACTGGAGATGCCATTGTCCACGGTGATAATCAGGTCGGGTTTTCGTGTCGCGGCGACCTCGACAATCGCGGGCGTCAGACCATAGCCATATTCAAAACGGTTCGGCACCAGGTAATCGGTGTGGCTGGCGCCGAAACCGCGCAATGCACGCAACACCAGCGCAGTACTGGTGGCGCCGTCGGCATCGTAATCACCGACAATCAATATGCGTTGTTGCGCAATCACCGCGTCGGCGACAATCACGGCCGCCGCTTCGATGCCTTTCATCAGCGCGAAGGGCAACAGGCCCTGTACCGAATAATCCAGTTCTTCTGCGTTGCTGATGTTTC
>CAWKAL010000092.1:0-11831 GCA_963847575.1 uncultured Gammaproteobacteria bacterium
AACAAGAACTTTGTTATCGTCACCTCTGAATACCCGCGTGAAGATACGCGTCCGCACAAGGTCTGGCATGCACTGTTCTTTTTCCTGGTTGCACTTACCCTGATACTGTTTACAGATCTGCGTTTATCAGTGTCATTGCTCACCGGCGCGCTCGGCATGATCCTCGCCGGCGTCATGACCATGGACGAAGCCTATCGCGCGGTCAGCTGGAAAACCGTGTTCCTGCTCGCCAGCCTGATTCCACTCGGTATGGCGGTGGAAAATACCGGTACCGCTGCGTGGATTGCACAACAGACACTGGCGCTGCTGGGCGATGTGCCGATCTGGGTTATCCAGGCCGCGCTTGCCGTGCTGGCTACTTTCTTCACCCTGGTGATGTCCAATGTTGGCGCCACCGTGTTGCTGGTACCGCTGGCGGTCAACATGGCGATACAGGCCGGCGCCGACCCGGCGATATTCGCGCTTACCGTGGCGATTGCGACATCCAATTCGTTCCTGATTCCCACCCACCAGGTCAATGCATTGCTGATGGGCCCGGCGGGATATAAAGTAAAAGATTTCATGCGTGCTGGCGGAATTATGACCGTGCTGTTCCTGGTGGTCATGCTGGTCATGATGAACATCGTTTTCTAAATCGAATACAAGATGAATATTGCCGCACAGATTATGAAGCACAGCCTGCGCATACTGCTTGCCAGCGCGTGCGTTCTACTGCCTTCACTCGCGCTGGCAGCTGAAGCGGCGGATGCGGATGCACATGCACTTGACCTGACCACGCACGCAGTCGGTTATACCTCGCTGGCACTATTTGCATTTGCCTATATCCTGGTGACGGCGGAAGAATTCACCCACCTGCGCAAATCCAAACCGGTGATATTAGCTGCCGGCATTATCTGGGCCATGGTCGCCTACGTGTCGACACAGCACGGTGTTGGCGAAGCCTCGGAACATGCTGCGCGCCACAACCTGCTGGAATATGCCGAACTGATGCTGTTCCTGCTGGTAGCGATGACCTATATCAACGCCATGGAAGAACGCCTGGTGTTCGATGCGTTGCGTTCATGGCTGGTTCGCAAGGGCTTTGGTTTTCGCGCCCTGTTCTGGATGACGGGTGTACTTGCGTTTTTCATCTCACCGGTAGCGGACAACCTGACCACAGCGTTATTAATGTGTGCCGTGGTGATGGCAGTGGGCGGCGGTAACAAACGCTTTGTTTCACTGGCATGCATCAATATCGTGGTCGCCGCCAATGCCGGTGGCGCGTTCAGTCCGTTCGGCGATATCACCACGTTGATGGTCTGGCAAAAAGGCCTGGTGAATTTCGCCGCTTTCTTCGTATTGTTTATTCCGTCTGTGGTCAATTTTCTTGTCCCCGCTATCATCATGCAGTTTGCAATCCCTGATGAACGCCCGCATGCCAGCCATGATAACGTAGAAATGCGCCCCGGCGCGATCACCATTGTCATCCTGTTCCTGCTAACAATTCTCACCGCGATATCTTTCCATAATTTTGTTGGCCTGCCACCGGTGATGGGCATGCTCACTGGCCTCGGCTACCTGCAGGTATTCGGCTTTATATTAAAGCGCAGGGCGCATGCACAAATGGCGAAGAACCGCGCTGAAGAAGAAGACCACAGCAGCAAACTGGGCGATATTGTTCCGTTTGATATTTTCAACAAGATTGCCCGCGCTGAATGGGACACGCTGCTGTTTTTCTACGGCGTGGTAATGTGCGTCGGCGGTCTCGGTTATATCGGTTACCTCAGCATGGCTTCCGAAGTCATGTATCTCGACTGGGGCCCGACCAACGCCAATATTGGCATAGGCGTATTATCCGCAATTATCGATAACATTCCGGTTATGTTCGCCGTGCTCACGATGAATCCGGAAATGCCACTCGGCCAGTGGCTGCTGGTCACGCTGACCGCCGGCGTCGGCGGCAGCCTGCTTTCCATTGGTTCCGCTGCAGGTGTAGCATTAATGGGACAGTCCCAGGGCCAATACACCTTTTTCAGTCATTTGCGCTGGACGCCGGTGATTGCACTGGGGTTTGCCGCCAGTATCTGGACCCACCTCTGGCTGAACGCAGAGCTGTTTTAATCAGCATGCTGAATATACGTAACACGACTGGTATTTTTGATGTTTTATAAAAGATTACGCGCTACTGTTCCGACCCTGCCGGCGTTACTGCTGTGCATGATGACGGCCCTGCAATTGTCATGCTCAGCCGACAATGCCACGCACAGTGACCGCATGAAAATACTCGATACTTATGCGGACGTGATTGTAGCCAGTTCCAATAAAGCCATTGCCTCACGCGCCATCAACAGTGTCGAAGCCGAACTTCGAGCGATTGATCATATCGGCTACACCATTACCGAACATTGCGAATTGCAGCAGCTCAATGAATCATTTGAATTCGGTAAAGCTTACGAAGCCAGCGACGAACTAATCGAACTGATCCAGAAAGCAAAGTCATTATCTGCGCAAAGCAAGGGGCTGTTTAATCCCGCGGCCGGCGAGCTGACAGCATTATGGCAGACCCGCTGCGAAACAAAAAATTGCACAGTAGCGCCCTATCCAGACGACGTCATGAAACTGGTGAACCTCAAGGTAAGCAGTATTTTAAAAAGCAAACCACGCATGAGCGACATCATTATCGACGGGAATTTTGTAAGCAGCCGCAATAGTGAAGTAAAACTTGAGTTCGGTGATTTAATTCGCGGCTTTGCGCTTGATAAAGGCATCAACCACCTGAAATCGCAAAGCATAGAAAACGCGATGATAGATATTGGTGAAAGCGCCCATGTTATCGGCAGAAAAGGCAAACACCCATGGTGGGTCGGCCTGCACGACGTAAGCGGCGAACATCTTCTTGGCACGATCGAACTTGCCGATGACAATGCAGTTGTGACAGCTCGTGCGATAACAAAAATCGTCGGCAAACAGAGCACTGTTTTCAGGTACGCGGTTGACCCGCGCAGCGGCCTGCCTGCGCGCGGCATCGCATCTGTTACCGTGTTACATAGCAGTGCTGCGGTGGCAAATGTGGCCGCGAGTTCGCTACTGATATCAGGCCGCAAAAACTGGAAACAGATCGCCGACCGCTTCGGCGTGAAGGCACTGATCATGTTCGATGATGACGGCACCATCTACATGAGCCCGGCGATGTCAGAAATAATCCACTGGAAACAACGCCTGCCACACACTTTGCTGGTACCTTGAAAAACTTTTAGCCGCGAATTACGCAAATACGCAAAGTACGCAAATTAAACCAAAAAATAAGTGGCTGTTGTGCGCACACAAATATTCCTTCTTATTCGCGTTCTTTGCGTAATTCGCGGCTAAATATTTTTGTTTGTTACTACCCTCTTCTAGTTTCAGCTTTTAACAGTCGCTGCCACTGCGGATGCTTGCGGATCAGTTCGAGCGCATCCTGTAATAATTCCTTGCCTGGTGACATGCGGTGCCAGGTGGATGCGCCCGAGGGATGGGGCAGCGGGATCACATCGGTTTTTACACCTTGCAACTCGATACTAAATTGCTGACCGATTACCTCGGTCAGCCTGTTGATCTGCATGTACTGGGTGATGGCGAGCTTTCCCACCAGCAACACCAGGGCGGGTTGCTGCAATTTTATTTCTGCATTCAACCAGCGTGAGCAGTTTTCAATCTCGGTAGCATCAGGCACGCGGTCGCCGCCTTTGGGATTTTTACCTGGAAAGCAACGACACACCGCGGTCATGTAAACCTGCTGACGAAACTGTTCTTCATTGACACCGATCGATTCAAACCACTTGAACAGGGTTTTACCCGCGGTCCAGGCAAATGGCCGCCCCAGCCCGGGCTCCTTGTCACCCGGCGCCTGGCCAATGAGCAGGATATTTGCCCTGATCGGCTTGCATACCACCACTGGCGGGATCATCTGTGGACATAGACGGCAGGCGCGTAATGCGGCCTGGTGATCGATTATTGCTTTCAGCCTGGTCATCGAGGTTATTAGCTGTGAAATACAACGCTCTATACTATATGCCGGGCCTGCAGGCGTCGACCACCAGTCTTGTACTCGCAGCATTCACCCCAGATGAACTGGTTTGTTGTTTGAGATAAAAGTCGCGATAATGGCCGCTTAACAACACACTGCGTACGCTTATGGAATTAATCGAGAAACTGACCAAACTGGTCGAAAGCTGGATAGCCGAGTTCCTGACCATTTCCGGTGGCCTGCAGCTCGGCGCTGTGGTCGCCTGCGGCGCGCTGGCGTGGCTGACCCACCGGCACTGGCAGCAATTCATTACCCGCCTGCTGGGCGGCCTTGAAAAAAAAGGCTTTATCCGTTTTTTACTGCGTGCCACTGATCGCGCCGCCTTCCCGCTCAGCATGTTGCTGTACATGATCGTCAGCCGCTTTATCCTGGCACAGTTTGAGATCAATGTTGCGGTCCTCGACATTTTCACGCCCTTGTTACTGTCACTCGCCGCCATCCGCATCGCGGTGTACACAATTCGAAAAGGCTTTCCGAACAGCCCGGCCTTGCGCGCGTGGGAAGGCATGCTCAGTCTTACCGTGTGGATGATAGTTGCCCTGCACCTGGTCGGCTGGCTGCCTGATATTTTAGCTGCACTTGATTCAATCGGTATCGACATGGGTGAAGGCCGATTTACCCTGTTGTCGATACTCAAGCTGTTGACCGCCGTGGTCATCTTTATGCTGGCGGCCAACTGGTTTACCCGCGTAATCGAATCACGCACCCGGCGCTCGCTCTATATGAGTCCGAGCATGCGCGTCGGCCTGACCAAGGTCAGCAAGTTTGTGCTCTACACCATTGCTTTCCTGATGGCACTGAAAAGTGTCGGCATCGACCTGACCACGTTTGCCGTATTCGGCGGTGCTATCGGTGTTGGTATCGGTTTTGGTTTACAGAAAATTTTCAGTAATTTCATCAGCGGCTTTATTCTGCTGTTCGACCGATCGATTCGCCCTGGTGATGTTATCAGTATCGGCACGCGTTTCGGCTGGGTGCAGGCGCTGCACGCACGCTACGTGGTGGTGCGTGACCGCGATGGCGTGGAAACCCTGATTCCAAACGAAAACCTGATTACCACCGAGGTGATCAACTGGAGCTATACCGATCGCAATGTGCGCCTGAAGCTTCCCGGTGCAGATCAGTTACAACAGCGATGTCGAAATCGCCATGCGTATCATGCTGGATGCCGGCAACGAACACCCGCGCGTACTCAAGGACCCGGCCGCGGTCACCCGGCTGATGACGTTTGGTGATAATGGCATCGACCTCGAACTGCGCGTATGGGTTCGCGATCCTGAAGCCGGTCTTGGCAGTGTGCGCTCCGATGTCAACCTGATGATCTGGAAGCGCTTCAAGGAAAACAATATTGAAATTCCATTTCCGCAACGTGTTGTACATATGTCGCCTGGCACCCCGGCCACTGACGATATTTAACAATATAAGCCATCCCGTGACCGAACCCGGAACGCTGACCTGTGTCAGAAACCGTGCCGGATTTTACGACCCGATATCGGCTCTCGGGTACACTATACCTGATGACAGTTATTTGTTAATGGTGGTGGTTATGCGCACTCTATCTATTCTTTTCGCCGGTTTCTGCCTGCTGGGCAGCGCGCTGGCACGTGCCGATATTCTGTTGCTGGTGCACGGCTACCTGGCAGGCGCCGATTCATGGCAGAACACCGGGATCAACGATGCACTCGATGCCCACGGCTGGAAACGTGTTGGCCTTTTATTGCAGGCTCCCGGTGGTGTGCAATTACTCGCGACCAGCAATCTGAACGCCGAACGAAAAGTCTATGTCGCAGACCTGCCGGCCGAAGCACCGGCGATTGTGCAATCTGATATATTTCTCGCCATGCTGGAGCGCACACGCCAGCAACATCCGGGTGAAAATATAATTATCGTTGGCCATTCCGCCGGCGGCGTTGTCGCACGCTTGTCACTGATACGCGGTGGTGCTGCAAATGTGACCGAACTCATTACCATCGCCAGCCCGCACGTGGGCACTACGCGTGCCGAGCAGGCACTGGATGTCACCAATGACCATGGCCCGTTTAACATGGTAAAAAGTTTTTTCGGTGGTGGTGGCTACGATGCCCTGAAACGCTCACGCGGATTACTATACGATTTGACACGGCCGCATCCGGGGAACATGCTGTACTGGCTCAACAGCCAGCCGCACCCGGATATCAAATATGTTTCTATCATACGCACTGACCCGGTGGGCTTTGCCGGTGATGACCTGGTGCCGGGTTATAGTCAGGACATGAATAATGTTCCCGCGCTGCACGGCAAGTCTTCGGTTATCACCACGCCTTCCGGCCACAGCCTGGTAATGCAGGATGCGATAACACTGTTAAATGTCTTAACCACAACCACAGCCAAAGCAGAATAATCATGATACCTGTAAAACTTTTAGCTATCGCTTTAATGCTGGCACTTCTCAGCGCCTGCGCCACCAGTCCGGAAGGCCGCAGACAACTGCACCTGCTGCCCGAGGCACAACTCGATGCCATGGGCGAACAAAGTTTTGCAGAATTGAAAACAACTACACCGATGACTGAAAAAGCCAACGTGCGCAACTATGTCCAGTGTATTGCCAACCAGATTATTCCGCAGCTGGCGAAAGACAACAATCCGACTGCGTGGGAAGTGCAGGTATTCGCAGATGACCAGGCGAATGCATTTGCCCTGCCCGGCCGAAAAATCGGCGTCTACGAAGGCCTGCTGAAATACGCACAGAACCAGCACCAGCTCGCTGCCGTGATGGGACACGAAC
Source organism: uncultured Gammaproteobacteria bacterium (assembly GCA_963847575.1). GTDB lineage: Bacteria > Pseudomonadota > Gammaproteobacteria > SZUA-229 > SZUA-229 > JASBSR01. Next base: position 6,810 of record CAWKAL010000092.1, read on the forward strand.
TTGCACACGTGATCGCCGAACACGGTAACGAGCGCGTCTCCAGCCAGCTTGCCGCAAACGCCGGCATGTCGATTGCCGCAATTGTGCTTGGCAGCACTGAATCGGATAATAGCCTGGTCATGGCGGGACTGGGTCTCGGCGTACAGTATGGCGTGTTGATGCCATTCAGCCGCTCACACGAATCCGAAGCAGATTTAATCGGCCTCGACCTGATGGCGAAATCCGGGTTTGATCCGCGTGAAAGTGTCACGCTGTGGCAGAACATGTCGAAAGCCGGCAGCGGTGGCCCTGAGTTTCTTTCCACGCATCCATCGGGCGATACTCGCATCAAGGATTTATCCGACCGTATGTCAAAGGCGATGACTTTATACAACAGCGCACAGCAGGCCGGCAAAAAACCTAACTGCAGCCTGTAACCTGCACCTGGGTGGATCCTGTCGTTAATAAACATTTGCCACAGAGTAATATTTAGGCAAATAATATATCCACAGATGAACGCAGATGAACACGGATAAATGCAGATAAAACCGCCCATCTCTTACCTGCCCCGCTCAAATCTATAGGGCGTTGTCCTGCATCACTATCAGGCACCTGCACAAAAAATCTGCGTTCATCTGCGTTCATCTGTGGATATTTTTTTACCTTAATTTTACTCTGTGACCACTGTGGCAAATCTTTTTACAAACCAATATTCACCCGCACTGTTACTGTTTGCAGCACTGCTAACGGCGTGCTCGGGAAAACCTTATGTCGTAAACTATTCTGGTGACACTGATGCGCCAAAGACAAACACTGTGTATATCGCCAGGCACGAGTGGCATACCGGTTTTATTATTTCGGCGATAGAGGCAGATTCCATCCTGCCGTTCCTCAGGCAGCGATTCAGCCGTGCTGCCTACTATGAGTTCGGCTGGGGTGACACCGGATTTTACCAGGCCGATGAAATCACATCGGGACTTAGCATCAAGGCCATTTTCTGGCCGACCGATTCCGTGATGCATGTAGTTGCGGTGCCATTTGATCCAGCCAGGTATTTTAAATTAAGCGAAGTGATCGAAATACATCTATCAGACCCCGAGCTTTTCAACCTGCTTGAATTTATTCGCACCAGTTTTTATTACGCAGCTGATGCCCAACCTGTAACCATGAAACACGGCATTTATGGTGACAGCCAGTTTTACCAGGGCGAAGGCGACTACTTTCTGTTTAATACCTGTAACCGCTGGACAGCCAAGGGTCTTGAAGAGCGCGGGATTTGATATTTTTACATTCTCCAAATTTAGCGCTGACAGCATTATGAGCTTCCTGCGTGATCAGCCAGAACCTGCCCTCTTAATTTCGGATTGATTTCATATCGAGCGCATGGTGTACTGGTGCAACTTAGTTGCATCATTGCCAAAACATCACATTCCGGAGTCATGTTATGACTGCCAATAGCAGCAGCTTCAATCAAAAATGTTACGCGCTTTTAGCACAGATACCTGCAGGCAAGGTCACTACCTACATGGAAATTGCCCGTGCGTTAAATACCACTGCCTGCCGCGCAGTAGGCAGCGCCATGGCAAAGAACAACCAGCTGGTAACAATACCGTGCCACCGGGTGATCAGGAGTGATGGTTCTATTGGCCAGTATGCACTTGGCGCTAATAGAAAAGCCGAGTTGCTGATAGAGGAAGGCGTTACTGTCAAAAACGGTAAAATCGTAGACCTGTGCAAGTTTGTTCACAGGTTTTCTGACTGACCTTGTCTGCTTCGGGATTTTGTACGCGCGCCAGCGCGACTGCTCAGCAATCCTTTTTAATTTATTAGTAATCTAAATCATTGGCTTGCAGGCGCAGTAATCGCTTATATTATGTGCCTGGGTATTTCTGCCTGCACCAGGTGCATGGTTTTTTCTAATTTTCTACGCGAGTCATGATGGCTACCAGTCAGATAATAATCATTGCAACCCTGATATTAACCATGGGCATGTTTCTGTGGGGGCGCTGGCGACACGACCTTGTCGCAATGAGCGCCCTGCTGATCTGTGTATTCACCGGGCTTATACCGGGCAGCGAAGCCTTTAGCGGTTTTGGCCACCCGGCGGTGATTACCGTTGCCTGCGTGCTGGTGCTGAGTTATGGCCTGCAAATTTCAGGCGCGGTTGATGTACTGGCAAAACGCGTGTTGCCCACCTCGCCCAGCCCGACACTCAGCATCCTGGCCCTGATTGGCCTGTCTGCATTGCTTTCAGGATTTATGAATAATGTTGGCGCACTCGCCCTGCTGATGCCGGTGGCAATACAAATGGCCGCGAGGCTAAACCTGCCAGCCGGCCAGGTGCTGATGCCACTGGCTTTCGGCTCAATTCTCGGCGGCATGACTACGCTGATAGGAACACCCCCCAACCTGATTGTTTCCAGTTATCGCACGACTACCGGGGCGGGAAATTTTGCCATGTTTGACTTTGCACCGGTCGGTGCCACGGTTGCGATTATTGGCATTGCATTTGTCGGCCTGCTCGGCTGGCGCCTGGTACCGTCACGCAAGCAGGCAGGCTCTGGCAGTTTTGAATCCGGCACTTACCTGAGCGAAGTCCGCATTGTTGAAGACAGCAAAATTGCGAACTTGCGGCTGCGCGATATCGACCACCTGCTTGATGAAGTCGATGCGCAGATTGTCGGCATGGTTCGCCGCGGCGTGCGTATTTCTGCGCCGAACCCGCGCCGGGTGTTACGCGATGGCGATATCCTGGTGATAGAAGTCGAACCTGAGTCCTTGCCCTCGGTACTGACCAGCATGGGACTCAAACTTGAAGAGGACGTACCCACGCATATCGAACCCCCGGCAGAAACGCAGGCAGACGCCGAGACCGAGGCGAATACCGAGACCGAGGCCGAGACCGATCGAGTGGCGGAGGTCAGCGATGTGTCCGTAGCCGCGGCCAGCATCGAAACCGAAACCGTCGAAGCAGCAAGCCCGGAGATAGAGCCCATAGTGGAAAAACCCAGGCCCGAGGAAGTCGTAATCCAGGAACTGGTAGTGATGCCGACCTCCGCCCTGGTCGGTCGCTCGGCCACGGATATCGAATTGCGCACCGTGTTCGGTATTAACCTGCTGGCCATATCACGCCAGGGGCGTCGCACTATCAAGCGTCTTCGAACTACTCGACTAATTGCAGGCGATGTACTGCTCATGCAGGGCTCGACAGAAGCAGTTGCCCAGTTTGCGACTGAGTTTGGCTGCCTGCCGCTGGCCGCACGTGAAATCAGGGTACCCAAAAAAGGCCACGCGCTGACGGCTTCAATCATCATGGGGATTGCGGTACTGGCCACCGCGCTGGGAATACTGCCGGTGGCAATTTCATTCGCCGCCGGGGTGGGCGCCTTTGTCGCCTTCGGGGTTATTCCCATACGTTCGATATACACCGCAATCGACTGGCCAGTGATTGTATTGCTGGGCGCCATGCTGCCCGTGGCAGGCGCCATGGCATCTACCGGTGCAGCTGACACGATTGCGCGTTTTCTGCTCGACAATGTTGCGCAGGGACATGCCATTGCCGGCCTGGTGGTACTGCTGGTGTCTACCATGATACTGACTGACTTCATGAACAATGCTGCGACTGCAGCTGTGATGTGCCCGATTGCTATCAGTACATCTAACCAGCTTGGCGTCAGCGCGGATGCATTTCTGATGGCGATTGCAGTCGGCGCTTCATGCGCCTTTCTAACGCCGATCGGGCACCAGAACAACACCCTGATTCTCGGCCCCGGTGGATTTCGCTTCGGCGATTACTGGCGCATGGGATTGCCCACTGACATTCTTGTTGTCGTGGTGAGTGTACCGATGTTGCTCTGGGTGTGGCCGCTCTGATACTGTGGCTATGTTTTCAGTCTCAGATGAACCTGCCACAGAGTTCGCAGGACACACAAAAATATTTAAAATCTGAATCGAGTTTTTCAGCCATTACAGAGACATAGCCATTTATATACTAACCATTACCGCAGCCAGTCTGCTACCATGAGCAGATGGTTTTGCATGCCATAACATACTCGTTATATTTTTATTTCACCTTTAACTCCACGGGCAATACGCCATCGCCAGACGTCAGAAAAAGATCGCGCATATCGAGACGCCTTATTCAGGCATCACGCTCGAAGATTATAATCTCGAAAAACGCAGGCTCCAGCTTGAGCTTCTAAAAGCCCAGCAACATGTTGTCGATGAAAACAAACGCGTGGTGATATCGCTCGATGGCCGCGATGCAGCAGGTAAAGGTGCAACCATCAAACGCCTGATCGAACGCCTGATGCCCAAGTTCTATCATGCGGTAGAACTCGGCATTCCCACAAAAAGCGAATCTAAATACTGGTTCAAACGCTATGAGAACCATTTCCCGCAGACCCGGCGAAATAACATTTTTCGATCGCTCCTGGTATAACCGCGCACTCATCGAGCCCACCATGGGCTACTGCAAGGAATCGCGATACAAATATTTTATGCGCAAAGTTCTGAAATGGGAGCACAAGCATATCGACAAGGGTGTGATCATGATCAAGTTCTACCTGTCGGTCAATTCCGAAACACAGTTGCTGCGCTTTCATGAACGCCTGACGAATCCATTGAAATTCTGGAAGTTTTCCGAAAATGATATTCATGCACGCGCCAAGTGGGAGCGCTTCACCCGTTACAAGGAGCAGATGTTTGCGCGCACCTCGTCGGCAAAATCACCCTGGGTAGTAGTCAATGCCAACAATGCATTTGCAGCACGCCTGACCTGCATGCTGCACATTATCCGTAGTCTTGGAAATACCGACTTTGTGCCGTTGACCGGCGAAGATGTGCGCAAAACCTACACTATCGAAATTAACGGCGTACCTTTCAAGGGGCTGAATGCGATGCAATATGCCACCCTGCAGGAATTGAGTAAAACCATCACGGATGCTGCAAACCCGGCGAAGACCCTGGAAGAACTCAGTAACGAGCCACCGGTGCACACCTCACACAAAAAGGAAAAATCGCCAGCATGAGACGGCCAGGTTC
>CAWKAL010000093.1:0-32688 GCA_963847575.1 uncultured Gammaproteobacteria bacterium
CCATGGGCCGTGAAATAGTGTATGAGCGCAGTGTCAAGCAGGTGCAGGAAGATGTTGAGCTTGCCAGCCATGACTACCGGGATTCGAGACGACGTTAGGTCATGTTACATTTTACATAAGGCTACTCAGTCTATCCTCGCCGCCAGCCCCAGCATCATCAGTGACAGGCCATCAAAGAAAAGGCTGATACCGATTAGCAAACCGATTAGCCAGGCCGAGGTTATCGGCCAGCCTGCAATAAACACCACCGCGAGCAATAACGACAATACACCGTTGAACATTAACCATTTCCAGCCACCCCGCGGCCGTAACTCCCAGGGCAGAGCCAACACTGGCAAAACCGTCCAGCAGGAAATATACCGCCAGTATTAAACCTAGCGCAGCCGCGCCCGCCAGCGGATGTAACAGAATGAGTAAACCGACAGTAATCAGCACAAACGGCTTGAGCCAGACGATCCAGCGCTCGCGAAAACCGAGCCAGGTGATATAAAAAGCAATACCGCCTGCCAGCAGTAACAGCCCGCCGATAAACCACGCCACCACCATCGAGACGAACTGCGGTAAGACGATACCGACAACACCCGCAAGTAATAATACAATGCTGATAATAATCACCGCCTTGCGCGAGCGACCATCCATATACACTTCTAATACCTGTTTCATGCTTGTACCTTGTTATGAAATAGAACCCATAGGATTACTCCAGCAACTTTGCCACCTGCGCCTGCAAACCAGTCACCGTACACTGCCTCGGGTTTGACTGGCGGCGCGACCACCAGCTCAATGCATGATCGTAATCCCTGGTATAAGCGTCGTAGTACAAAATTACTGTTGCGGCTGAAGACACTGCCCCACAAACCTTTTAAGCCCATGGCGATTACCGGCACCGGGGTGGTTTCGATAATACGGTTGATACCGGGTTTGAACGTGCTCATCTCACCGTTACTGGTGAGCTTGCCTTCCGGAAAAATACACACCACTTCGCCCTGCTCTAACAGCTTTGCGATTCTGTTAAATGCCTGCTCCATCAGCTCAGGATTATCTTTACGGCCCGCAATCGGGATTGCACCCGCGGTGCGAAATATAAAATTAAGCACGGGCAGTTTATAAATTGAATGGTGCATGACAAAACGCACCGGGCGTCGAATACAGCCGGCGATGATCATCGCATCGACATAACTCACGTGGTTGCACACCAGCACCACCGGGCCTTCATCGGGAATATGCTCCAGCCCCTGCTTGTGTACCCGGTATATAGAGTGAATCAGTATCCACACCAGGAAGCGCATGAGAAACTCGGGCACCAGCGCAAATATATATAGTGCGACCGCGGCATTGAGTATCGCGATCACCAGGAACAGCTGCGCAATGGAAAGCCCGGCGTCGAGCATGACAATGGCGAACACCGCCGAGATCACCATGAGCAGTGCATTCATGATGTTGTTGCCGGCGATCACCCGTGAACGGTGCGCGGCTTCGCAGCGCTCCTGCACCAGCGAAAACAGCGGCACGATATAAAACCCGCCGAAAATACCAATCAACACAATGTCGGCCAGCACGCGAAAACTGCCATCGTGAGCGAGGAACGTGGCGGCGTTGATTAACTCGCCGGTGGCCAGCGCGGGTTGCGCAAAATACATATCGATACCAAACAGCGTCAGCCCGATAGAACCGAACGGCACCAGGCCGAGTTCCACCTTGTGGCCCGACATGCGGTTACACAATAAAGACCCCGCGCCGATGCCGACGGTAAATAAAGTCAGCAGCAGGGTGACCACCTGTTCATTGCCGCCGAGCGCCAGCCGGGTGTAGTTGGGTAGCTGCACAAGGTAGGTCGCGCCGAGAAACCAGAACCAGGATATTCCCAGCACCGAGAGAAACACCGTGCGGTTCTGGCGGATAAATTTGATATTGCGCCAGGTTTCGGTGAACGGGTTCCAGTTGATTTTCAGATCGGGCTGCAACGAAGGGGTCTGCGGAATCATCCGACTGGCGAGGTAGCCCAGCACGGCCAGGATCACGACCACCAGTGCGACATAATCACGCCCTGACTCGCTGGCGATCAGGATACCGCCCAGCATGGTGCCGAGCAATATCGCGATAAAGGTACCGCTTTGCACCAGCGCATTGCCCGCGACCAGCTCACTGCTGGCCAGGTGTTGCGGAATATAGCTGTATTTCGCCGGCCCGAAAAAACTCGATTGCGTGCCCATCAGGAACAACAGCGCGATCAGGCCGTAGAGTGCACCGGTAACAAAGGCATAGGCCGCACCCAGCATGATGAAGACTTCGAGCAGCTTGATAACACGAATCGAATATGACTTTTCTTTTTTGTCGATCCACTGCCCGGCGGTGGCGGAAAACAGGAAAAACGGCAGGATAAACAGGCCGGCGCTGAGATTGGTGAGAATATCGGTGTTGATATCGCTGAACTGCGCGCCCTGGAAAGCAATCAGGATAATCAGCGCGTTCTTGAATACATTGTCATTGAATGCGCCGAGGAACTGGGTGATAAAAAACGGCAGAAAGCGCCGCTCGCCGAGCAGGTAAAACTGTCCCTGTGACGGCTGCTTACTCATGGCGTCACAAAGAATTCAGCCAGGGAACAATGGTATCGAGCAGCTCATCGCCCTTGTCGGTGAAATAATGATTGGCCTCCAGCACGACGATTTGCGCTGATCTGGGATTGCCGGCTTTTTTCATCTGCGCCAGCCGCTCGGGCGCACCGCGTTGCACCGCAGGGTACTCATCGGAACCGTACACATCCAGCACCGGCACACTGACCCTGTCCAGCGGGAAGGGTTTTGCCATCGGCTGCTGATAATCCGTCGCGCCCATGCCGATGCCGACCAGGGCGTCGATATCATGCATCTGCCCGGCGTCGATCCATGCCATCACCATGTGCACACTGCAACTGTGTGCAATCAGCACGATTTTTTTGTTACCTTGCGCCCGCAGGTATTCAATACCGGCGTCGATGCGCGGGCCGGCCTGGTTAAAAATGGGCACATAGTCATAATATTTGGCGTCCTTTTCCAGCACCGGCATTTGCATCGACAGGGTATTCCAGCCGAATTCGGTCAACCCCACGCGCAGCGGGTATACCACCTCGGCCCAGTTCGGGTGAAAACCGCGACCATGCAGGATAATGGCGGCGCCACGCGGCTGCCCGTTTTCGTCTGCGATTTCAGCTTCTGTATATATAGAGAGGAACTCGTGATCGCCGCTGCGCAGCATCACCGGATCACCATCAAAAATGGCATCGACAATCTGCTCAGCCAGGCGGCGTTCGCGCGCCAGGTCTGAAGCCTGCACAGAAACACACAGCAAGGATACGCATATCAGGATTAACTGTTTCATCTGTCCTCCGGGGTGTACCGCGCCACTGTAGCACACGACTTTTAGTATGATAAAGGCTGCATTTTTATTAAATCCAAACTATTATCAGGGTGATACACAACATAGCTAAAATCTAACATGACCGAAAACCAGCGCAAATTTCCCCGCCACGAAATCAAGGTGAATGTCGAACTGTCATTCCTTGAGGAGAACTCACGCATATACAAGACGCGCGACATCAGCGAAGGCGGCATGTTTTTGCTGGTCGACAGCCCGGCCAGCTACCCGATTGGTGAAATGGTCCACGTACACTACCTCGACCCGCTGCGCGAAGAGGCTGATACCTTCAAAGATGCCATTATTGTGCGCGTCGCGGATGACGGCATCGGTATCTCATACGTCGAACTCGAGGCCTTTTGACACTGGCGAAATGAATTTTCCTGCGGGGCTTGCCTGAAAAGCACTTCTGCCTTAACTTCATGGAATGAAGAATTCACAGCGCGCCATAAATCGCTATCTTTCCCTGTCACAGGCAGCGCGCCTCGTCGGCATCAAGCGTCGTACCCTGCAAAAACGCATCCAGGACGGCGAAGTGCAGGCGTTTGAAGGCATGGTGTCGCTGGAAGAACTGCTCAAGGCCTATCCGCAGACCGAAATCGAAGATAACACCATGATTGAGCATTCTGCGCGCATTATGCAGGCGGCTTATAACAAGCTGCTGCATGAATCCAGCAGTATGCCAGACACCGAGGTGCTGTCGATGCGGGTAGCCGCGCTTAGCCAGGAGCTGAATGAAACCCACTCGGTGGCGAAAAAATATGTCGATATCGTCAATAATCTTAAAACACGCCTGGACTCATTACAGGCGGATGAGCAACAACTGGCGGAACTCAAGGCCTGGTTCGCCGAAGTTACTGATGCCCCGCGCACTGATATGCAGGCTTCCGCAAAAATCTTCGCCAATGATGCCCTGTTACGACTTATGACTGCACACGTTCGCATACTACCCAGTGGCCACGACTTTTTTGTCGAAGGCACATCCAGCCTGCTCGAAGCCGGGTTACGCTCTGGCCTTGCACTCAACTATGCCTGCAGTAATGGCAATTGCGGCAAGTGCAAGGCGCGCCTGGTCTCCGGCAACATCAGGCAGATTCAGCAGCACGACTATGTGCTCAGCGAAGAGCAAAAAGCCACCGGTCATTTCCTGATGTGCTGCAACGTGGCGGTCAGTGACGTTGTAGTCGAAGCAGTCGAGGCCGATAGCGCGCGCGATATTCCCGAGCAAAAAATTACGGCTAAAGTTAAAAAAATTGAAATCAAAAATGATGTCGCCCTGCTTCACCTCAAAACCCCGCGCACCAGCCGCCTGCGTTTTCTTGCCGGGCAACACGTCACCCTGGGCAATGACAGGGATATGCCCAGCACTGAGCTCACAATCAGCAGCTGCCCGTGTGATGACATGAACCTGCATTTCCAGATACCCAGAAATAGCCGGCGATGCGCATTCTGAATACGTATTCAACAAACTGAAGATCGGTGACCCTGTTGATATTCAGGGGCCACGTGGCGACTTTGTGCTCAACGAAGATTCTGTGCACTCGCTGGTATTCATTGCCTGGCACACCGGTTTTGCAGCCATCAAAAGCCTGATCGAACACGCAATGGCGCTTGACGATGCTGAACATATTCACCTGTTCTGGATCAGCGCTGACCCGCACGGGCGCTATCTGGATAATCTTTGTCGCGCGTGGCAGGATGCACTCGACAATTTTCATTATCATCCCATCGACGCCGATCTCGCCAGCGGCGATGCTGATGCACATCAACGCGTACTCGATACTGTTTGTGATCAAATTGATCACCCGGAAGATTATGACTACTACGTTGCCGGCCAAAGCGCATTGATCACAGCCTGCGCCAGCATGAGCCGTACCCGCGGCGTGCCTCTCGAACAGATCATCGGCGATACCATCCGGCACGACTAAATCACGTCAGCACAATCGGCGGCCAAAGGCCGCAAACAGCGAAACATAAAAAGCGTTGGGCGCAGATTCCATCACTTTATGCGGGATTAATATCACGCACTTACAGGCTAAATACTGCTGCATATCCCCTGTAATTTCAGCCAGACAGGCTATTATCTGTGAGATAACAAATACAATAAAAGCATACGAACCTCTCACTGTATAAAGAATTCTATGCTCGGCTGGGGGGCTATGTTAAAAAATATTTATTTCACTTCGCTAGTTAGTTGTCTGTTTTTATCGCTACTGTCTACAGCACATGCTGAACAGAAATTTACTGTCGGTGTGGTCCCCCAGTTTGAAGCCCGTCGAATCGCTGAAATCTGGCATCCCATTCTCCATGAAGTCAGTCAGCGAAGTGGCATCGAGCTGGCGCTACAGAGCATCACCCAGTATTCCTGAATTTGCAAAGCAACTGGCGAACGGTGAATTCGATTTTGCTTATATGAACCCTTACCATGCCATCGTGGCTAACAAGCAACAGGGTTACTCCCCCGTGCTACGTGATATAGGCCGCAATCTGTACGGCATTATCGTCGTGAGAAAAGACAGCCCGATACAGACTGTGAACGAACTCGATGGCAAAACTGTCGCTTTCCCTTCGCCAAATGCACTCGGTGCCGCACTGATACCACGTGCGGAGTTCGCACGAAAGTTTAATATCAAGCTCAATGAAATCTATGTAAAAAGCCACAGCTCGGTGTATCTCAACGTATTATTAGGCAAAGCAGTAGCAGGTGGCGGCGTACAGAAGACCTTGTCACAACAACCCGCAGAAATACGTGATCATCTACGCGTGTTGTACAAAACCAGCGAAGTACCATCACATCCGCTCACAGTGCATCCGCGCGTAAATGCGGACATCCGTAATGGGATTACCTCTGTGTTTCTCGACCTTGGCAAAACAGAACCCGGGCAAGTTGATGCTTAAAAATATTCCAATAAACCAGATTGGTGAAGCCAATATTGTTGATTATGCACCTGTGGCGAGATGGGGCTGGATCAATTTTACGTGGGCAAATAACCGGCATGAATATCAACGTTAAACTCTTTGTTCCGGCTTTTATATTGCTTGCGACAATCGCAGCAACGGTTCATTTTTACTGGCTGCCAAATTATCTCAAGCTGGAAATTGAAAGCCAGCTAAAGAACGAACAAACCTTTGTGGAATTACTGGGCACTACACTGGTGCCCGACCTGCTCAACAATGACCTCGCAATTACACATGCCACGCTGAATAACGTGATGAAAAAGCGCGAATACTGGCACGACCTCAAACTGTATGACAAGGAAGGTCTGCTGATTTATCCACTGATAAGACAGGCGCTACCCAAAGACACCGAACTAGAAATTCTGGAACACACCATTATCTTCAACGGTGAAACCCTCGCGCGCATTCTGGTCGAATTAGACATCAATGCCTCCACTAGTCAGCGAGTAGCACAAGTCCATCATCTGGAGCAACTGCTGTTATTTACTCTGACTGGTCGCCGCACTCATTTCTGCCCTGTTACAGAACAGATGGATAAGGGCACCATTGCAACAGCTCGCAATGATCGCCAGCGATATTGCACAGGGTAAATATGACTCAGAACTTGATTACCAGTCGCGTGATGAAGTCGGTAAACTTGCTGATGCTTTCAACAGCATGCGCAAGCAGATCAGGCAACGTGAAGCTGAGCTTGTCGAGAGCCAGGAACGCAATAAGGCAGTGATAGACAATGCAGTTGATGGCATTATCTCGATAGACGCCCACGGAAATGTACTGAGCCTTAACCCGGCTGCAGAACACATATTTGGTTACACGCGCAATGAAGTTATTGGCAACAACATTAAAATGCTAATGCCTGAGCCGTACAAAAATGAACATGATGGCTATCTGCATAACTACACATCAACCGGTAAGAAAAAGATCATCGGCATTGGCCGTGAAGTCGAAGGCCTGCGCAAGGACGGCACCACCTTCCCACTGGATCTTGCAGTCAGTGAAGTTAAGCTGGGAGACAGGCAGCTGTTTATCGGTATTATTCGCGACATCACCGAACGCAAGTTTGTTGAATTACAAACTTCGCATTATGCCAACGCACTCGAACAACTTCACACCATAACCACGGATAGTGAAGCTGACTATATTACAAAATTTCAATATGTACTAGATCTCGGCCGCCAGCTTTTCAGCATGCCGTTGGCGATCATAAGCCATGTCAATGGTGAGCAATATATTGTTGAACATGTTTCCAGCCCCGATGGTGCGCCACCGCCCGGCACCGAATTCAAGCTCGGTGAAACTTATTGTTGCCACACTCTGACAGCAAATGCAGCCACCGGGTTTGAACACGCCGCTGAAAGTGACATTAACAATCATCCCTGTTACACGGCCTTTGGACTCGAATCCTATATCGGTGCACCGATTTATGTTAACGACAAACTCTATGGCACGCTGAATTTTTCCAGTCCTGAACCACACAAGCCAGCTTTCAACAACGGCGACTATAACCTGATCAAACTGTTTGCGCAGTGGATCGGCAGTGAGATCACCCGCCTGCAGGCCGAATCTGAACTGTATAACACCACTGCGCTGAGACAGGCCATTATGGACAGCGCTAATTTCAGCATCATTTCGACTGACACAAACGGTGTAATTAAAATTTTCAACAAGGGCGCTGAGCGCATGCTTGGCTACAGCGCAGAAGAACTCATTGACATCAAGTCACCCGCTATTTTTCATGACCTTGGCGAAGTCGTCGATCGGGCAGCTGAGCTTTCGGATCAGCTGGGCCACGTTATCGAACCAGGCTTCGAAGTATTTGTATGCCAGGCGCGCGCAGGCATTCCTGATGAAAGAGAGTGGACTTATATACGAAAAGATGGGACACGCCTTCCTGTCATGCTATCTGTTACCGCAGTTCATTCTGCAAATGGAGACATCATCGGATTTCTTGGCATCGGCAGCGACCTGACCGAGCGCAAGAAAATTGACCAGATGAAAAGCGAATTCATTTCAACTGTCAGCCACGAATTGCGCACACCTCTGACGTCTATTCGTGGCGCCTTAGGGCTTGTACTCGGCAAAGGCGGCGCCGATCTGCCACCTAAGCTATTGCGCATGCTGGAAACTGCCAATAGAAATAGCGAGCGCCTTACCTTTCTGATCAATGACATTCTTGATCTCGAAAAAATTAATGGCGGCAAACTCGACTTTCAGCTTGACGCGATCAATTTACACGCTATTGCACAAAGAGCCACGGATGAAAACGAAGGTTATGCTCACTCACACAAGGTCAATTTAAATCTGCATTTTGACACAGACAACTCGACCATGGTCCGCGTCGACGAGCAGCGCATGCTACAGGTATTTGCTAACCTGATATCAAATGCTGTCAAATACTCTCCGGAGAATGGCACGGTTCAAATCAATGTTCAGCGTATTAGGGACAGGGTGCGTGTTTCTGTTATCGATAATGGGCCCGGTATACCAGAAGAATTTCGTTCAAGAATCTTCGGTCGCTTTGCGCAGGCTGACAGCTCCGATACGCGCGAGAAAGGCGGTACCGGGCTGGGCCTGACCATCACTAAAGCAATTGTCGAGCAGCTCAATGGCGTTATCGGCTTCAATAGTGTTCCCGGTGAAGGTGCTGAATTCTATTTTGAGCTGCCTGCCTGGGACCAGACCATAGAAAACACTGAGCTAGACGCCTCTCTGCCGAAAGTACTGATTTGTGAGGACGACCCGGATGTAGCTTACATTCTGGTCAACCTGCTTGAACAGGAAGGACTGTCTGGTGATATTGCCTCAACCGCAAACAGCGCGCTGGAACTGATACATAAGAATACCTACCGGCTGTTACTGCTTGACCTGAATCTTCCGGATACAAATGGCCTTGAGCTGATCCGACAATTACGCAGCACAGAAGCCACCCGGAAACTACCTGTTATCGTAGTATCTGGCCGTGCCGACGAAGGCCGTATAGAATTTAACGGAGATGCCGTTACAGTTGCAGACTGGCTACAAAAGCCGATTGATCGAGAGCGCCTGGCACTCGCCGTAACCGATGCGATACGCGACAACAATCGTCCACATATATTACATGTCGAAGATGATCTTGATATTATCCAGGTGTCACGGGCATTATTCGAAGAAGAATCCGATTTTGAATATGCCACTTCGCTGTCAGAGGCAAGGCAAAAACTTGATGATAATACTTACAATCTTGTCATCATAGATATATCGTTGCCTGATGGATCAGGCCTTGAACTGCTCGACCAGATCGAACGTGATTGTCCCGTTGTGCTTTTCTCCGGACAGGAGACCAACCTGGAGATAAGTCAGAAAGTTGCTGCGACGCTGACCAAATCAAGGACCAGTAATGATGAGCTCATACAAACTGTTAAACGGCTATTAATGCATACCACATAATAAAACGAGTCACAGGCATGAAAGTATTATACGTTGAAGATGAGGCTGACATTCGAGACATCGCCGAATTCGCCCTTGAAGATGAAGATTTTAATATTGTTTTTTGCGAATCAGGCGAGCAGGCGCTAAAACAGGCTGTCGATTTCCAGCCAGAGCTAATCCTGCTCGATGTCATGATGCCAGGCATGGATGGCCCTACAACGCTTCGAAATCTTCGCGCCCTGCCAGGCATGGCAGAGACACCGGTTATTTTCCTTACTGCAAAAGTTCAGCCTAATGAAATACAGAATTTTATTGCTCTCGGCGCTATCGATGTAATATCAAAGCCGTTTGATCCGATGACCCTTGCAAGCCAGATCCAGGATATTCTCAGGCAACATAAATGATGGCAATGAACAGACTGGATAAGTTACGTAAATTACAGGAAAAATATGTAGAACAGCTCCCTGGCAAGCTTAGCGCCTTAGACACGGCCTGGCTCAAGGCACTGCATGAAAACACGCCCGGTGCACTCGAGCAATTGCGACAGCTTGCACACAACCTTGCCGGCTCTGCCGGCACCTTCGGATTTCCTGCTATCAGTGTCGAAGCAAGGAAACTCGAAGACATCCTGCGGCCACTGAAAGATGAAGCGGAGCTGACGGGGGTCATTGAAGAAACAGTCGCAGACGCACTGCAACGGATCGTCAGCCTGGTAGAACTTGGCCCCGAACAACAAGATATTACCTATCCTGTTCACCATGATGACAGCTCACAAAACATTGAGTTTGAACAGCTAGTGTATGTCATTGAAGATGACGAGCTGCTTGCCAGGGAAATAGCCACCCAACTTCATTATTTTGACTATGAAGTCGAAACATTCTCCAAAGTGTCTGAAGCCATAAATGCCATCAAGTTACGCATACCTTCAGTCATGATTATTGACGTCCAGTTACCCGAGGGTGATCTTGCCGGGCCCGAGTTCGCCCAGTTGTTCAATGAATCTTCATCAACCCACGTGCCTTCCATTTTCATATCTGCAAGAGACGACTGGCAGGCCCGACTTGCGGCGGTGCAGGCGAATGGCAGCGCCTATTTGACCAAGCCGATTGATTTTAATGAATTACTCGAGCGTCTCGATTTCATTACCACGAGACAGGCACCTGATCCATTCAAGATCCTTATTGTAGATGACATGCGAGTGCTTGCTGAACACTATGCAATTGTACTTGGCAATACCGGCATGGAAGTTGAAATTGTCACGGACATAAACGAGCTGCTCGAAGTATTAAGTGACTTCAAACCTGACCTGATAGTAATGGATATTTACATGCCGCAATGTTCCGGACTTGAAGCTGCAAAAATTATTCGACAGAAAGACGAATTATTAAGCGTACCCATAGTATTTCTGTCTACTGAAGCAGATCCCTCGCAACATATTTCTGCAATGGAAATTGGTGGCGATGATTTTCTACAAAAACCCATCACAGATGAAAGCCTTGTCATCGCTGTACGCACCCGCGCCCATCGCTTTCGGCAGTTACGCAGCGAGATGCATACTGATGGCCTTACCGGCCTGCTTAATCACGTCACCTTGAAAACCCGTCTCGAATCTGAAATTGCTCGCGCCCAACGTCAAACAGAGCCGCTCAGTTTCGCCATGCTTGACATCGACCACTTTAAAAAAGTGAATGATACATACGGCCACCCGGTAGGCGATCGCGTAATTAAAAGTATCGCCCGGATGCTGACCAAGCGTCTGCGTAAGTCTGACCTCATTGCACGTTACGGTGGCGAGGAATTTGCCATCATACTACCGGAGACCGACATTAAAACTGCGACCAGGCTGGTCGATGATGTGCGCAAGAGCTTTTCGCAGATCACACAACAGACCAACGAAACCCAGTTCAACTGCACGCTCAGTGCAGGCGTTACCCAGCTCAAACAGGATTCCACGCTTGATAGCCTGATTAACACTGCTGACAATAATCTGTACAAAGCCAAGGAATCAGGAAGAAACAAGGTGTGCGCAGAATAGTTTCCTGCAATTTTGATCAGTGTCGACATTTACATTCATTCATGACGACCGTCGCAAACACAACAAACAACACCACTGTGGAATCAATACTAAACATCTTCGAAACAATCTGCATCTAATGGCCGCGTCCTGAAATGAAAATTTGGGTCGATGCGGACGCATGTCCAGTGGTGATAAAAGACATTTTATTCAAGGCCGCGCGACGCACCGGTGTTACTATCACACTGATCGCAAATCAGCCGGTACAAATACCTGCTTCACAACACATCAGGTTCATACAGGTTTCCTCCGGCTTTGACGTTGCAGACAATGAGATTATTAAAAGACTGTCGGCAGGTGATCTCGTAATCACCGGCGATATTCCACTTGCGGCAGAAGTGATCGAAAAAGGCGGCCATGCGCTCAATCCGCGAGGTGAAATGTACTCTGCAGATAACATAAAAGCCCGGTTGAACATGCGTGACTTTATGGAGACAATGCGTGCCAGTGGAATCAATACCGGTGGCCCGCCGCCATTAAGCCTGAGCGACCGCACGGCTTTTGCCAATCACCTGGACAAACTGTTAACACGGTATGTAAAAAACACTTAACAAGCAGATTCTAAGCAAAGCCGGACATCCGCATTCGTCGTTGAATATTGCTGAATACCACTACGAGGTATACACATGAAACCCAGGATTAGCATGATTACCTTAGGCGTTGACGACCTGGAAACATCGATAAGGTTTTACCAGCAGGGACTCGGCTTTCCGAAAATGGATTCACCACCTGACGTAGCCTTCTTTACCCTCAATGGCAGCTGGCTAGGGTTGTTTGGCCGAAAAGCACTCGCTGACGATGCACAGGTGTCCGATATGGGAAAGGGTTTCAATAATTTTGCACTCGCGCACAACGTCCATTCCGAAGCAGACGTTGATAAAATTATTCAGCAAGCCCTGGCGGCTGGCGCCACCCTTTCAAAACCCGCGCAAAAAACTTCGTGGGGCGGATATTCAGGCTACTTCAAGGACCCCGACGGCCATCTATGGGAAATTGCACACAATCCTTTATTCTGGGTCGGGCCAGGTGATGACAGTGATTAGCTGTAGTTTTGCGTACGTAGCCTTATAGACAAAGTCAAAAGCAACATAATTAGTCCGCAAATTAACGCAAATGTTTTTGTTAGTGCGCCTGCGGCGCACTTCACCTTCAGGTTATTTTGTTTATTTGCGTTTATTTGCGTTAATTCGCGGACTAAAGCTTATTATCTTTTAAACCCAGCCGCCTGTTTGCACAGGCCGCATTCTAGTTCCTTGCCTATCATGGCGGCACGGCCTTGCTCGGTCAGAACCCAGGGGCGATTCTGCCACGGTGGACGATGACGCAAATGGCGCGCGTGCCCGCATGCCAGCTCTACCACCCAGTCGCCTATATCATCCTGATTGAATGCCAAAATTTTCTGTTTCATAATTACTGACTAATTATCCATGGATGAACGCAGATGAACACGGATAAAAGCGTATGTGCATTTTATGCGCCTGCGGCACTAAACATCAGGACTGTGTTTTCATCCGCGTTTATCTGCGTTCATCCGTGGATATTATATTTTCTATTCAGCATGGCCCAGCAGTGAACCAATCCAGCGGGTTTCCGTTTTGCTGTCTAGGGCGAGTTTCACAGTAACCGTGAGTGGAACCGATAGCAGCATACCGACCGGGCCAAGTACCCAGCCCCAGAATACCAGTGATACAAACACCACCAGTGTTGACAGCCCCAGACCCTTGCCCATCAATTTCGGTTCGAGCACATTACCCACGATGATGTTAATTGCCAGATAGGCGCCTGCCGCCATCAGCGCAACCCCTGTTCCGGCCTGCACAAACGCAATCAATACTGCCGGCACTGCGGCAATGATCGAGCCGATATTAGGCACATAATTCAGCATGAATGCCAGCACGCCCCAGAGCTGCGGATAATCCACGCCCATTATCCATAGTGATAGCGCCACCAGCAGGCCGGTGAGCAGGCTCAACCATGTTTTGATACTCATGTAAGCGCGCACTTTTTCTGTAAATTCTTTTGTAAAGTCCGCATCTGCTGAATCAGCATCTCGCGTTTCCTTGATCGCTTGTAACTTGCGCCTCAGACTACCCGACTCTAACAAAATAAATATCACTGCAACAAAAATTAAAAACGAATTCGCCAGCACACTGCCAAAACCCGCGAGTATTGCACGCGCCATTTGCATCGCAGAACGCGGGTCAAAATGACTTGCGATGGTTTCACGCGGTAATGAAATTCCGATTTCACTCAACCACACCAGCAACTTGCTCCATTCGTGCATCAGCTTGCTTTCATAGAAAGGCATATTTTGAGAGAAGTCGTCCATCGAACTGCCGACCAGCAGCACCAGCAACATACCTGCCGCGAAAACCAGCAGGACTACAATCAACAGCGCCAGCAATTCGGGTATGCCCTTGTTCTGCATTCCCTGCATCAACGGCAGGCACAGAACAGCGATGAACACTGATAACAGGAACGGCACCAGCAGCTCAGATGCTTCGCGCATACCTGCAATCACAATGACCAGAGCGGCACTCACCAGGATAAATCGTGCAGCTTTTGAAAATGTCGCTTTTTTACTCATGACTGGCTGGTCTCCTTCTGTTCTGCTTCACGTAATTGCGCCTCTACTAATTCGGCCTCCTGACGCTCTGCTTCCAGCAATTCAATTTCATCCTCATCTTCCAGCTCAACTTTTTCTATTTTTTCAAACCGGCTACTGATCTTATGGGCTGATTTGTGCACATCACCGACATCCCTGTTTGCCTGCTCTATATGTTTTGCAAGATTATCCATGCGCGTTCTGAATCGACCGAAATCTTTTGCCAGGTTGACCAGGTGCTCCTGGATCAGGTGCACCTGCTTGCGAGTTGCCGAATCTTTCAGTACCGCGCGTGCCGTGGTCAAAACAGCCATCATCGTGGTCGGCGAAACCATCCATACTCGCCGACGTTGTGCCTCTTCTACCAGGTCGGAATGGTGCGCGTGTATTTCCGCGAACACGGCTTCTGCCGGAATAAACATGATGGCGCCGTCTGCGGTTTCGTCGGCAATTATGTATTTGTCAGCGATGTCGCTAATGTGTTTCTTGATATCCTGCTTGAACTGGCGCTCCGCACTCAGGCGATCTGCATCGTGCGCATCGGGATCCACCATGCGCTGAAATGAATCCAGCGGAAACTTCGAATCAATCACGATGTTACCGGTCGGGTCCGGCAGAAACAGCATGCAGTCTGCACGCTTGCCATTCGAAAGCGTGTGCTGCAATGAAAACGTATTTTCCGGCATGACATTACGCACCAGTCCCGCCATCTGTACTTCACCAAAGGCACCGCGCGAACGTTTATCCGTGAGCACTTCCTGCAAACTCACTACATTGCTGGACAGTTCTGTTATACGTTTCTGTGCTTCATCTATCAATGCCAGGCGCTTCACTACATCGGTAAATGTTTCGGTGGTTTTCTCAAAGCCCTTGCTCAGACCGCCTTTCGACCTGGCCGCTAATTTCGGTGAGGCGCTCATTGAGCGTTTGCTGGATCTGTAAATTTGATTTTGCCTGGCGCTCGACATTGGCCTGTGACATTTCTCCCAGGCGTTTTTCAATACTTTGCTGCAATTCACCAAAGCGTTTTTCAAGTTTTAGCTGGACATCTGCCAGGCCTTTCAGCTGCTCTTCACGCAACTGGTTTTGTGACTGCTGCAAACTGGAATACTGCTTTCCCTGCTCCTTGTTGCCCTGTTGCATATCCTGCAACTGGCCGATGATATACATGATCGCCATTACCGCAACCACGCCCAGCACCAGCAGGATTACCCACACGGTTTCCTGGCTAAGAACGCCCAGCACCATATTTGATTCGTTCAAAACTCACTCCAGTGATCTGATTTTTTTAATACAGTCGGCGCCCATTGCCCGGCCCACTCGCCTCCGGCCTTGTTATACTAACGAACCATGTAAACACCTGCGCTAACCTTACCATTTTAGATAGATCGTTCTCGTGAAATATAGCCTGTGTAATATCACCGACATCGACGACCCCGGCAGCCGCGCATTCGAACTCAGGTTCAATAATGCGCCGCTGGACGTTTTCGTCGTCCACAGTAATGGCAGCCTGCGCGCATACGTCAACAGCTGTCCACACACCGGTGCCAACCTCGACTGGCAGGAAGACCAGTTTCTTGATCTCGACAAGGCGTTGATTCAGTGCTCAACCCACGACGCACTCTTCGAAATCGACAGCGGCCTGTGTATCGCAGGTCCCTGCGTAGATAAGAGCCTTCAGGCACTCGAATTATCTCAGGAAAACGGCCAACTGGTGCTGCATGTTCCAGACGATTTCATTAACCGGAATGCCGGCCCGGCCTGAAGGCATAACTACCGACGACACCCGGCTGTCCGGGCATGACTATTATTATTACCAGCAGTTTCCGACAGGCCGAACCGCTCACGTCTAATGAGGGTATTTTCCGCATCCTGCTCATACAGAACGCTATGCTAAACCCAGGCCGGTCGCGAGCAGATCACCAAAGCCCAGCCGGGCGCGGTTTCAGCCGCGCCTGAAGCACACTGTCACGACACCTGGTTACTTTTGGGCATCGAATTACACGCTATGCCCCGCTTGATGTCGATCAATATAAGCTAAATCTTATGTTACAGCCTGTTGACAAATGGCCTGTTCGGTCATATGTTAGTAATCGTTCACTTAAGTTAGTGAGCGTTAACACAATATCAACTACCGAGGTGATTTATGAGCGATTTTGACGCTGAATTAGACGCAACCGGCCTGAACTGCCCACTCCCAATCCTGCGCGCCAAAAAAGCGATTTCAGGACTGCAGGGCGGCCAGACCCTGAAAATCATTGCAACCGACCCGGGTTCAGTGAAGGACTTCGAAGCTTTCTGCAAACAGACAGGCAATGAATTACTGTCCAGCGGTGAAGAAGGCGGCAAGTTCATGTTCATGATCAAGAAAGCAGCTTAATTGATCACAAGCGGAATGCCGGCCCGTATATTTCATCACAACTCGATGAAGTATATGGGCCGGAAACCTGCAAAAGATTCGATCATATGAATCAACGCATGCCCGCCCCCCAGCGGCGCGATTCCATTCTCAAGGCGGCACAGGCGCTGTTCGCAGAAAAAGGCTTTCACGGCGTTTCGATTGACGAAATTGCACGCATGGTCGATGTTTCCCCGGCGATTCTCTATCGCCACTTTGAATCCAAGCAACAACTCTACGAAACCATCCTGCAGCAAATGTCCGGCAAGCGCGAAAGCTATGTCGACACCGTGGTCAACAGCAGCACCAGTTTTGAAGATGTGCTCATCGGCATGACCCAGGTGTATATCAAAAGCGTGGCCGACAACCCCGACATGTTGCGCATCGAATTACAGAGCCTGCTGGATGGCAGCTCGGCCAGCAGTGATTTTTTTAAGAACCGCTGGAAAAGCTTTACAGACTATATCGAATTCGGTCTCAACGAGCGTATGGCCTATGACATCCCCAACCGCGAGATCACCATCATGGCTGCCGGACTGATGTTTCAGGGCATGGTGCGCGAAGCCCTGATACAGAAATTTTTACAGCCGCATGATCGGCTCGAAGACCTCAGCATGGACGAACTCAGCCAGGAACTGGTCGCACTATTTTTACGCGCAGTCGGCATCAACAAATCCCATATTTCGCGCAAGGCTGTAATCAAATCATAAACTGTTAACCGGCATGCCACCCGGCATGATCCCACGTCTGGAAGCATCGCCTGAATCAGGCTAGACTTGCACGGCAGGATTCAGCATGATCGTGCGATGCGCACCTTATTCACCATAATTTTAAAGCAAAACCCCGGAGTTTATCTGCATGTACAATTTAACCAGGCCCCTACTGACATTCACTCTGCTGTTCTCGCTGGCAACCATGTCAGTCAGTTCATTCGCCGATAATCCAAAAGTAAAAATGGATACCGATAAAGGCGCAGTGATTATCGAATTGTTTGCCGACAAAGCCCCCGAAACAGTCAAAAACTTTTTGCGCTATGTAGAAGCCGGTAAATATGACGGCACTGTTTTTCATCGCGTCATGAAGGGTTTCATGAACCAGGGCGGAGGTTTCGATCGTGACTATAAAAAAGTTGATACCTTTCCAGCGATCAATAACGAAGCTGACAATGGATTGAAAAACACGCGCGGCACTATCGCCATGGCGCGCACCAATGATCCCAACTCCGCGACTAACCAGTTTTTTATCAACACGGTGGATAACCCCAACCTGAACCACACGAATAAATCAGTACGTGGCTGGGGTTATTGTGTATTCGGTAAAGTGACAGAAGGTATGGACGTTATGGACAAAATTTCACTGGTTAAAACAGGGCCCGCAGGTCCGTTCCCTTCCGACGTACCAGTGGAAATCGTTACTATTCAAAAAGTAACCCTGATCCAGGCTGAGGCCAATAACGCCCCGGTAAAATAAACCTGGTTGGGCGTGCAGGCTTTGCATGCGCGCTCAAACTTTCCACAGGACTACGCTGTCAGCACCGGCAGGTAATATTCGCTCACCAGCAGTGGGCTTGTCAGAAACATAGAACACCGAACGCCGCCCCCAGATATCTCCCTGCACAACGCCGGTATATTTGAACAACGCATCAGCTTCATTTAAACGCGAAACCATTACCGGCCCTCTGCGCATGCTACGATCTGCAAACAGCATGGCACCGAGCGGACGATTACCAAGATTGGCATAACTGCGCTCCTTACCGGACAGCGTGGCTCAATGGAATCACGGTGCGCGCATACACCACGCAGGTATCTGCGCAGAACAATCTGCACCTGCCTGACCAGGGCAGAATCACCGTGACCCAGACCCAGTACGCTGATTTCATCCAGCCTGGGCTTTTCAATCTTTTGAGAAATCAGTTCTACGCGAAATTGCCCTGGACATCGCCGTTGTAAGCGCGCCGTCAACGAAGATGAATCAAACAACCAGTCGAGCAGCACGTGCGGCACTGCTTGATTGAATAGCTGCCTGCGGGTAAGCCAGCGGGACTGAAATTGATGTGCAGGCATGAACAAAAGCCGAATAATCTGTCGAGAGCGCAATCATACCGCTTCTGAGTTTGAAAAGAGAACCTATTTACGATGTGCATCTACAGGGCGAATAATCCTGCGTTATTGAAGCGTTCCAGGCAATCGAGCATTATAACCAGCGCAGCAATATTTCTTCGAGCTCATCCATCTTTACCGGCTTGCCAATATAGTCATCCATGCCAGCATCGAGACAGCGCTCTCGATCGCCTTCCATTACATTTGCTGTCATCGCAATCACAGTGATGTGCGGCTTTGGACATTTGTCTTTCATAATCACGCAATATGCGTGTTGCGGCAAAACCGTCCATCTCCGGCATCTGACAGTCCATTAACACTGCATCAAATTCTTCAGTCTCGAGCTGCTTCAATGCCAGGTTGCCATTGGCGGCCACCACGGTTTGTAAACCGAGTTTTTCCAGCATTTTACAGGCGACCATCTGGTTGACCGGATTATCTTCGGCGAGAAGAATGCGCGCATTCGGCAGATGCCGTTTTTCTCTGGCCGCATCAACCGGTTTCTTTTTCAGGCCACTTTGCGCAACACCCAGCGGAATTTCAAACCAGAAAGTTGAACCCTTTCGCGGCTCACTTTCAACGCCCAGCTTGCCACGCATCAGGTTGACCAGCTGCTTAACAATAGCCAGCCCCAGGCCGGTACCGCCGTATTTTCGTGTGGTAGAACCGTCCGCCTGGGTAAATGCATTAAACAGTTTATCCAGCGTAACTTCTTCAATGCCAACACCGGTATCACTGATCTCGATGCGCACCACTGCATTTGCAGCATCGTGACTTAGCAGCTTTAATCTTACGCAAACCTCTCCCTTCTCGGTGAACTTCAGTGCATTGGATATCAGGTTGACCAGGATCTGGCGTATCCGTGTTGGATCACCAACAACAAACCCGGGCAGTGCATCATCAATTTCACTGTACAGATTTACATTTTTTTGATCTGCGTTGAGCGCGTGCAGAGTTGTGATATCAGATATCACCTCGCGAAGATCAAACGTAATATTCTTCCAGGCTGAGCTTGCCGGCTTCAATTTTTGAAAGATCGAGAATGTCATTTAAAATTGATAACAGTGCATCTGCTGATTTGTGCGCGGTTGAAGCATACTCACGCTGCGTCTCGGTTAAATCCGATGCTTCCAGCAGTTGCAGTGTGCCAATCACACCGTTCATGGGTGTGCGTATTTCATGGCTCATGTTCGCCAGGAACTGGCCTTTCGCTGCCGACATTCGTTCGGCCCGATCGCGCTCTTCGACAAGCTCGGTTTCCACTTCTTTAACATACTCAACTTCGTTACTGAGGCTCTTGTTCAGGCGCTCGAGGTCCTGACTGGCACGCGTCAGTTCATCGATCAGGCCTTCATTTTTGTAAGACAGCTCAAGCACCGCCATGGATGACTGGTTCATCTTGTGCACCGCCAGGATCATCACTCCCAGGAAAAAACCGGTCATTGCCGACAGTGCGTAATACACTTCGCCGCCGATACTGAACAATCGAACCATGAGCGGCAGCAACACAAAACCAACATAGGCGTAGTACACCCACGCCACGTGTGAATACATGATGCCACTGGCAGATACACCCACCAGCAAAAACGCGAGCACCACCTGCTCGATCTGGTTGTAGGGGAACATCAGCACAGAAGTGATTCCCCAGCCTGCGCCTGTCACCATCACGGCCACCAGGTACCAGCGCCGCACGACTTCAAGCGGAATACGTGTTTTCTGTGTTTTATAGAGACCGAAATAGTGAATGCCGGCGCGAAAAACAAATAGCAGGGACATCATGCCCAGCCACACCAGTAACACCTGCGGCGGGAGTTTTTGCCAGAGCAGTATGACCCAGATAATGGCCATCACAAATGAAGTGGCATTGCCGAAACCCGAGCTTTCAATCAGTCGCGAAACCTGGGTTTGCTGCACACGCTCCTGCCAGCTGCCTGCCTCGTGTAACTGGCTGGCATCGGTATTGGCAACGGCGGCCTGTGCGGTATTGGAGAGCATGGATTTAGTTAGCAGTTAAACATCTATTGTAGCTAAATAGACGAGATATGGCAGAAAATTCCAGCCCGATTGCTCACACCTCACCATATCTGTCAGCGGTGCCAAGCCAGCGCCTGATCAGCGGCCTGACGGCTTCGGGATGCTGTCGCATTATGGTCTCAGCCGCGCGCTTTATATCCGGCAGCATCGCCTGCTCACGCACGATATCGGCGATGCGCAACTGCAGCAGCCCGGTCTGGCGCGTACCCAGCACTTCACCAGGGCCGCGCATTTCAAGGTCTTTCTGCGCGACAACAAACCCGCTTGCAGTTTCGCGCAATATCGACAGTCGCTGCCGGCCCTGCTGTGACAACGGTGCGTGATACATTAATACGCAGGCGCTTTTTCTGCTACCACGTCCAACCCGGCCGCGCAGCTGGTGCAATTGTGCAAGGCCGAGACGCTCGGCATTTTCAATCACCATCAGCGAAGCACCGGGCACATCAACACCGACCTCGATCACGGTCGTCGCCACCAGCAGATCAATGTCACCGCGTTTGAAACGCTCGACAATATCCTGTCTTCTGTTCCTGTTTCATGCGGCCATGCACCAGGCCGATATTCAGATCACTCAATTCAAGCGTCAACTGGGCCGCCGCCTCTTCAGCCGCCTGGCATTGCAACACATCAGATTCTTCAATCAATGTGCACACCCAGTACGCCTGCTCGCCTCGCTTGCAGGCACTGGCGACTCGGTCAATCACTTCCTGGCGACGCGCATTGGACACAACCACGGTTGAAATCGGTTTGCGACCTTTGGGCAATTCATCAATTACCGAGTAGTCGAGATCCGCATAGGCTGTCATCGCCAGGCTTCTGGGTATCGGCGTGGCCGTCATTATTAACTGGTGCGGCACTGTTTGTTCAAGTTTGCCTTTCTGTTGCAGCGCGAGCCGTTGATGCACGCCGAAACGGTGTTGTTCATCGACAATCACCAGCGCGAGATTTTTGAATACGACTTCATCCTGAAACAATGCATGCGTACCGATCACAATCTGCGCACCACCACTCGCAATCAAATCGAGCCGCTGCTGGCGGGCCTTGCCCTTGTGCTTGCCAGTCAACAACAGGCATTCATATTCATATCCGTCAAACCAGCGGCTGAAATTTTCAAAATGCTGCTGTGCAAGAATTTCAGTCGGCGCCATCACCGCAACCTGCCGCCCATTCGCAGCAGCCGCAAGTGCCGCACAGGCAGCGACAACTGTTTTCCCCGAACCGACATCACCCTGCAACAACCGGAGCATGGGGATGTCTGTTGACAGGTCACGCAGAATTTCTGCAATGACTTTTTGTTGTGCACCGGTTAAATCAAAGCCCAGGCGTTGTACAAAAGCCTGATAACTGTCACTGGCAAGTTTTAGCGGGACCGCTTTCTTGGACTGCATGCGTTTGCGCAGCTGTACCAGGCTCAGTTGATGCGCGAGCAGTTCTTCGAAAATCAGCCTGCGCTGCGCCGGGTGTCGATACTGCTCGATATCCTGCAACTGTATATCTGGCGGTGGTTGATGCACGGTATGGATTGCACTCTGCAAATCGGGGAATGCCTGCGCTGCGCGAATAGATTCGGGCAACCAGTCTTTGACTGTATCGGCATCCAGTTGCGACAACACCTGCCCGGCAATACTGCGCAACAAGGTCTGGTGCACACCTTCGGTTTTTGGATACACCGGGGTGAGGTTTTCCTCGACGTCAGTGGCACTGTTCTCAAACAGCCTGCGGTATTCCGGATGGGTGATTTCCAGGCTGTTCGCGCCCGGCCTGACTTCACCGAAACAGCGCAGGCGAACACCGTTAGCGAGATTCGCCTGCTGGCTTGCGTTGAAATGAAAAAATCGCAGCACAATACCGCCAGTGCCATCGGCAAGAAAACACAGCAGGCTTCGACCACTGCGGCCACGCACGCGACGACCGCTGAATTTAATTTCGGCGTGCTCGATCACACCTTCAATCACCGCCTGCTGCCCAGGCCGCAATGAACCGATGGGCACGACGCGGGTGCGGTCTTCGTAACGCAATGGCAGGTGAAATAAAACATCCTGTATATTATGAATATCGAGCCTGGCCAGCTTTTGCGCCACTGCGGGCCCTACGCCCTTTAAGGTTGTAACACTCCGATACTCAAAAGAATCATCCTGATCTTTTTTCATGATTTATAAAACCTTGCGACAAGGATCACAGAGAAATAAAAACTAGCCGCAAATGAACGCAAATGAACGCAAATACTTTTTTTGTAAATGCACTTTATACGTCCGCTGTGCGCATTTCATTCAGGGATCGCATTAACCTGATTTTACATTCGCGTTCATTTGCGTTCATTCGCGGCCAAAGTTTTTTCAAAAATCTGCATTGAAATGCGACTACCCCAGCTCCAGCACCGCATCCATTTCGACCTGTGCATCCTTGGGCAATGCAGCAACACCGATGGCGGCGCGCGCGGGGTATGGCTGGGCGAAATATTCCGCCATGATTTCATTCACCACCGCAAAGTTGGCAAGATCTACCAGGAACACGTTCAGCTTGGCCACGTCTTTCAAGCTGCCGCCTGCCGCTTCTGCAACTGCCTGCAGGTTATCGAACACGCGCCTGATCTGGGCTGCTATATCACCGTCTACCAGTGTCATGGTTTCAGGTACCAGCGGAATCTGTCCCGATAGATATACCGTGTTACCGCACTTGACTGCCTGCGAGTAAGTACCGATTGCCTGTGGCGCCTTCGTTGTCGCTATGATTTCTCTGCTCATGATGTTTCCCTGGAAAATCGTGTTGTAGTGAATTTGTTGACAGCAGGTTACAACAGTTAGATGCGTGTAATTCGCATCACATTAGGCACCTTGCGTAAGCGCCGCATAATTCCGGCAAGATGATCACGACCGCGTATGTCGATCAGGTAGACAATACTCATGCTCAGACCGTCGCGATCCTCGAGTTCAACATTCTGAATATTGGCGCCTTCATCAGAAAGCACAGTCGCGGTTCGCGCCAGCACGCCCGGCGTATTGGTAGCATCGAGTCGGATGCCGCAGGTAAACACGCCGGTTGCATCGTTCGCCCATTGCACATCAATGTATTTGTCAGTTTGTACGCGCGATGGATCCAGGTTACGGCAACCATCACGATGCACTACGATGCCACGGCCCTTGCTGAGCACACCAATCACCTGGTCGCCGGGAATCGGGTGGCAACATTTACCATACGACACCACCATGCCCTCGGTACCGTGGATTGCCAGCGGCGCCTGGGTTTTCATTTCGCGGGTTTCTTCCGAATCACCGTATGCAGTTCGCTCGGGCACCAGTCGACGCACCACCAGGCTCGGCGGGCGATTACCCATGCCGACATCTTCGAGCAAGTCACTGAGTGCACTGAATCCATATTCACTCAGGGTTTCATCAATATTTTTTTGCGGCACGTCATCTAGCCGCAAACCCAGGCCTTTGAGACAGCGCTCGAGCAGGCGCCGCCCCTGCGACATTGCTTCATCAGCCTGCAAGTTTTTCAGATAATTTCGAATATTGCTGCGCGCCTTGGCGGTGACCACGTAATTCAGCCATGCCGGGTTCGGGCGCGCATTTGGTGAAGTAATGATCTCAACGGTTTGCCCGCTGTATAAAGGCGTGTTCAGCGGCGCAAAACTATGATCGAGTTTTGCAGCAACGCAGGTATTGCCGATATCGGTATGCACGTAATAGGCGAAATCAACCGGCGTCGAATTGCGCGGCAATTTAACGATGTCACCTTCCGGGGTGTAAACATAGACTTCATCATGGAACAGGTCGACTTTTACATTTTCCAGAAACTCGAGCGAATCACCTGCGGTCTGCTGCATTTCCAGAATACCCGTGAGCCAGTCGCGCGCACGCGCATGCGCATCGGTCAGTCCACTCTCGTTGGGCGATTTGTATAGCCAGTGCGCAGCAATTCCGCTCTCGGCAAACTTGTCCATCTCGGTGGTACGAATCTGCACTTCCATCGGAATGCCGTGCGGCCCATATAGTGCAGTGTGCAAACTCTGGTAACCGTTGCTTTTTGGAATCGCAATATAATCCTTGAAACGGCCCGGAATCGGTTTGAATAAGTTATGCACAGTGCCGAGCACGCGATAGCATTCGTCAACCGAATCCACCAGTACACGCAGTGCGTACACATCCAAAACCTTATCGAATGACAAACGTTTGTGCCGCATCTTGTTGTAGATGCTATACAAATGTTTTTTACGCGATTGCACCTCGGCTTCAATGCCAAGTTCATCGAGTCGCGCCACCAGCGCAGTATCAATTTTCTTGATGACTTCCTTGCGATGGCCGCCGGCCTTGTTGACCGCGTGTTCGAGCACGCGGTAGCGCAAAGGATGCATGGCGCGAAAAACCAGGTCTTCAAGTTCGTGCCGGATGGTGTATATACCGAGGCGATTTGCAATCGGTACATAAATGTCCAGCGTTTCCTGCGCGATGCGACGGCGTTTTTCTGGAAGCAGGCTGTCGAGCGTGCGCATGTTGTGCAGTCGATCAGCCAGCTTGATCAGCATGACGCGAATATCCTGCGCCATGGCGAGCAACACTTTCTGGATATTTTCCGCCTGTTGTTCGAACTTGTTTTTGAACTTGATATGGGTGAGCTTGCTCACGCCGTCAACCAGGTGCGCTACGTCTTCACCGAATTCTCGTGATATGAGTTTGCGTGTTGCGGGCGTGTCTTCAAGCACATCGTGAAGAATGGATGCGACGATACTTTTAACATCCATGTGCATTTGCGCGAGGATGCGCGCCACTGCAATCGGGTGATAAATATAAGGCTCGCCGGATGCGCGTAACTGGCCTTCGTGCGCCTGCGCGCCGAACAGGTAGGCGCGATATACATCCTTGACCTGGTCATGCTCCATATAGGTGCCGACCAGATCACATAAATCTGATATTAAAAAGCGGTTTTCTGCATCGTCTGCAGCCGCGGGCTCACTGCGAATCTGGTCGCTCATGATGCGGCTCGGGTTGAGCTAAGAGAAAAAATTCTCGCATCGACATGACAACATAAGATTCAACATGCGAGTGTTGAATCTTATGAATGTGCTGATGCGAGAGTTTCATCTGTGATTAGAAACCTGCCTGCAGATCTCCCTCGATGAATACTTCCATGTCATCCTGAGCAATCACAACTTCAGCTGCATCCAGCGACTCTTTGGTGACTTTGCCTTCAGCAATTTCACGCAAGGCCAGTACAGTCGGCTTGTCATTGTCCAGCGAAACCTGGGCGTCTGCGCCCATCGCCAGCTGGCGTGCGCGGCGTGCTGCTACCAGCACCAGCTCAAAACGGTTATCTACATTATCCAGACAATCTTCTACGGTTAAACGTGCCATAAACGGTCACTCCACTACTAGGTCGTTAACAATGCGGCCAGCAAGTCCGCGTGTTTCTGCTGCTGGTAGTCTTTCAGCATTCTATTGCTGATAAAAATTGCGGCCAGTTCTTCACTGGCACGCGCGAATTCATCATTGATCACTATATAGTCGAATTCACCATAATGCGACATTTCGCTGACCGCGTCACGCATGCGACGTTCGATTATGGCATCATCATCCTGGCCGCGGCCTTTGAGGCGCTGGCGCAGGGCCTCGATGCCCGGTGGCAGGATAAAAATTGTCCTGCAGTCGGTTACCAGCTGGCGAATCTGGCGAGCACCCTGCCAGTCTATTTCCAGGATAACATCCTTGCCGAGCAGTAATTGCTCCTGGATGTGCTGGCGCGAGGTGCCGTAATAATTATCAAACACTTTGGCGTGCTCGAGAAACGCGCCCTCTTCGATCATCAATTCAAATTGCGCCTGATCGACAAAATGGTAGTCGCGGGCATCGACTTCGCCCTTGCGCATCGCGCGCGTGGTGTGTGATACCGACACGACCACGTCATCCACATTGTCCAGTAATGACTGCACCAGGGTGGTTTTACCGGCACCCGATGGTGCGGAAATTATATACAAGGTGCCTTTCGCCACTGGTGTTAGCCCATATCGATGATTTCAGACAAGCCCTGTATACTCAGAGGCCCATTGACCGACTGGTCGGAGTGAGAGGATTTGAACCTCCGACCCCTACGTCCCGAACGTAGTGCTCTACCAAGCTGAGCTACACTCCGAAGCCGGGTATTCTAGCAGTTTGTGTCGCGTGTGTGGATTTGCTGGCGACGAATCTTCGCCTGGCCATCAGCTGGTACGCTCGACCGAAAAATCTGCCAGTGCGAGCATGGCGTCGCGATAGGCAGACGCCGGCAGGTGTTCGAGCTGCGCGCGCGCCAGTGCGGCCTCTCGTTTTGCTACTGTCTCGGTGTAGGCCAGTGCCCGGGTATCAATAATGATCTGCTGCACCTCGTCGAGCAAATCATACCCGCCGTTCTCTATCGCGCGCCGTACCAGCGCGGTCTGCTCGGCGTTTCCGTGTGCCATGGCATATATCAGCGGCAGCGTGGGCTTACCTTCAGCCAGGTCATCACCCACATTCTTGCCCATGTCGGCACTGTCGGAGCTGTAATCCAGCACATCATCAATCAGCTGAAACGCGGTACCCAGGTGCATGCCATAGCGCGCCATGGCGGTTTCTTCGGCTTCACCCAGGCCGCACAATACCGCACCGAGACGGGTGGCGGCCTCGAACAGCTTGGCGGTTTTGCAGTGAATCACGTCCAGATAGCGTGCCTCGCTGGTATCCGCGTCGTGCACATTCATCAACTGCATGACCTCGCCTTCGGCGATCACATTGGTGGTATTGGCCAGGATTGCCATCACCCGCATGCTGTCGACTTCCACCATCATTTCAAACGCGCGTGAATACAGAAAATCGCCCACCAGCACACTGGCGGCATTGCCGAACAGGGCATTCGCGGTTTCGTGCCCACGGCGCAGGTCAGATTCATCGACCACGTCATCGTGCAGCAGGGTGGCGGTATGAATAAATTCAATAATCGCCGCCAGCTGGTGATGCACCACGCCCTCATAACCACAGGCACGCGCCGACAGCAGCACCAGCAACGGACGCAGGCGCTTGCCGCCCGATTCGACGATATAATGGCCGAGCTGGTTGACCAGCGCCACGTCCGAGCTCAGGCGCTGGCGAATCACCTCATCCACCGCCAGCATATCGGCCTCGGTGAGCTGCCTGATGGATGCCATGGTGAGACTGCTGTCTGACACGGGTTTACTCGCTGGATATATGAAGATTGCGCATCCTATGTACCACTTGTCGGCAGGTCAAGCGCGAGACGTAGAATTAGCGGCAATGAATATTGATATTTGCGCCGATCGCGCTTGCCACAGGTGGCCTTAAACAGTAGAATTTGCGCCCTTTCATTTAACGATTTGGAGAACGCCATGTACGCTGTTGTGAGTACAGGTGGTAAACAGTACAAAGTAGCGCAGGGCGACGTCTGCCGCGTCGAAAAACTGGATGCCGAAGAAGGTGCTGCTGTCGAGCTCGACAAAGTACTGCTGATCGCCGATGGCGACAAAATCAACATCGGTACCCCGCTGGTATCCGGCGGCAAAGTCACTGCCGTGGTCAAGACCCATGGCCGTGCCGACAAGGTCGAGATCATGAAATTCCGCCGTCGTAAACATCATCAGAAACGTACCGGCCATCGCCAGTACTATACTGAAATCGAAATCACCGGCATTGCCGGCTAAGGCCAGCTAAGCGCCAGACGCAAGCGGCATAAGAGGAGCACTCTACAATGGCACATAAGAAAGCAGCGGGCAGTACCCGCAACGGACGCGAGTCGGAATCCAAGCGACTGGGCGTGAAAAGATACGGCGGCGAGACTGTACTCGCAGGCAACATCCTGGTTCGCCAGCGCGGCACCCAGTTCCACGCCGGCACCAACGTCGGCATGGGACGCGATCACACCCTGTTCGCCAAGGCAGAAGGCCAGGTGGTATTTGAAATCCGCGGCCCGAAAAATCGCAGAACCATCAGCGTACAGCCGGCCTGATACGCGAGCAGCCTCTGCTTAAAAAAGCCCCGGGTTCGGGGCTTTTTTTATGAACTCTATAAAAACTTGTCACAGAGACTGCAGAGCATGTTAAAAACAATTACTTGCCGCAAAATACGCAAAGATCGCAAAGTAAAAACATTATTGTATTAACTGGTTGTACCTGCCTGCGCAGGAGCATCCATCTGAAAACATTCATGGTTTTTTTGCGCCCTTTGCGTTCTTCGCGGCTAAAAACAATTTTTGTGGCCTCTGCGGCACAAGCTGAGAATTATTGAACTGACATGAAATTCGTAGACGAAGTCACTATCAAGACCATCGCGGGCGACGGCGGTAACGGCGTGGTCCACTTTCGTCGCGAGAAATATATCCCCAAGGGCGGCCCCGACGGCGGTGACGGCGGCGATGGCGGCAGTGTCTACCTGGTGGGTGATAACAACCTCAATACGCTGGCCGATTTTCGCCATGTGCGCACCTATACCGCCGAAGCCGGCAAAAAAGGCTCGGGCCAGCAGATGACCGGCAAGGGCGGGGATGACCTCTTTGTACCGGTGCCGGTCGGCACCCTGATTTTCGACGACCACCACCGACGAGCTGATCGGCGACATCACCGAGACCGGTCAAAGCATCAAGGTGGCGCAGGGCGGCTTTCACGGTCTGGGCAACACGCGCTACAAAAGCTCGACCAACCGCGCACCACGCAAATGCACTCCGGGCACGCCGGGTGAACGCCGCGTGTTACGCCTCGAGCTCAAGGTGCTGGCCGATGTCGGCCTGCTGGGCATGCCCAATGCGGGCAAGTCCACCTTGATCCGCGCGGTTTCCGCGGCCAAACCCAAGGTGGCGGATTACCCCTTTACCACGCTGTACCCCAACCTGGGCGTGGTGCGCGTCGGCGATTACCAGAGTTTCGTGGTGGCGGATATTCCGGGCCTGATCGAAGGCGCGTCGGAAGGTGCCGGGCTCGGTATCCAGTTTCTCAAGCACCTGTCGCGTACCGGCCTGCTGCTGCATTTGATCGATATCGCCCCGGCTGACGGCAGCGACCCGATCGACAGCGCGCGCAAGATCCTGCTCGAGCTCGGCCGCTACAGTGACGACCTGCTCGATAAACCACGCTGGCTGGTACTGAACAAAACCGACCTGGTGGATGACGCTGCGCTGGCGGAAAAACGCTCGGCCATTATCGAGGCGCTCGACTGGAAGGGCCCGGTCTACACCATATCCGCACTGGCGAACAAGGGCACTGATGAGCTGGCGAAAGACATCATGCGCCACCTGGAATTAAAAAAAGAACAAGAACAAGAGCAAGAGCATGACAACGCGTGAAAGCCTGGGTCAATCAAAGCGCTGGGTAGTCAAAATTGGCAGTTCGCTGATCACCGATGAAGGCCGCGGTCTAGACCGCAAGGCTATCCAGAACTGGGCACAGCAAATGGCCGAACTGCGCAGCCAGGGCAAGGAGCTGGTACTGGTCTCCTCCGGCGCCGTGGCCGAAGGCATGGCCCGGCTCGGCTGGAAGCGGCGCCCGCACGCACTGCATAAACTGCAGGCCGCTGCCGCGCTCGGCCAGATGGGGCTGGTGCAGCAGTTTGAATCCTGTTTCAAGCAGCACGGCATTCTCACCGCGCAGGTGTTGCTGACCCACGATGACCTGAGCAACCGCAGCCGTTACCTGAATGCGCGCAGCACGCTGCACACCCTGCTCGAACTCGGCGCCATTCCCATCATTAACGAAAACGACACCGTTGCCACCGAAGAAATCCGCCTCGGCGATAACGACACCCTGGCGGCGATGGTGAGCAACCTGGTCGAAGCCGACCTGATGGTGCTGCTGACCGATCAACCCGGGCTGTACACGGCCGACCCGCGCAGCAGCCAGGATGCCGAACTGATTTCAGAAACCGAGGCCGGGAATCCAGCGCTGGTCACAATGGCCGGTGATGGCGGCGCACTCGGTCGTGGCGGCATGCGCACCAAGGTGCGCGCTGCACAGCGCGCGGCACGCTCAGGCGCCAATACCCTGATCGCCGCCGGCAGCCAGGAAAACGTATTGCTCAGAATTGCGCGCGGCGAAACCCTCGGCAGCCTGCTGCTGGCAAAAGCCGAGCCGATCACTGCGCGCAAGCAATGGCTGGCCAACCAGCTCAAGATCAGCGGCACGCTGCAGCTCGACGCCGGCGCCAGTAACGCCCTGCTGCGCGCCGGCGTCAGCCTGCTCGCGGTCGGCGTGAAACAGGTCAGCGGCAATTTCAAACGCGGCGAGCTGGTCAGCTGCATCGCCGATGACGGCCATGAAATCGCCCGCGGCCTGGTCAATTACAGCGCCGAAGAAGCCAGCAAGATCAAAGGCATGGCCAGCGATAAAATCGAATCTATCCTCGGCTACGTCGACGAACCCGAGCTGATCCACCGCGACAACCTGGTGCTGGTCTAAGCATGGTTATCAAGTGTAAATAGAATTAAAAACTAATAATGAACCGCAGAGGCGCAGAGGTCGCAGAGAAAAACGTTTGGGGTTAAAGACAGGAAAACCTTGTTATTCAAGCTGAGACTTAATAACGACATTTAATTATTCGCTTTAACTTTCATGTTTGTTTTTACCTCTGCGACCTCTGCGCCTCTGCGGTTTCGCTTTTAAGCTTTTAGTATTCAGACGCAACAAAAAAGCCGGTCAGTGACCGGCTTTTTCGATAATACTGTTCGCTGAGAACTTACATCGCGCGGATGTTGTTGTTCATGCGGCTTTTATGGCGTGATGCCTTGTTGGCATGAATCAGGCCTTTGCCGGCCATGCGGTCGATGACCGGGCAGGCTTCTTTGTAGGCAGTCTCGGCAGCAGACTTGTCACCTGCGCCCACGGCGCTGTATACACGCTTGATGTAAGTACGCATCATCGAGCGCATACCCGCATTTTGAGTGCGATGATTTTCGGCCTGTTTGGCGCGTTTCTTTGCTTGTGCGGAATTAGCCAAGGCGGCATACCTGTGTCTGGAAAAAAGAGCGCGTAAAATGCCAGTTTTAGAGGGTTTTGTCAATCAGTTTTCGCTACAATTGGCGCTCGATTGTAGTTCATGCACCAGCACTGAAGGGGATTCACACTGAGTACGCGGCTTTTGCACTCCACCATCATGGTGGGTGGCATGACACTGGTGTCACGAATATTCGGGCTGCTGCGCGATATCACGCTCGCCACGCTGTTTGGCGCCAGCGGCGGTACCGACGCCTTCCTGGTCGCTTTCAAGATCCCCAATTTCATGCGCCGGCTGTTCGCCGAGGGCGCTTTTTCGCAGGCGTTTGTCCCGGTATTCTCCGAATACAAGGAAAAGCGCGGCCGGATTGAACTGCAGGACCTGCTCGATCACGTCGCCGGCAAGCTCGGCGGTGTTTTGCTGGTGATCACGATTATCGGCTCACTCGCTGCGCCGGGACTGGTCTATGTGTTCGCCCCCGGCTTCAGCGACGAACCCGACCGTTTCACGCTCACTGCCGAACTGCTGCGCATCACCTTCCCCTACCTGTTCTTTATCGCGCTGGTGGCGTTTGCCGGCGGTATCCTCAACAGTTATGGCCGCTTCGGCGTGCCGGCGTTTACCCCGGTGATTCTCAACCTGTGCCTGATTGGCGCGGCCTGGTGGCTGGCGCCGATGTTCGACGAACCACTGATGGCACTGGCATGGGGGGTGTTCGCCGCCGGCCTGCTGCAACTGCTGTTCCAGTTTCCGTCGCTGATCAAGCTCGG
>CAWKAL010000094.1:0-6855 GCA_963847575.1 uncultured Gammaproteobacteria bacterium
TAATGGAGGAACTCAAAGACCTGATCTGGCGCAAAGACCTGCAGGCAGAAGCACGCGTTGGCGGTTTCACCGACTGGACTGACCGCTTTATGGAAGGCCTGCTGCGCAGGCCCGGTACACTGCTGTGGGATGAAATGAAACGCGATGCCAACGATGCATTTATGTCGAGAGGCGCCGGCACTGATTCACTCAATCGTTTTATCGGGCATTTCAAACGCACCGGGGCGAATATAAAAATCCATATTGCTGGCCACAGCACCGGCGCCATCGTGCTCGCGCACATGCTGGATGTATTAAAACGCAAACAGATCACGTTTTCGAGTTGCTCACTCATGGCGCCCGCCTGCGCCATTGACCTGTACCAGAAGAATTACCTGCCGGTATTACAACGCAAGCATGCCGCCAGAATCACCGAGATGACAATATATAATTTAAAAGACAAGCTCGAACTGGATGACACTGTTGCCGGCGTATACCGAAAATCACTGCTCTACCTTGTATCCAATGCATTTGAGCGTGATAAGGAAAAGCCGATCCTGGGCATGGAAAAATTCAAGGCACAGATTGAATTTAGCGGTAAGCACCCGGCGCTGGTGTATTCAAACGGATCCAGCGGCTCCGGCACACGCAGTTCCAGCCACGGCGGCTTCGATAACGATGTGCGCACCATGAACCACATATTGCAACGCATACTGAAAACCAGACCCGAACGCGCATTTACCGAAAAAGACCTGGACTACTAGGTGGTACCTGGCGTTGACGTCGATAACAAAACAATTATCCACAGATGAACGCACTAAAATGCCGGGAGCATTTTAGTGCGTTCATCTGTGGACTATTTAGTTTTTTTACTCGACATAGTCCGCCAGTCTGACCACATGGCGTTTTGAGCCCCAGGCGCCGTGCCCGGCTTCGAATACGCCTGCGCAGCGGGTGCCGCATTTTTTACAGCAGCCATTTGCGTCCAGCTGCCAGTCACCCAGTACATACCAGTCGCGCTCGATCAGGCGCGTGCCGCAGTTGTGGCAATAGGTGCTGTCACCTTCGACATCATGCGCGTTGCCAATATAGGCATAGCGCACGCCGTTCTTCATCGCAATTTTCCTGGCGCGCTGCAATGTCGCCAGCGGCGTGCTGGCAATGTCAGTCATTTTGTAATCCGGATGAAACGCTGTGAAATGCATCGGCACACCAGGGCCCAGTTTTTCGACGACCCATTGGGTCATTTCTTCCAGCTCCTGGTCACTGTCATTCTGGCCGGGTATCAGCAGGGTGGTAAGTTCAAGCCAGACATCGGTTTCGTGCACAATATATTCGATGGTTTCCAGCACCGGCTGCAAATGCGAACCCGTAATCTTCCAGTAAAAGTTTTCAGTAAATGCCTTGAGGTCGACATTGGCCGCATCCATGTGCTTATAAAATTCGATCCGTGGTTCCTTGCAGACATAGCCCGCAGTGACTGCGACTGATTTGATGTTTTTTTCTTTACAGGCTAGCGCCACATCAATTGCGTATTCGTGAAATATTACCGGGTCGTTGTAGGTATACGACACGCTTCTGCAATCCAGTCGCGCAGCGGCATTGGCAATCGTCTGCGGACTGGCCTGGTCCATCAGCGTATCCAGCTCACGCGATTTACTGATATCCCAGTTCTGGCAAAATTTGCACGCAAGATTACATCCCGCTGTGCCAAATGACAGCACCGAGGTCCCCGGTAAAAAATGGTTCAAGGGTTTTTTTTCTATCGGGTCGATACAGTAACCGCTGGATCGGCCGTAGGTAGTCGACACAACCTGGCTGTCGACGCAGGCACGCACAAAGCAAAGGCCGCGCTGGCCCTCGTGTAATTTGCACTCGCGTGGACATAGATCGCACTGCACCCGACCGTCATCCAGTCGGTGCCAGTATTTTGTTGGCACTACGCCTGGGTCAGCAAGCGATATTAATTCTTTTTCATGTGTCACTTTTGATACCTCAGTTTGTCCAACGCTGTACAACTTACGCTCAATCGACGCATAATATAAATGCGGAGGACTATCATGAACATACGACCTGCTGCTGTTGCAAATCTTTTCTACCCGGGTGATGCTGCGGCCCTGCATCACGACATTCAGCAATATATCGCTACAGCACCTTCCGGTGATCATGCGCCCAAGGCGCTCATTGTGCCCCACGCCGGGTACATGTATTCAGGCCCGATCGCTGCCCAGGCCTACGCCCAGTTAGCCCATGCCAGGCACACGATCAAACGCGTAGTCCTGCTGGGCCCGAGCCACCGGGTACCGCTGCGCGGTCTCGCCGTGCCCGGCGTCGATTACTTCGAAACGCCGCTGGGCAACATCTCACTTGACCGCGAAGCTATCAATAAAATACTACAACTTCCCCAGGTACAGGAATATGACCTATCTCATCAACAGGAACACAGCCTGGAAGTACAATTGCCGTTTTTACAGGAAATGCTCGACAGCTTTTCCATTGTTCCCATCGTGGTAGGCGACACCCGTGCGCATGAAGTGCACGAGGTCATTGAAGCTTTATGGGGTGGCGAGGAAACCCTGATTGTAATTTCTTCAGATCTTAGCCATTACCATGATTACGCAACAGCAAGAACCATGGATGCAAAAACCTGTGCTGCGATCGAAAACCTGGACACCGAGGCGATCGAATACGATGACGCCTGCGGTCGCAACCCGGTGATTGGCCTGCTTGAGTCGGCCAGGGAAAGGCATTTGCGCGTTACCACGCTCGACTTGCGCAATTCAGGTGACACTGCCGGCAGCAAGGAACGCGTGGTCGGTTACGGTGCATGGATGTTCGAAGAAACATAAACACAGATTAGTGATGCTGAGCGATCGACACAAAAAAACACTTCACGAGATTTCATACCAGTCCATCGAACATGGCCTAATAGACGGTCGTGAGCCTGTGATTGACCTCGCAGAATATGATCAACCGCTATGCGAAAAGCGCGCAACCTTTGTCACCCTGAAAACGCATGACAGCTTACGCGGCTGCATCGGAACGCTCTCACCGGTTCGGCCACTGGCAGAAGACATCGCACACAATGCTTACGCCGCTGCCTTCCATGACAGTCGCTTCGAACCATTAAATAAAACCGAGCTCGCAGCGCTTTCAATTCATATCTCAATACTCAACTCACCTGAAGATATGGCTTTTGATTCCGAACAGGACCTGATTTGCCAGCTCAGGCCAGGTATCGATGGCATTATTCTGCAGGAAGAAACCAGAAGAGCGACCTTTCTTCCCTCTGTCTGGGAATCAATAGATAGTAAGGCTGAATTTATTCATCACCTGAAGCTAAAGGCAGGCCTGCCAAAAAACTACTGGAGCGAGAATATGCAGATACAACGCTATACCGTTGATGAGTTCTGATAACAAACCGGTTTAACCCGCAGTCGCACTTCATCGAATGAATATCGCCCAGGCTATAAACTATCGTTATTTCTGGTACTTGAATTATATTTAATACAACGCATGCCAAGTGCAAACGCGAACGCAAATAAGAATATAAAATGCATACTGCCACCGCCCCTGCCACTTCGATATGACACTTTCACATTTACTTCTTTTTTCTTTATTTTTTGTTTAAATTTGTATAAGTCCCAGTCGATAATTTTGGCCAGCTCATCGATTGCCAGCTCAAACCCGCGCTGTGATCGTGCACGCAACTCTTCTGCGACGAATGCACTGGCCGAGTCACCCTGAACATTGCTGGTCGCCTCTGATCTGAACAGGAGTTCTTCACTGTCTATATCGTAGACTGCTGCGTCAACCATCGTAATGGTATCGTTTTTATCGCCCTTGAATACATAACGGCCGACGATGGTCCAGTGATATGCCAGTGACATCGCGTTGCGCTCGGTGTATTGCACCTGGTCGTAGGACAGCAGTACGACAACATCGATATCGAGGTCTTTTTTGATTTGTTGCAGGTTACTAAAACTGCCTTTTCTTTGTAGCAGACCGGAGGGAATGACATCGACCTTGTTGATAATGTCTCGTTGATTGAAGCGATCGGCCACCTTGCTCAATAACTCACGTTTGAGTTCCTCGTTCAGATCGTGGCGCCGAAATGATCCGCAGCTATCGGGGACAAAGGCGATGCCAACTTTGAGTGGCAATACCAGTTCAGGTATCCGGGTTTCAACTATCACCTCGTCACGCTGGTTGGGATAGAGGTATTCGACTACGCTGCTGACTGATCTTTGCTGACTGCTGTAATCCACACCCAGCAGGCTTTGAATGGTAGAACATCCGCTGACGAGCAAAACCAGGAAAAATAACACGACTGACTTGTACACACGAGATCCCTGTAGCGTTTGTGATGAGCAGTATTATCAGATATTCGGTAGCCTTATGCCAGCCTCAATCATCGATGCTGCTCGACTGGATTAGCGCGACAATCAATTAGTTGTCTCGTAATCTGACGAACAGCTAATCAGCAGTCATTATTGATACTTATATCGACTGCCTCTATATCAACCATGTGTCCCGCCCATGATTTTCAGCGATTTTTTGCAATTGCAGCAGTATCAAATTTGATACAAGATACAGTCTTGCTCAAACTACCTTAGATCTATCACAATCGGAGAGGACAGTACTATGCACCTGATAAAACACAGTTTTAAAATTCTCGCAGTCGCCCTGCTCGCCGCACCTGTCGGCGCGTATGCAGACACATGGAGCTGCAGCCATGACAACCTGGTCCGCGAAGTTCATGTCGTGCGCAGCACGTCCGCCCCGGCACCGTGCAATGTTGTTTACAAGAAACCCACTGAGGGCGTTGAAAACCAGGTCCTGTGGAATGCTGACTTTGATGGCGAATATTGTGATGAAAAAGCCAGGGGCCTGGTCGCTAAACTGGAGTCCTGGGGATGGGTATGCGCTGAAACCATTCGTGATGATGCCGGCACAGTTCCCGGTTACTGATTAAGCCACGATGAATAACCACAGGGGCGGTGCCGGCACCCGGGCGCCGCCCCTGCTGGCTTAAGATCGACTGTTATTCAACACATTACTCGACAGACACCGCCCGTTCAAAGGTAATACCGAATACCAATGTACTGTTTGCCCATGAAACCTTTATATCGCAACCTGGCTAGCCTGCTGCTTGGGTGCATAACAGTTCACCAGTGCTCTCGCCATCGAACTGCCTGAACGCCGCAAAGACCAGTTTCTGTCAGATCCCGGTTATTACATCGTACCCACGCCTTACAGTATTCCCGGGCTGGGCAGTGGCCTGATTCTTGTCGGCGCGATGACCAACATCAACCATACCTACGCAGATGTGTATGGCTTCGCTGCCACTGGCGACATCAAGGGTTTTGGATTATTCGGCACAGAAATACACCTGCTGGATAAAAAACTCATTCTTGATTTGTCCGCGACCAGTTTTAACAAGGCGACTTCACAGGTTTATGCTCAGCGCGGCATGCTGACCTCGAAAGATGACTATGTGCTTGCCGAACTCGACCGCAGTGATTTTACCGGTGCGCGCCTGACATACACCGCATTTGATCGGCGCTTTGAATTTTATGGACTGGTATTTAAAAACAAGGCGAGACTCGCGGCGATACGCGATCGCGACGGCAACCTGATACAGGCCGCTGTTGATTCTGAACTTAACAAATCCGATTCATATACCTACGGCATACGTCTCGACCTGACGGATGACTACATCGATCCCAGGCAAGGCCTGCGTTTCGAATCGAGTGTATGGCATTCACCGCCAGATAACGATGATGACCCCGACTACGATATCATCGAATTCAACCTGACAGGCTATATTCCCTTTGGCGAGCGCGACACGCTGGCATTAAATTATTTTCATGCAGACACCCACGTCAATAGCACCGGGCAAACCGACGCCAGCATCGTTGAATCCGACCTGGGGCTGGACTGCAGCACCGGCACTGTGCAAAACCAGGCGGACTGCCTGAGTATTGTGAATGACACCGTGGCGCAGAACACGTTTGGCTCAGTCGGCGCACTCGGCGGCCTCAGTCGCCTGCGCTCGTACCCGGAAGGCCGATTTAACGGCTCGCATGCTCGCTTCATTGGCATGGAATATCGCTGGAATATTATCGAAGGCACCAAACCGTTCGATTTTCTGATTGCAAAAGACATACGCACTTCGATACAGCTGTCCGGGTTTTACGAGCGTGGCGCCATTTCGGACAGCCGTGATGAACTCTGGGGCAACATGCGCGAATCCTATGGCATCGGCGCACGCCTGGTCACAAAATCGGGATTAATTTTCAGGGCAGATGTCGCGACCGGCGATGAAGGTGCAGAAGTGTCGATTATTATTGGTTATCCGTGGGAAGTGTTTTAGAAAATTTTTTTCTCACCTTGCTTTTTCCAGGTCTACTAATTCAATCACAAATAGCAGGCTGGCATTGGCCGGCACTGCATCCCGTACACCTTTTGCGCCATAGCCCAGCGCAGGAGGAACCATTAGCAAACGCTTGCCACCTTTCTTCATGCCAATAACACCTTCGCTCCAGCCCTGCATTATTTTATTTGTGCCAACAACGAAGGATACTGGCCTGCCTTCTCTGCGTGTATTATAGAGTTCTTTTCCTTGCGTGCCTTTGTCATCCAGCCAGCCTGTGAAATGCATGGTAGCAATATCACCGTGTTGCGCAGTTTCACCCACGCCAGTCTTCAGTTCTTTATACTGCGCACCTCGCGCCGTGGTATGAAAGTTGTCAGCCGCCAGCGCTCCGCCGGTTAACAGGTAAAACACGGTCAGCATTGCGGCTGTGATAATTTTAAATTTCATAGTATTCTCATTAATTCACACACGCCGGGTCACCATTTCCCCAGTGTGTT
>CAWKAL010000095.1:0-12055 GCA_963847575.1 uncultured Gammaproteobacteria bacterium
GTAGGAAGTGCTCGAGAAAGTGAACCAGGCCGAGCCCGACCCGCTCGATCCGCGCTTCCGCTGGTGACAGGGCAGAGGTTGTCGTTGCCGTCATCCTTGACCTCCAGCCAGGGTCCGACCGGTGAGGGCGAGAAAGACATCCTCCAGGCCGGCCCTTTTTGGTA
Organism: uncultured Gammaproteobacteria bacterium; assembly: GCA_963847575.1. Classification (GTDB taxonomy): domain Bacteria; phylum Pseudomonadota; class Gammaproteobacteria; order SZUA-229; family SZUA-229; genus JASBSR01. The sequence continues at coordinate 165 of CAWKAL010000095.1, forward strand.
GAAGGTCGAAGTGGCGGTGGCCGGCGTTGACCAACTTGGCCATGGTCCCTTTCGCCGTCGTCGGTAGACGAGGGCTTCGGTCGGCCTTCCGGCGCGAAGTCCCAGGTCCGCGAGGCGTTACGCCGCGCAGCAAATCGGACTTCCAACACCTCCCTCGATGTGTCGGTGATGAAATACTCGACGGTGAGCCTTCCGCCACGATTTGCCTTCTGGCCGATACCGCACCAGCCGGTCGGCCAACGGTTCGGCCTCGTCCATGTAGGCGGTGGCGAGCAGCAGGCACTATCCCTCGTTCCTTCAATTGGTAGAGGTGCTTCCGAGCACGGTGAGCCGGGGTCCAGACCGGTTGTCGGCTCGTCAAGAATATGATGCGTCTAGGTCGTTGGACGAGCGCCCGGGCGATCGGGAGCGATGCGTCCACCTCCCGAGAGGGAGCTGACTCGATCCTTGGCTTGGTCGAGCGGGCGAGCGAGAGAAACTCGCCGCCTGCCGCGCCGGCGCCCAGGAAAGCCCGAAGTAGCGGCGTAGACGATGGCGAATGTCTTCGAAGAGTGAGCTGGCTGTCGTGTTCGTCCTCCTGGGGGACCATCTCAACCTGGCCCTGATCGATGGTCCCTCGGTCACCGTGCTGCGCCCCCGAGTACCCCCACAGTCCGCCGAGCGTGATCGGGCTCTACGCGGGAATCATCTTCATAGTGCTGCTCTTTCCGGCCCCGTCGGGACCCAGCATTGCGAATGACTGACCGGGTTCGACTTCGAGGTCGATGCCGTTGACCGCGTTGATCCGAAGGGGACTCGGCGAGCCCGGCGGATCACCGGCTTGGCGACCATCGATTGCACACTACCGGTTGGTCTGAGTCCTGTTCGGGGACTTTCTACAGGCGGGCCCGAACGATCGCTGCAGTCGCGGGTCATGTCGGCCAGTTGGGATTCGACAAACGCTTCCCGAGCGGCTGCTCGGGGTGGCCGGCCGCCGCAGACCCATTCACCGGGATTGCACGCGACGAGGAGATCTGGGTGTTCGTGGGCGACTTGACCGACCGGTTCAGTGGCATCGAATCGCGATGATGTTGCCTCGGTTACCATGCGCACAAGTACTGGATGTTCGGCGACACCAAGATTTTCGAGTACCGGACCGGCAACAACCCTGACCTTGCCGATCCGAAACGGGCCGGGTTGATCTTGGCTCGACCGACCCGCCGGAGAACGACAACGGTGGCATGCTGGCCTTGATCGATGCCACCTTGATCGGCTTGCGCCAGGAGGTCACGATCTGTCGCTGTAGAGTGGCCAGAGACCCGACACGGTTCTGGGGCTCATCCGCTCCGCCTCGATGTGGACGGCGGTGACCCGGTCGGGGGACTTGTCTATGCGATACCGCCCGACAACCCGTTCGTTGATGGTGGCGACCGAGGCGGGTTATGGGCTCCTCGGAACCTGGTGCCTTCCTTCGACCAGGATCTCGTCGACATTGGTGATGTCGGGCAGAACCGGTGGGAGGAGAATCCGATGTGGCTGCCGTTTCTGATGGTGGGCTCAACTACGGATGGCCGATCATGCAGGAGGGGGCCAAGATTGCTTCTCGCCGATTTGGGTGCGAAACGGATGATCTCCAACTGCCGGTTGCCGAGTCTACATGGAGACGACCTTGAAGTTGGCGGTTATGTGTACCGGGAGCAGCAATACCGGCAGCCGAGGGCGGTCTCCATTTTCATCATTGCGGTGGATGGCCGCGCGAGTCGCGCGGGCGCGACGGTTTGCGCGCCGCGCGCCACCCGAGGTGACCGAGGAGCGTCCCTCAGCCGCTGAGGGCAGGGTGGCGATCCGCGCCGGCAGCACGAAACGGCTCCGCGAAGCGCGGGTCGGTCTCAAGCGCGTCGATGAGCTCGAGCAGGTGGGCCTTCAAGGCGCGCTCCTCCTCGTCGAGGAGGCCGACCGCGTCCGGGTCCAGGAGGTAGGCGGAGCGCGGAGTGGAGGCCATCTACTTGCATCATCTTTGAGAATTAAACGACAGGTCTCCAATTTTGATGATTTCATCTCCAGCTTTTAAACCTGCGTTAGCCCTTTAGAGCCTTGTATGGTTCAATAATTACCAGTTCATCTACGACTGTAACCGGACTAAAGATCCAATACCGGAACACTTGCATTAGTTCAATTTAGAGCCTTAACTCCTGTTCATTCAGGAATTTAGTATAAGGGTCCAGATCATCCAACAATATACTTTATGGCGGTATCCATAAGCTCTGCAGGGTTGGTTTCATCTACATAATTCATATTTAACTCCTTAAACAAGGTGGTAAAAATTTATTTGTTTAGCAATTTCAAAAAATGACTTTTAAAACCAGTTCCAACGATAAGCATGACAACCGCTAGCGTCGGTATCAGCACTTTTTTATTTAATAGTCTTTTTGATTAGGGTAATTTCTTTGCAAATTTCTGTAGAATTACCTGCATATTCAATTCTACTTCTTCGTATCCAGGCATTTCTTTTCCAAGGTATAAAAGAGCAACTAAAGCCTCCCCCTTGATGTTGTTAAAAGTTTTGTTCTTTGTTTAGCCTGTAGCTTTCTCTTAACAGTCTTTAATTCTATTTCTTTTGACTGCACTTTTAAAATTTCTTTTGGCATGTATATTATATTGAATTTTTGTTTTGACCGGGACTTTTATTTCCAAATAGATTAGCTTTAAAGGATAGCTGGAAATAGATTTTCCTTCTTCAAAAATCTCACGAATAAGGCTTGACCTTTTAATTTTTCTTTTTTTGGAAATTTTGAGGACATAACGCAGCTAAATTAAACAATAAAAACCACGCCCCTTTACCAGAATATTATATTTATCCGTGTGCTAGGATTTACTTCTGTATTGGATTATATTTCGAAGATTATACGTTTAATAGACCACTTATTATGGGGGAGTTGAATGTAAAAGAGCTTACTCAGGAACGAGGATAAAGTTGGATATATTGATCAATTGCTTACAGACATTGAGGCACTTCAAGATATGGTTGGAAATGAATGTTCCGAAAGAGGCCGTTCCTATCAAGGATAATAAGGAATTGTTGTCTTTTACCAAACTGGAACCGACGAATAAAGCAGATGAATCCTTGAACAGGTACAATGATCCCCATTTTACTTCTGAGTTAACGCTTTACAACCTGGAAATGTATCTGGACCCTCTTGTATTGAATGGTCGAGGGATTTTTTGAAGTTGCATAAACAATTAAAAGAATTAAAAAAGCCAAATTAGTTAGCCAGACGGCACCAAGCTATTCGTACCGAATATTACCCACAGTAGACACGAAGTTTTTAGAAAAATGATATGAGCAACAGCAGGTCTGAACGAAGTGGCGAAGCGCAAGTACGGCGGTACGTATGGCTATGAGCTCTCGGTCGACGGCATTCTGCATGAAATCGAAACCGGTGAAATTGATTACCAGAGCCTGGATGCAATCGATGATGAATACAGCCAGCCGCTGGTACGGCTGGTCGATGCAATCCTGGCCGACGCGGTCAAACGCGACGCCTCGGATATTCACTTTGAACCCGAAGACGGTTTTTTGCGTTTACGTTATCGCATTGACGGCGTGCTGCGACAGATACGCAGCCTGCACAAAGATTACTGGTCAGCGATCGTGGTGCGCCTGAAAGTCATGTCCGGCATGAACATTGCCGAAACGCGTATCCCGCAGGACGGCAGGTTCAGCCTGCAGGTACAGGGCCACCGGGTCGATTTTCGTGTCTCGGCGCAACCGACTACGCACGGTGAAAATATTGTGCTGCGTGTGCTCGATCGCGCAAAAGGCATTGTGCCGCTGGATCAGCTGGGCTTGCATGAAGACACGCTGAATGCACTGATCCTGATGATGGCGCGTCCCGAAGGCATTATCCTGGTCACCGGGCCGACCGGTAGCGGCAAAACCACCACCCTGTATTCGCTGCTCAATCACGTTAAATCCGAACAGGTCAACATCATGACGCTGGAAGACCCGGTGGAATACCCGGTCGACATGATTCGCCAGACTTCGGTGAATGAAGTTGCGCGCATGGATTTTGCCACCGGTATTCGTTCCATGATGCGCCAGGACCCGGACATTATCCTGGTCGGTGAAATTCGCGATGAAGACACCGCCGAAATGGCATTTCGTGCGGCCATGACCGGTCACCAGGTATTGTCGACCCTGCATACCAATTCCGCGATTGGCGCCGTGCCGCGATTGCTCGACATCGGCGTACTGCCAGACATCATGACCGGCAATATTATCGGCATTATCAGCCAGCGCCTGATTCGGCTGCTGTGCACTAAGTGCAAGCAATCGACCATGGCGGGAGACGTCGAGCGCAAACTACTCGGCGTCGAATACATCAATGAAAAATTAACTATATACGAAGCCAAGGGCTGCCCGGAATGTGGTGGCACAGGCTACAAGGGGCGCGTTGCGGTCGTCGAAGCGCTGCGGATTGACAATGACCTGGATGAACTCATCGCCAAGCGCGCCACCCTGGGTGAATTAAAAGCCTGCGCCAAGGGCCTGGGTTATAAAACCCTGGCCGATGATGCAGTGCGCCGGGTGCTTGAAGGACAGACATCGCTGCAGGAAGTATCGCGCGTCATCGACCTGACACAGAGGCTGGTATAAGGTGCCCGAGTACAAGTTCAGAACCATTGATACCGTCGGCAAAGTCAGGGCCGACACCATGATTGCCAGTAACCCGATGGAACTGGAAAAGCGCCTCGGCAGCATGGGTTTCGACCTGTTGAGTTATGTCGAGCATAGCAAGGCTTCAAAATCATTCCTCCGCCGTAAAACCATCTCGCGCCGGGAACTGATCAACTTTACCTTTCACATCGAGCAATTATTAAAATCCGGCGTGCCCCTGCTCGACAGTCTGCGCGATGTGCGTGACAGCATGGACTACTCACGCTTTACCGATGTGCTGCAAACCATCATTGATGACATCGAAGGCGGCAAAACATTATCCCTCGCCCTGTCAGACCATAAACAGATATTCGACAAGGTGTACGTGACACTGGTGCGCGTCGGTGAAGAAACCGGACGCCTGGCAGAAGTGTTAAAAGACCTGGCAGAAACCTTGCGCTGGCAGGATGAGCTTGCAGCGCATACCCGCAGGATCATGATATACCCGACTATTGTTTCGGTGGTCGTGCTGGCAGTGGTCAGTTTTTTGATGATCTACCTGATGCCGCAACTCATTCCCTTCATAAAAAATATTGGCGGTGAAATCCCCACCCATACAAAAATCCTGATTTCTGCGTCTGCAATATTTGTAGATTACTGGTACCTCATTTTTGCAGCGCCAGTTATAATCGTTTTTGCGCTGAAATATTTAACGGCCCATAATATTAAAGCGCGCCTGATCATGGACGGGGTCAAGTTAAAACTGTGGTTGTTCGGCCCGCTGATGATGAAAATTAAACTGGCGCGGTTTGCGAATTATTTTGCAATGATGTACAGCTCGGGTATTACCGTGCTCGATGCGCTGCGTATATCTGAAGACATGGTCGATAATCTTGTGCTGGAAAATTCGATCAGAAGTGCGCGCGCGCAAATTTCAGACGGTACACAAATCAGCGAGAGTTTTTTCAGTACGGGGGTGTTCCCGTCGATGATCGTGCGCATGCTCAAAATCGGTGAAGACACCGGTGCGATGGATGAAGCCTTGCTGAATGTCAGCTATTTCTACAATCGTGAAGTGCGTGAGTCGATAGAAAAAATCGAACCCGCGATGATGCCGGTGCTGACGATAGTGCTGGGTGGAATCATGATGTGGATAATGATGGCAGTACTCGGGCCCGTGTATGACGCCGTTTCCGGTGTAAAACTTTAAGGGGCGGGCAATGAAGCGAATATTCTATTTTACAGGACACCGTTTTACCGTGATGCACTGGAAGGGCAAAAATTTTGCCGGTGCCTGTTCTTTCGAACCGGATTCAGCCGGACTGGATAAGTTTGAACAATATCTACAACAGTCAGCATGCATGGCAACAAAGCTGCTGATTGATGTCATCGAAGAAGATTTCCGCCAGGAAACTATCCCACATGTATACGGCAAAGACCGCAAGGCTGTGGTGGGCCGAATACTCGACCGTTATTACCGCGCCAGCAGGCAGTTTACCTACCACAGGGTGATTGGACGGGAAAAAACCGGCCGCAAGGATGACCGGGTTTTACTCGGTGCAATCACCGATCCGGGATTACTCAGTCCCTGGCTGGACGTGATCGAACGCACAGAAACGCCCCTGTCCGGAATCTGGACCCTGCCGCTAATCAGCGAAAAACTGTTGGGGCTGCTCGATGCAAAAAAAGGCCCTGTATTACTGGTGAGCCAGCAGGTCAACAGCACATTACGCCAGACCTTCTTCAGAAACGGCAAAATGATTTCCAGCCGCCAGTCGGTGATTAACCAGGATGCCAGTAACATTACAAACATTGGAAAATTTGCACATCCGGAAATCAGCAGGACAACAACATTTCTACGAAATCAACGCCTGATCGGTGAACAGGAAGAACTGCAGGTCATCATGCTGTGCTCCGAAGTGCAGTCAGATTCATTGCATAATGCATTTGAAGCAGGCGGCTCCTGGGCATTTCGATTACACAGAATAGAAGACATACATAAAAAACTCGGCCTGAAAAATATCGAAAGCAGGTTCGCCGATGCGATATATGCATGGCTATGCATGTCCGAGTTATTCACCACCGGGCATTATGGAAAACATGATGATTTCAGGCGATATTATTATGCGCTGGCGTCAGCGTCGCTTTATGCTGTCAGCGTCATTGTATTACTGATTGCGGCGGTGATTACCGAAGATAATATTTCCAGCGCGATAGAATCGAACCGTTCCGTCGAATTGCTCAGGCAGCAGGAAGCCGGCTATAAAAAAGTATACAGTGAAAAATTCTCTACTTACGAAGCCGTGTTCCAAAATGCAAAAAGCATGAATGCAGCGGTCGACCTGGTCAACACGATTGAACAACACGCAACAGTGTCACCGCTGGACTTATACATCGAGCTCAGCAAGATCATGAGCCGGCCACAATTCAGGGACGTTGAAATCAATCGCATCCAGTGGCAGCTGGAACAACATTCAGAAACCGCAGGTAATACCGCCGCACAAAGCAAGCCCGATATCGCATCACCCGATCCGATGCACCATGTGGCAGTTGTCTCCGGAAAAATTCCAGTTGATAGCAGCGACTACGGCCGCTCAGTAGCACAGGTGAATAATATCGTGCTGGCATTATTGAAGCATGAGCGTATTGAAACCGTTGAAGCGCTTGAAATGCCGGTAGAAGTTCGATCTGACAAACGATTTACCGCACAAAGCGGCGTTATTGACGCCGACGCAGGAAAACAGGACAGGCGTGGCGTGTTCTCGATTCGCATTGTGATGAAGGGTGTCAGTCATGTTTAATTCAATTCCCGCACAGACTAAACCCGCGCTGATTATATTTAGCAGTGTCATGATCATTGCCATACTGGCGGTGAGTTTTTCGCTAATGTACAGAACTGATTCCAATGACAGCGAGCGTTCTGCCAAACGCGCAATGCGTATCTGGCAAAGTAAAATAGATGGCTCGCGCGAGAGCGACAAAATCGTCGATAAATACGAACGCAGTTATCTCGACCTGGTACGAAAAGGCGTGGTCGGTAACGAAGACCGGCTGAGCTGGTTTGAGACTATTCAGTACGTGTCTGAATCAAGAGGCATGCCGTCGGTTAAATATTCGGTCATTAGCCAGAAGAAAGTTGAAAGCCCGAAAATAAGAGAGATGTACACCGGGCTGGATTTATACCGCAGCATAATGACACTGGATATCAGCATGGGTCACGAAGGCGATTTGTTCGCACTGGTCACAGGTTTGCAGGACAAGGCCAAAGGCCTGTTCGCCATCGATAAATGTGATGTTGAGCGCCTCGGTACAGATAAAGCAGATGCGTTGACCATATCACTCGACCAGATGAAAGCCAGCTGTGAACTCAGCTGGTACACCATCAAGTCAGCAGAACAGAAAGGTGGTTAATATGAAACTAGTGATCAAATTCGCCATGATGTTTTTATGCGCATACTCAATGCAGAGTACAGCCGCGATGTTTGAAGAAAACGCACTCGACAAGTTATTCACCACGTCAAACCAGCGGCAGAAAATAGACAACTTCCGCAAAGGCAAAAGTATCGGTTCAGTCCGTGAACAGGTCAGCCCGACCGATGTAAAAGTGCAGGGCATTGTCACGCGCAGTGGTGGCAAAAGCACGGTCTGGGTCAATGGCCAGAGCACGCTCGAAAGCAACACCGTGGGCGGCGTAAGAGTCAGCCCGGGCAGGATCGACAGTAATACCAACAAGGTATCTGTCAGCGTGAATAACAAAAGCGTACGCCTGAAACCGGGCCAGGTCTGGTCGGAAGATACCGGTCAGATATCAGACAGTTACTGATGCACACGGGACCGAAAAAACAGCGCGGTGTCGTGCTGTTGATCATGGCAATCATTATGATACTGGCCGCGAGTACCTTCCTGCTGACCAGGGTATCCGTCGATGAACTCAGGATAGAGCGCCAGAACGACACTGCGACAGCACTCAAAAATGCGAAACAGGCACTGCTGGCGTATGCCGTGAGTAACTGGACACTGATTGGTGAAGGCGGCAAGCTCGGTAAATTACCCTGTCCCGATTACAATAATTCACCTGCTGAAGGCCAGGAAGACGGCAATTGTGGAAATGCTTATGCAAACGCTATCGGCTATTATCCCTGGAACACGGTTGGTAGCGATATTCTTTCAGACAGTAGCGGCAGCTGTTTATTGTATGCGGTATCGCCAGCGTACAAAAAAAGTTATCCCGCCGCGTTAAATCCAGACAGTTTTGGGCAGTTCCAGATTGTTGATAGTAGCGGGGTAGTTATTCAGGGGACATCGCCAGAAGATCGTCCGATTGCGGTCATCATCGCACCGGGCGGCACGTTGCCGGGGCAGGCACGAAATAATAATGATACGACCGTATGTGGTTTTGATTACAACAATATAGCGGCCTACCTGGATAATAATGGAATTACTGATAATGCAGCGATTAATACCGGCGTAGATAATGTCATCGACCGTTTTGTACAAATGAGCCCGGGATCAGATACAGAAGCGAATCCGGTGAATGACAGGCTGGTGACAATTACATACAACGAGTTCTGGGATGCATTGCAAAGCACGATTACCAGCACGGAGTTTGACAATCGTATGCGGGAGCTGACAGAAGCGCTGGCGTTGTGTTTTGCCGAGTTCGGTAAAGAAAATACAAACCATCTGCCGATGCCGGCGCTGCTCGAATCTAGCAGGCAAAGAATACCGCAATAGCTACGACTATGATGACAGTGGCAATTTTGCTGCCGGCTATGCAGGTCGTTTACCCTATGATGTCGGTCGCGCGCATACAGAATTGGCTAATTCAAGCGATAATGATGAAATTTTCAAAAATCTCTATTGCGACGGACTCGAACTAACGTCAACGGCTGGTTTTGATGATATAAGATTTTCAAATGACGGGGGTGGAGATATTGGTGCTTTCCACGATCGTTGGCAGAACTGGAAAGACCATTTTTTTTACGCCATTTCAAAAGCACATAATCCCGACATTGCAACAGTTCGTACCATGTGCGGGTGATTGCATAACAAGTGGGTGGCGTCGATTATGCAGGTGTAGTGATTTTTGCAGGCTTGAAGCGACCGGGACAGCAACGCTATGCGCCACCATTTGACGGGGCATTGGCGCTCGATGCTATCGATGACAAGGACGATGTCATTAACTATCTCGAAGAACTTAGAGCAAACGGGTTTCCAAACGACGCCGGTAACGAAGCCTATGCAATATCGGGTGCGGACAGTAATGATATCCTGTATTGCATCAGGCCAGATATGAGCGTGGTCGAATGTTTATAAAGAGACACTCCGGATTTACCCTGATTGAACTTGCAGTCGTGCTGGTGATTGTTGGTGTGCTCGCAGGTAGTTTTCTTTCTACCCTGGGTGGAAGAATCGATACCACACGCCGTGCTGAAACAACCGATGACCTTGAGGTCATAAAACAGGCCTTGTATGGTTATGCCATGAGCCAGCCATTTCCGGCGTTACCCTGTCCCGATCTCAGAAGTTTCCTGGATGTCACGGCGCCAAACCTGCCGAATGATGGCCTCGCAGATATTGATCCCGCAGATCCCACTGCGTGCGATAACAATGTATATGTTGGTAACTTGCCCTGGCAAACACTTGGGCTCGGATTCAGTGATGCCTGGAACAACCGTTATACTTACTGGGTAAGCCCGAGCTATATGAATACGAATGGATTCACGCTGGCGACAGACGCCATTGTCGCTGGCACTGCCAGCACGATACAAACCAGGTCGGGTACGTTTGTGAATGATTTGAGTACGAATGCCATAGCAGTAATGACATCGCACGGAAAGAATGGTTACGGAACATTAAACGTACAAAACGTGTTCACCCCGGCTGGTTCCAGTGGCAAATATAGACGAAGTTGAAAATGCCGATGGTGCAGATCAGTTATATATGTCGCGCTCAAAAAACCGAGGCCGGTGTCAATGCAGCCGTAGGTGAGTTTGATGATTTATTAATCTGGCTATCCGAATACGAACTGAAAGCGAAGATGGTAGAGGCAGGGCTGCTTCCCTGATAATTCTCACCCGGTAACTTTAAAGGTATTCTCCAGCATAAAACAAACCTGCCCGGGTGTATTCTCACTCAAACTCAAACTATAACCATTGCGTTCAGCCTGCTGCCGCGACTGGTATAAACCAATACCAAAACCCGATTCGGATTGCAGTAGTTCGCGAAATAATTGCTGCTTAATATCATCACTTATAGCTGAGCCTGAATCACACACCTTGAGCGACACCATTGATGCACCTGTGCTTTGTTTGCAACTCATGCTGACTGATATGGTAATACCGGGTTCGTGTATGCGTTTTTCGCGTGCATTCTGTAACAGGTTTTCGAGGATGCTGTCAAAAGTTTCGTAGGGTATCTGGCAGTCATGTTCGATAGTGTCTTCGAAAGATATCTCCCTGCCTGCGTAACGGTCTTTAAACTGCTGCCACCATTGATGAACACTGATGCTGGTCGATGCAGTTGTGCTCGGTGTACTGAGTTTTTCCAGGGTGGATTTCAGTCGCTGGGTCAGTAAGGGCAGTTGTTTGCGCAATAACTCGGCGACATCTTCAGTGCGATGCTGCTTGTCCTGCATGACCTGGGTGAGCGTCTGGGTGGATTGCAGGATGTTTTTGATATCATGTGTCAGCTTGGAGCCGGTTTCATAAATCGCGCGTAAATGCGCCTGTTTAATTAACTGCTGCTCCTGCAACTTGGCGTTGTAATAAAACGTAATAACACTGAGTAACAGCTTGGTGTGCAGTAACAATGCCGGACCGATCGGGCTGTATGCATCCAGTTTCAAGCTTAGTGTTTTGTCAGTGTAAGCCACCGTGTGGTTACTCTGTTCGCCTTTGTGGTGTTTTTGATATTGTGTTTCCCACTCAATGCCGGCTATCCAGTGGCGATCGAGTAAAAAATCGATACTGGCTTCGAGAAAGTCATCCGGCTTGATGCTGGTATTGGCCTCGAGCGCCGAGAGTTTTGCCAGCCATTGCTCAAACGGGCCGCCGATGTTGAGCAGGTATTTTTCCCAGAGTTGCGCCAGCCCGGTGAACCCGGCACGCGGTGCCCACAATATGGCCAGTGCAAACAGGAACGCCGCGGCCACCAGGATAGTGCCTGCAAGTGATTGCACGTAGGGTTGTTGTGTCGTATACGTGGTGAGCACACTGCCCATGCAGAGGAACAATGTCAGCACCACCACCATGAA
>CAWKAL010000096.1:0-51870 GCA_963847575.1 uncultured Gammaproteobacteria bacterium
GTTCACTGATCGAAAAAGGTTTGGAAACATAATCATCGGCACCGGCTTCGAGCGCAGCGATTTTGTCGACCTCCTGGTCACGTGCGGTCAGCATGATGACTGGCAGGCCGGGCGACACCTTGTCATCGTGCAACTGGCGTGCAAATTCATAACCGGATTGTCCCGGCAGCATCCAGTCGAGTAGAATCAGGTCAGGTTTTTTAGCAGCAATAATCCGGCGCGCTTCGAGAGTGTTCTCGGCCTGCAGCACTTCATGACCCGCGCGGCTCAGGGCCATGCCGACCATTTCACGAATGGCGGCATCATCATCGACTATCAGGATACGGGACATGGGCTGCAAGCATACGGCAGGCGGGGTGTAAAACAAAGGGGATGGTAACTGGGATCTCTGGTCACAGGGTTGTGCAATCAGTCAACAAGGTATCGCACTGCCGGCACGCTGTGTGACTAGCCGTAACGCCCTTCGATGTAATCTGCGGTTTCCTGTTTACGCGGTGTCACGAACATATCTTCGGTGGCGGTATGTTCTACGACCTTGCCCATCAGCATGAAAATACATTCTTCGCTGGCGCGACGTGCCTGGGCCATGTTGTGCGTGACGATGAGGATAGTGTACTTGCCGCGCAGTTCCCAGATCAGTTCCTCCACGGCATCGGTACCCTTGGGGTCAAGCGCGGAGCAGGGTTCATCCATCAGCAGCAAACCGGGTTTGACCGGCAGCAAACGGGCGATACACAGTTTCTGCTGTTCTTCCAGTGACAGTTCGGTGGCCTTGCTGTCGAGCCGGTCCTTGACCTTGTCCCATAACAGCACCTGGCGCAGGGCGTCTTCGGCGATCCCGTCCTGTTCACTGCGCGCTGCGCGTTTGCCTGCTGAATGCAGGTTATAACCAAACAGTACGTTGTCGCGGATGGAAATAGGCAGCGGATTCGGGCGCTGAAATACCATGCCGATCTGTTTTCTGACCTGCACGAGTTCCACTGCCGGATCGTATATATTGTGACCGAAGACATCGATACTGCCATCGATACGCACATAACCGAGGCGTTCGTTGATCCGGTTGATGCTGCGCAGGAAAGTTGACTTGCCGCAACCCGAGGGTCCGATCAGCGAGGTGATGATGCCCTGTTTAATGTCGAGATTAATATCGAACAGGGCCTGGAATGTTCCATACCAGAGATTCAATTGCTCGGTGTGGATTGCATTTTGGGTCGTGCTATCGCTCACTGCCTGGTGTCCTGTTTTCATAATCTGTTTATATCGATCATTTAAAATCGCAAGGTTCATGCTGTGCCATCACAGGCAGTGCAGCACTTAGCCAAACCGACCCTCGATGTAATCGCGGGTACGTGAATCTTTGACCTCACCGGAAAACAGTTCCTCGGTTTCACCGATTTCGACGCATTCACCGTTCAGAAAAAACGCGGTTCTGCTGGCGAGTCGCCGCGCCTGCTGGACCAGGTTGGTGACCAGGATAATAGTCATTTCCTGTTTCAGTTCCTTGAGCACGTCTTCGATACGCATGGTGGTCACCGGGTCGACCGCGATGGAGAATTCGTCGAGCATGAGCACTTCCGGTTCCTGCGAGAGTGCACGCGCGATGGTCAGGCGTTGCTGCTGACCACCCGACAACAGGCTGCCGAGTGAACTCAGCCGATCCTTGACCTCGTCCCAGAGGGCTGCGCGGCCGAGGCAGCGTTCGACAATAATGTCGAGCTCGTCCTTGTTACTAATGCCGGACAGGCGCGGGGCGAGGGCGACATTATCGTACACTGTCATCGGCAGACCGACCGGGAGTGGAAATACCACGCCGATGCGTGAACGCAGTGCATACACATTTTTCAGGTGGCGAACATCAAGGCCGTTGAACAGGATTTCACCGTCGACATGCATATTGGAATTGAAGGTGTTCATCCGGTTCAGGGTTTTCAGAAACGAAGTCTTACCCGCATTGGCCGGGCCGATGATGCCAAAAATCTCGTGTTCGCGGATGTCCAGGCTGACATTGCTCAGCGCAGGCTGGGTGCCGTAACGAATACTCAGGTCGCGCACTTCCAGCTTGATCGGCGCCGCTTGCGTGGTGCCTGTCACTGTGGCGTCTGTTGCTCCAGGCTGGCTGGCTACCATTTCTTTTTACCACGCAGGTAGATACGGAAGGCAATCGACAGGCTGTTCATAATCAGCACCATGGCAATAAGCACCAGTGCCACACCGTAAGGCAGGTCTTCGGGAACACCGGGCACCTGGGTGGAGACCACGAACAAATGCAGTGACATGGCCATGGTCTGGTCAAATATGCCCTGCGGTAAAAACGGTGTAAAGAATACCGCGCCGGTGAACATGATGGGCGCGGTTTCACCCGAGGTGCGCGATACCTCGAGAATAACCCCGGTAAGAATGCCACTGATGGCATTGGGTAAAACCACGCGTCGGATCGTCTGCCAGCGCGTGGCGCCCATGTTCCAGCAGGCTTCACGGAAGGCAAACGGCACCGCCTGGAGGGATTCACGGGTGGCTACAATCACCACCGGCAGGGTCATTATCGCCAGCGTCAGGCTGGCGGCGAGAATGCTGGTGCCAAACTCGAAAAACAGCACGAAGGCGCCTACGCCAAACAGGGCGTGCACAATCGAGGGCACCCCGGCAAGGTTGATAATGGCCAGGTTGATAATGCGGGTAAACCAGTTTTCGCCGGCGTACTCACTCAGGTAGATGGCGGCGGCGATTCCCAGCGGAACAGAAATCAGCAGCGCCACGGCCACCAGCCAGATGGTACCGAACAGGGCGGGAAAAATACCGCCCGCGGTCATGCCATCAGTCGGACTGGTAAACAGGAAATCAATCGAGATGACTGAGCCGCCTTTGACTATCAGGGTGCCGAGGATCAGCAGTACCGGTGCGATCAGCAACATGGTCATCAGCAGAAACAGGGTGTTGTAGAGTCGCTGAATGCGCTGGTTGCGTATATTGAGTTCGGATATTTCGAACATAATGAATACCTAGCCCTTGCGTACGCCGCGCACGATCAGATCGGCGCTGAGGTTAATGATGAAAGTGATCAGGAACAGGAAAATACCGATAGTGAACAGCACCTGGTAGTGGTCCGAGCCGACCGCAGTTTCGCCCAGTTCCGCGGCAATCGTGGCAGTGAGCGCACGCACCGAGTCGAAAACACTGCCCGGCATGTTGATCGAATGCCCGGTGGCCATGAGCACGGCCATGGTTTCGCCGAAACCGCGGCCAACGCCGAGCAGCACCGCACCCAGCAGGCCGTTTTTTGCCGCCGGTAGCACGGTTTTGTAAATCACCTGCCAGCGCGTGGCGCCCATGGCTTCAGCCGCTTCGCGGTAGCGATCGGGGACCGCCTTGAGGGCATCCTCGGCGATGGAGGTCATGATGGGTGCAGCCATCAGCCCGAGGATAATACCGGCGTTGAGTATGTTGAGTCCCACCGGGACATCAAACATGTCGATGATCAGCGGGTTCATGATACTCAGGCCGATGAAACCCCAGACTACTGAAGGGATGGCGGCAAGCAGTTCGACCAGCACCTTGAGTGCCTCACGGGTTTTACCGCTGGCAAATTCGGCGACATAGATCGCCGCGCCCAGTGAAAACGGAATCGCGACCAGCATCGCCAGCCCGGTGACACTGGCGGTACCGGCAATTAATGCCAGGATGCCGTATTCGGGTGCGTCTTCGTCGGCGGGGTACCAGTAGGGGGAGGTGAAAAACTCCATGAAATCGAAGCGATCAAGAATAAAGCCGAAGCCTTCCTTGGTAATGAAGACGAATATACCGACCACAAAAACGATTGCCGAGATGCCGCCGATGAACACCAGCACCTGGACCAGCTTGTCGATATACCAGTCGGCATTGCGGCGATCAAATGCCGTCAGGTCGACTGGCTTTGGCGCTGATGGGCGCTGCATCTCAGGGGGCTCCCGCACCGCGCAGGGCTTCCATCAGGTCGCGAATTTGCACCGCTGTATCGCGATAGATTTCTTCCAGTCGCTGGATGCCGGCTTCATCCCCGCTTTGCGGCGCAGGGCCAACGTCCCATTCCAGCGGGGTGGTGTGGAACGGGATTTGTTCAAAATAGGATTTGACCGGGCCCTGCAGGCTGATAATGACATGTTGCGCAGCCAGTTGCAGCGGGGTCATGTCAATCGGGCCGGGTTTGGCATTGTCGTCCAGGCGAGCACCACGACTTTCAAGAAATTCCACCATCACCGGGTTCAGCCGGGCCGCCGGGTGACGCCCGGCGCTGCTGTAATTACCGCTTTTGGGGAAGCTCTTGCGCGCAATGGCAACGGCCATCTGGCTTTGACAGCTGTTGTCTTCATCAACAAACAGGATGTTGTAAACCTTGGGCGACTTGGTGCCCCCAGTGGCCGCGAACACGGTTTCCTCGCAGAGATTTTTCGCCTGGTCTGCGACCCGCTTTAACTGGTTAAATACGGCGAACATCGACAGCATATTTTTGACTGTGTCGCGGTCAACGTTAGCCATCAATTCTGAGTAAATGATGTCGAGATCATTCTCCATTTGCTCTTCTATGATCATGGTGCCTTTTGCCATCTCGGCGTTGAGCTCGTTAAAGGCCTTGATGGACTGGCTCAGCATGAGCTGGGTCTCGCTGCCGACACGTTCCAGTTCATGCGACAGCGGGCCTGTGGGCGGTGCCTGTAGCTGTAACGCCTCGCGCGCGATCACAACGGCATAATCACCAATGCGTTCGAGTTCGATGTTTGCGCGTATCACCGAAGACAGCAGCCGCAGATGGCCGGCACTCGGCAGGTGGGTGGCAATGAACTTATGACACAGCTGGTCGATCCCTCGCATGGCGCGGTTGATGTCATGGTCTGCAAGTACGGTGGAGGAGGCGAGCTTGTTGTTGCCGGTCTGCAATGCATGCATGGCATTGCGGGTGGCTGTTTCCACCAGCGCGGCCATGTCTGAAACCTGCTTGCGGATAGCGGACAGGTCTCTTTGCAGACGTTCTTCGTAATGACTCATTGTCTAGCGTCCCGTGATAGTGACTTCAGTTATTAGTATTATGTCTGGTGTTTGCGCTGCAGGCCAGCCTGACAATCCATCCGGTAAATTATCATGTAACTGCAGGCGCGTCTCCTGCCGCGATTCGCGACAGGGACAACGCGCCTGCAGCATCGAGCAGAACACCGCTTATACCTTGTGTCAATTTAGTCGCACTTGACGTCATGCACCGGGGCGTAGCCTTTTTTCACCAGGATGCATTGACCGACATCACTCAGGATCCAGTCCATGTAGTTCTTGATTTCACCCTGGGGCGCACCGTTGGTGTACATAAACAGCGGGCGCGCAATCGGATAGCTGCGGTTGCTGGCGGTTGCTACTGTCGGCATAACACAGGCGTTGGCACCATCAGTGGTAATGCAGACTGACTTGAGGTGATCAGTGGCATAGGCGAGGCCGCTGTAACCGATGGCGCAGGGGGTTTTCTCGACCAGGTCTACGACATCCTTGGAGCCATGCATATCCAGGGTTCCCTGGCGATACTTGCCACCCTTGCCCAGCACGGTTCCCTTGAAATAGGCGTAGGTACCGGAATTGTTCTGTCGACTGACTACCACGATCTCATCTTTACACCCGGGTACGGTGATACCCATATCTGACCATTTTCTGACTTTCGGATCACGGCTGTAGATGTCTTTCAATTGTGCCAGCGACATGGATTTGATCGGGTTGTTCTTGTGAATGAATACCGCCAGGGCATCGTAGCCAACCACGTGCTCCACCGGTGACTGGCCGTTTTTCTTCGCCAGTTTCAGTTCCCTGTCTTTCATGCTTCGGCTGGCGTTGGCGATATCGACCGTGCCATTGATCATCGACGCAATACCGGTGCCTGAGCCGCCACCGGAGACAGCCACAGCGACCTCGGGATTAACCTCTGGATAGGCTTCTGCCCAGGCCTGGGCAACGTTGACCAGGGTGTCAGAACCCTTGTTCTGAATCAGGGTGCGTGCCTGCGGGGACATCGAGGCGAGCAGTGCAGACGCCAGTAATGTCATAGAAAGAATGCGTGTCATTTTCATTTATAAAAGCTCCAGTTAGGCCAATATTCGTATTTCATGCAAATCTAGCGAGTAAACGCTAATCCGCGTAATATAACTGCGCATTGTTACTGTTTTGTGACTATTTGTGACAAACCTGTGACAGCCGATGGGCGATTGTGCGGTTTCCAGTCTTTGTTCATGTTTTTATTAGTTGTACATCACGTCACATTTGAATTAGATACTGTTGTTGATGCTGGCAGCTGGCCGCATCCGGGGCAATAGCGCTCAGCGGGTTTATACCACTTGATATGATCTGTATCAAATTCTGCGATGCAATTATCCGGGCATGTTATCAGCAGTTCAGTAGCATGACAGCGGATACATCGACGCTGGCGCATGTATGTATTAAATTATGATCTTGTACATCCATAGAAGCCGTTATCTCAAAGTTACTACTGTCAGTCGAAGATCTGCAGTGTCAGCAACACGTGCGACCAGCGCGGCGAGTGCCAGCCAATGCTGCGATGGATTGTCTCGTGGCTGAAGTCTTCACCCAGCCGGCATTGAGTGCTGACGACTTATATCTTGCATTTGGCGAATGCGTGCTGCGAGTACGCTCTAACTCCACCAGGCTACGCACAGGTCTGGCAGATTATTTTGCGCATATCGTCTGCACAGACGTCACAGCTGATGTCGACATAATTGCAATCGATCGTGATGCGCCGGAACTCGATATCAATTTTATCGACTGGCAACCTGCAGCGGGTACTGGTCATAGCAGAATCAGCTATGCTGATCTGCCGGGTGGGCGTCTCGTGCGCAACACCGACAGCGGTATGATGTTCCTGCAGAGCGCGCATCGCCGCATCGTCGCCGGTCCCTGTGTGAAATACCAGCACCAGGTGATTAACTTTATTAACACCCAGTTCATGAACTGGCTGCAAAACCGTGGCTGGCTGAATTGTGCTGCCACAGGCGTGGTTTACCACGGCAGGAGTCTTGCTATCGCCGGGTTGTCCGAGTCCTGCAAGTCACGCCTGATGCTGCATTTGCTCGACAATCACGAGGTTTGCTACCTGGGGCATGATCATTTGTTCATGCATACCGGTTCTGGCCAGGTCGATGTACGCGGCACGCCGACATTGCCGCGCATCACAGCCGAAAGTATGCTGGCGCATCAACAGTTGTACAGCCTTATTCCTCCACACCAGGGTGATTTTCTGCTGCAGTTGTCGGCTCGCGAGCTGTGGCAGCGCGAGGCACACTACGATGTACCTGTAGACAGAATCTACGGCACCGGGCGGATGAAAACGCAAGCCCCGCTGGCGGCAATGCTGATACTGGACTGGCAACACAACAGTACCCGGGAGCTGCAACTTGAGCGGGTGAAGCCTGCGCTCAACAGTGTTCTGCTGGATGTGCTGATGAGTTCGCCCGGCCCGTTTTACCAGTATCCCGATGGTAGTTTCCAGCAGCCGAATGAAACCCCGGATGAATCTGCTTACCTGGACGCACTCGACAATGTTGCCGTCTATGTTGCCAGGGGTCGGGCCGATTTTTCCGCCATCACAGATCGTTGTTTACAGGAACTACTGGCCTGAAAAAAATCCTGGCCTGAATAATACTATCCAGTCACGGGTCGGCGGTACAAGGATTGCGAGTCACGTCATGTCACTTTTGTCATGCAGTTAAATGGCTTTATAGAATGCTTTTGTACTTTAATGCCATAACTTGTTATCTTGCAGCTATGCGCGCAATCATCACCCGGCACTATAAAACACTGATCAATGCCGCCGAGGAAATCCTCGGCTGGGCGGATTCACCGCGTGACCGCGGCTGGAGAGCTGATGTTGTCTATGTCGGTAGACAGCTTAAAAAAAATGCCATCAGTTTCGATGCAGTCTACTCGAGCGACCTTGAACGTTCGCGGCAAACTGCGAAGTTTCATGCCAAACGTTATGGTATCGATATCATTAACGACACGCCGGCACTGAATGAAGTTAACTACGGGGAACTGAGCAAGAAAAAAAAGAAGTGGGTGGCTGAAAACTATCCGGGCCACAAGACGGACCCCGATTTTGTTTATCCGCAAGGTGAAAGTTTTCGCCAGATGCAGCAACGCAGTGTCGATTATGTATTGTCCCTGGCAGAGAAATATCCACAGCAGACAATTTTGATTGTCGCCCATGCCGGTGTTATCAGGGGACTGGTCAGTCATTTTCTCGGGCTGAATTATGCAGAGCATCTAAAACACAAAATATCGCATCGCTATATCGGTGATTTCCGGTTTGAAGGCAAGAACTGTGTGCGCTACGACGAACTGGGTAAACCCTCGGGCTTCGTGCGAGACGGTATTATCAAGACACCCTTTAGCTGTCCCGCCATAGATCAATAAATAGTATGTATACCCAGGCCGGTTTATCCAGTCCAGGGTGAGGCAGTCAATCCCGGGCGAGTGGTTATGCAGCTTCTTCAGATTCTTCTTCCGGCTGCACGGTTTTAGCCATGCGCTTGGAAAAATAATATATGCGTTTCAATTTCTCGATAATATCGATTTCCATGGTATAGGCGGCCAGCCGGTTCGGTGCTTCAACTACCAGGCGCCTGGATTCGTGCATCGCCGCGGATTCCATCAGGCGATTAATGTCGGCTTTCATGGCAATGACTTCCAGCGCTGATTGCGCGTCATTTTCCATCACCGCATCGATCGCAAGTTCGGCGGTACTGGTGATGATGTCATGCAACTTGCGCAGTACCTCGCGAGTTTCCTTGCTGATGGTCACACGCTTGTCGATGCCTTCGTTGCCCAGGTAGACCAGGTCAGTTTCGATGACATCACCGATGTTTTCCAGGTCGTTGGTCGCGGCCATGAGCTGGGTATGCACCTGGGTTTGTTGCTCGGTCAGCGCTTTCTGACCAATGCGTCCAAGGTAAGTCACAATGTGGCCGTGCAGGTTATCGACCTCGTCGTCGATATCGGCAATATTTTTCAGCAACTTGCGGTCAGCGTTGACTATCGCAGGCAAAATCCCATCGAGCATTTCCCTGACACGTTCGCCCATGTGCCCAATCTCAAGGCGCACACGATCGAGCGCCAGTGATGGTGTTTCGAGCAATTCCTCGTCGAGATATTTTGGCCTGGCGAGAATAATTTCTTCAATCGGTTTATCCGGTACCAGCCACTCAACCAGGCGGGCGAACTGGCTGGTGAAGCCGATAAAGATAATGGTATTGGCTATGTTGAACACCGTATGCGCGTTGGCGATCTGTCGCGGCGCTTCGGAGGCCAGCTTGTCGGTTCCTTCGAGTTCTGCGTGGGAAGGCGAAAACCAGGTCACAAAATCCGCAAGATAGGGAATCAGACCAATCCAGACCAGCACACCAAAGACATTAAACAGAACATGGACCACGGCTGCACGCACTGCTTCACGGGGCTTGCCAATTGCGGCCAGCATGGCGGTGATACAGGTACCGATGTTGGCGCCGAAGGCCAGCGCGATCCCGGCTTCCAGGGTAATAAATCCCTGCGTGGCCATGACGATGACAATACCGGTGGTTGCCGAGGACGACTGGATCAGGCCGGTGAATACGGCCGCAACCAGGATACCGTAGAGCGGATTTTCCATCGTAGCCATTAAATCCAGAAAGGGCTGGTAGCTGCGCAGCGGGCTCATGGCGTCACTCATCACACTCATGCCGAAGAACACCAGGCCGAGTCCCATCAGTATGCCGCCGTATTGTTTGATCTTTTCCTGTTTAGAACTGAACAACATGCCGAAACCGACGGCAACCATGAGCAGGGCATATTTTGTAACCTTGAAGGCGACGATCTGGGCCGTGATCGTGGTGCCGATATTCGCCCCCATGATG
This sequence comes from uncultured Gammaproteobacteria bacterium, assembly GCA_963847575.1. Taxonomy (GTDB): domain Bacteria; phylum Pseudomonadota; class Gammaproteobacteria; order SZUA-229; family SZUA-229; genus JASBSR01. Next base: position 9,909 of record CAWKAL010000096.1, read on the forward strand.
ACACCGACGGATTGCGCCATGGACATCAGGCCTGCAGTAATGAAACCGACAACGAGCACGGTGGTGACCGACGACGACTGGATGATCGCGGTCACAAAGGCACCGGTGATGGCACCCATGAAGCGGTTGACGGTGAGTTTCGCGAGGATGACTTTCATGCGTTCACCGGCGACCGCCTTGAGCGAATCCGCCATTTGTTCCATGCCGAACAGGAACAGGGCAAGACCACCGAGCAGTGACATGCCGATGTTAAACCAGTCGATATCATTGCCCGTGGCGGTCGCTGCGGCGAGCGCCGGGGTGGCCGCGAGTAGTGCTATCGCAGCAAGTAAAAAACGAGATTTTGTAGTGTCCAGCTCAGCTAGCTGGAAGCGGCTAAACATGGGTTTTCCCCTTATGAGACGTTATGTCATTACTGGATAGCTACATCGCGAAAGCATCAGGCGTAACAGGCTCAGCGCACTAGCGGGTGCTACCGGCTCTCAGGACTTGTGTTTTTTATCGCCCTTGACGATCATCACCGGCACAGGTGCCAGGCGCACGACCAGTTCAGCCTTGGAGCCGAGCAGGGCATGGGCCAGCCCGGTACGACCCTGGCTGCCCATGACAATCATGCGTGCATGGATTTTTTCAGCCGATTCCAGGATGCGGTTGACCGGCAGCCCGACAACCAGCATGGTGGTGGCGTGCTTCAGCGCAGCCAGCTGGGGATTGTTTTTCTGCATCTTGTTGAAAAACTCTTCCAGCATTTCGGCTGCAACATCTTCCATGCGGCGCAGCTGTTTGCCTCTTCCCTTGAAGGAATAGTAGCCCGGTGCCTCGCCAGGATCATGCACCACGTGCAGGATAACCAGTGCACTGCCAATATTTTCTGCGAGTTCGGCGGCGCATACCAGGGCGAATTCTGACGACGCTGAAAAATCGACCGGGACGAGGACAGGGTTAGTGTTTTTTTTAGGCATCACATGGTTCCGTGCATAGTTCGACAATGCATCCCGGGATCTCCGGGATCAGCACAGGGTCGATCATTCGTTAAGTTTCAGACGATTATGAAAATGATTCAGCAACTTCTGGCGTAACTTGGCCTGCTGGTGTTTTGAAGCCGCCGCCATACGTTTCTGCGCCAGCGCAATGAAGGTTTCCTGCGAGCTGAGGGTCTTTTTCGAAGTGGTATCCTTGCGTTCGATATAGCTGCCATCGGATTGCATTTCCCAGACATCCTTGCGGCTGGAGAGCTGCACATCGATGATCAGGCGCAGTTCCTGGCGTAATTTTGGATCTTCCACCGGGGTCACCACTTCGACACGGCTCTCCAGGTTGCGCTTCATCAGGTCAGCAGACCCGATGAAATATTCTTCCTCACCACTGTTCTGGAAATAATAGATCCTGGCATGTTCGAGGAAGCGGCCGATCACTCCAATCACCTGGGTGGTTTCTGTCAGTCCCGGCAGGCCGGGGCGCAGGCGGCAGGTATCGCGGATGATGAGGTCGACTTTGACGCCCGCCTGGGAGGCGCGATACAGCGCGCGGGTGATATCGACATCTTCCAGCGCATTCATCTTGAACTGGATCAGCCCCGGGGTTTCTGCGCTATGCAGCTTGATCTCGCGGTCGATTTTTTCGATCAGGGCCTTTTTCAGCGTGTACGGTGACGTCAGTATCTTGCGATAGCGCGGTGGAGGTGAATAACCGGTCAGGTAATTGAACAGCTCGGTCAGGTCCTGGGCGATGTCATTATCACAGGTGAGCATGCCGAGATCGCAATACAGGCGTGCAGTACCGGCGTGGTAGTTACCCGTACCGATATGGGCATAGCGCCGCAGGCCGTTGTAGTCCTTGCGCACTACCAGGATAACTTTACTGTGGGTCTTGAGGCCGACAACCCCGTAGGTGACATGAATACCGGCCTGTTCCATGCGGCGTGCCCAGCGAATATTCGCGGCCTCATCGAAACGCGCCTTGAGTTCGACCAGCACTGCGACCTGTTTGCCATTGCGCGCTGCATTGACCAGTGAATCGACAATCGAGCTGTCTTCCGAGGTGCGATACAGGGTCATTTTGATGGCCAGCACCTTGGGATCATCACTGGCAGTGCGCAGGAAACGTTCCACGCTGGTGGTAAACGATTCATAAGGGTGTTGCAGCAACAACGCACCGCGTTCGCGGATGATGTGAAAAATGTTACGCGAATCGTGCACCAGCCGGGTATGTTCAACCGGCTTGTGCGGCGGGTCATGCAGTTCAGGGAAATCCAGCCCGGCGATTTCAAACAGGTCACGCATGGCCATCAGCGATTCAATACCGTAGACATCGTTGTCTTCATCCAGCCCAAGTTCCGCGGCCAGCATGCCTTTGTGGGTCGGGTCCATGCGTTCTTCAATTTGCAGGCGCACAATCGGGGCAAAATGCCGGTCACGCAGTTCGGTTTCAATCATCGCCAGCAGATCGTCTGCCTCTTCTTCTTCAATTTCCACGACCGCATTACGCGTTACCCGGAAAAGTTCGCAGGAGGTGATTTCCATCGACGGGAACAACAGATCGAGATTGTGGGTAATGACATCCTCGAGTTTTACAAAAGTATTGCTGTTGCCTACGCATAGAAACCGTGGTGCGATTTCCTTCAGCATGGGCACCTTGACACGCGCATAGTGAGAGGCGCTGCCACCCGGGTAGCGCAGTGAAACCAGCAGATTCAGTGCCAGGTTGGAGATAAACGGAAACGGGTGCCCGGGATCCATCGCCAGCGGTGTCAGCAGCGGGAATATATTGGTGATAAATGTGTTCCTTAACTGTTCCTGCTCGTCCTGATTCAGTTCTGCATACTGACTGATGCGTATGCCCTGGGCATCGAGCAACTCGAGCAGCTGCTGGTAAATGCGGTTTTGCTCGAGGTGCATGTCACGCACAATTTGCTGGCTTTCCTGGAGTTGTTCCAGCGGCGTGCGGCCATCCACGGAAGGCGTGCGGATGCCGGCAGCGATCTGTTGCTTCAGTCCGCCAACACGTTTCATGAAGAATTCATCGAGATTGGCACTGACAATAGCGATGAACTTGACCCGCTCCAGTAGCGGGGTGGCTTCATTTGCGGCCATGTGCAGTACACGGTAATTGAACTCCAGCCAGGTCAGTTCCCGGTTCAGGTAGAGTTCCGGATTATCCAGGTCGATCGCAGCAGCAGGGGTGGTGTCTGTTGCCGGTGCGGATATTTCAGCTGCAATGGCACGGCTTAAAGACGGTTTCGCATGCGTCTGTGCATCGTCGGTTTGATCGTCCGGTGCGGGTGGTGCCTTGCTGGTGGCGGGTTTATCCATTTTTCTGTTGTCTCTGGTGGCCAGATCAATAAACGTAGCAGCTTATCGTTGCAGCTTAACTGACCCGGATCAATCAACTGCAGATTTTTTGCTGTTACTGTAATACTCGCTGAACGCTCGTGTGTTTTACGGGTTGCGTTGCCTGTAAGCACGGGGGCACAGGGCAGCCCGTCGGCCTGACGGTACCCCACAGGGCTGGCGTCGCGTGTGCAGCACTAAACTCAGCGGATGTAAATGCTCTTTAATAGAGTGTAAGTTAATGCAGCCTGTTGTGCCAGCATTGCTGGCATATCTGGTCCGCTTGCTTATCTTGCCCGGTTACTTTTTCTGGCTATGTAAGCCCTGTTGGGTGATGGGATGAATTATGACGCAGCTATCAAGAGAAGAAGGCGTCATTCTGACGCTGAGTGAGAGCTTTGCGAAACAGGGGCTTGCCAGGTTACTGGAGCTGAAGGAAAAATCTGATACAGGTGAACGCCTGAGTGAAGTTGATATCGCTTTTCTGGATGCCGATATCCAGGGTGCGCAAAACAGCAAGCATTTAATCGACCGACATCCAGCATGGCAGATTTTTTGTGCGAAAAGTGGCACGGCTGGCGACAAGCCACATGGCAAATGCCTGGCTGCCGTTAGTAGCAATAGTGAGTGGACTGACTGATGCAGATGCGAGTGCGTTTTCGAGCAGTAATTTGCATCGCAGTGGTTTAGTCAGCCTCGACTGGGCCGGTTTCAACCTGGTGCTCGGTGCGTTATCCAATACTTTCATGAAACTGTTCCTGGTATCCGCACTGGCTAACCGTGCACTGTTTCACCAGCTGTTATGGAGTTTTCTCGCTATTGGCGCTGTAGGCATTGTGACCATGCTGCTTTATTATGATCTCAATATTATAAATTGACGTTCATGTATAACAGTTGCAGCAGCGCAACCGTCCTGGTTGCTGTACTGTGTTTGATAAATTGGGTGTACTGAGGTTGCGTGCTATGTGCCATAATCATTAACATTAGTGGCGCTGATATAAACGGATAAATAAATGAAAAACAGGCAGTCCCGTAAAGCAAAAACCATGGCGCAGAAAGCGGACCGTCATGCGCTCTATGAAAAATCGGTGCAGGATGTCGCAGGCGAATATAAATTTGTAAGCAACACCTTTCGCAAGATACGTGGCCGGCGTGCTGTGCATTTGCGTGAGGATTTCTGTGGCACCGCCAGCATGAGCTGTGAATGGGTCAGGCGTAACCGGAACAATACCGCCGTCGGTGTGGATATCGATGCAGATGTCCTGGCCTGGGGGCGCAAACACAACCTGGCCCGGCTGAAACCGGATGCGCGCCTGCGTATCAGTTTACTGGAAGAAGATGTCTGCCAGGTAAAAACTGCAAAGCCGATCGACGTAGTACTGGCGATGAATTTCAGCTACCAGCTATTCAAGACACGCGAGACACTGGGCAATTACTTTCAAGAAGTTCACAAGGCGCTGGATGATGAAGGACTATTCTTCATGGATGTATTTGGCGGCTATGAAGCTTTTCAAAAAACCAGGGAAAAATGCAAGCTCAAGGGCTTCAAGTACATCTGGGAACATGCCAGTTATAACCCGATAGATGGCAATATACTTTGTCACATACACTTCAGTTTTCCGGACGGGTCGAAACTTAAGAAAGCATTCACCTATGACTGGCGCCTGTGGAGTTTGCCGGAACTGCGCGAACTGCTTGAAGAGGCCGGTTTCTCAAAGGTGCATGTCTACTGGGAGGAAACCGATCCGGAAACAGGCGAGGGCACCGCTATTTATTCACCAGCCACCGTGGGTGATGCAGACCCGGTGTGGGTATGTTACCTGGTGGCGGAAAAATAAGCGCTGTCTTGTTCATACCTATAAGCCGGGAGTCTACTTTTTCATAAATGTCCAAGTTAATTATCATCAAGCAACCGGAAGGCGGGCGCACCCCGTTTTTGCGTGGCATATTAGTCCAGTCACTGGTCAATGCCGGTCTTGCGTTTGATGTCGCCTACGAACTGGCCCAGGCAATACGACATGAACTGCAGGAAAAGCAGGAAATCACCAGTACTGAATTAAAACACAGGGTCGCCGAACTGCTGGAACAGCGTTATGGCATTGAAATGCGCAAGCGCTATGCTACGGGGCCAGCCAATGAGCCCGGGATCATCGTCCATATACCGACACGCAGTGCACCTTTTTCAGTCGGCATACTCGCGCATTCACTGGAAACCTGCGCCATCCCGCCGGAAATGGCCATGCAGGGTGCGCGCAGGGTGTTCGCTAATCTGAAAAAGACCGGCCATCGGGAAATAGACCACAAGGCACTGCGCCGGGTGATCTATCGATGTTTGAGCGAACATTGTTCACAGGCGGCAGCAGATCGCTATTTGTCCTGGCGCCGTTTTGAAAACAGCGGCATACCGCTTATTATTTTGATCGGCGGTACCACCGGTAGTGGCAAGAGCACGGTCTCATCCGAGCTGGCTTATCGACTGGATATTTCCCGACACCAGTCGACTGACATGATGCGCGAGATTATTCGCTCCTATTTATCACCGCAGATGATTCCTACGCTGGGGTATTCAAGTTTCGAAGCCTGGCGCGGCCTGCCAGACACCGATGAAAGCACGGCGCCGGCAATCGAAAATCTTGTGGTCACCGGTTTCCTTTCACAGTTCGCGGCGATGAAGCTGGCGCTGGAGGCCACCATCGGCCGTGCCATTGAAGAAAGTCACGACCTGATCCTGGAAGGTGTTCATGTCGTACCCACCGAGTTAAATCTAAAAGTGAAGAAGGGTGATGCAATTATTATCCCCATCATGCTCGCCAGTATGAAGAAAGAGCTGTTGCACAAACAGCTTAAGCGGCGCGGGCGTGAAAAGCACAGGAGAGAACCTTCGCACTACCTGAAAAATCTGGATGATATCTGGGAGTTGCAATCGTGGTTACTGGATGAAGCTGACAAGGTCGGTATACGTATTATCGAAAACTGGATCATCGAAGATACCGTACGCACAGCGCTGGATATTATCATTGGTGTATTAATGAAGCAGTTTCCGCCACGTTCGGATGAAGAGATCTGGCGCGGCTAACAATGCGCCTGCATAGGCATCGTATTTTATCGGCAATTGGTCATTCAGATGCGTAGTCATCTGCGCAACTTGCCCGGGTTATAATTTTAATGGGTAACGTTATGATTATGCGGTGTGAACTGGTGTTTTGTTATTGTGTTTGTCAACATAAGCAATTATGAACTCTGCAATCTCATTGACCTGGTTCAAATTGAGCAACTGAGGCACAGGTGTTTGCGTGATGTCTGTGTCGGTTGCCAGGGCAATTATGTTGGTGTCGTGGGTACACATGAGCGGTTTGCCAAGGCTGGCTCGGTATAATTCAATTTTTGGAAAGTTTTCATGTTTGAATCCTTCCACAATCACCAGGTCAAGGCCGTTAGTATCTAATATCGACAATGCGTCTGATAAAACAGGTTCATCCATCTGGTCATTTAGCTCTTTAATCCATGCAATACGGTTCTTTGATGCAACCGCTACCTGTTCTGCTCCTGCCTGGCGAAACTCATAACTGTCTTTGCCTGGGTGGTCAATATCAAAATTGTGATGGGCATGCTTCACTACGCCAACCCGTAGATTCCTTTCGTTTAATATTGGTATTAATTGAGTTATAAGCGTGGTTTTCCCGGTGCCACTATAGGCGCATAAGCCTATTAACGGCAGTGGAAACTGGATCATGATAACAAGCCTTCATTTTGTAATTTGTCGCGCTGTTCAGCGGTGTTTATATTTCTGAATGCTTCAGGGCAATCTGAAAAATCAGCCAGCGCTACTCGATGTTGTTTATACCAGAGATCGATTTTCCGCTCACCTGAGTCAAGGAATGCATTGAGACTGTCAGTCAATGTAGCAGGTATCAGTGAGTAGACAGGCTGCATGCGATCACCGTCATGTACGACTGCAATTTCAGCATTATTATCAGCTAATGCATCAATTAAGCGCTCAACCAGGTCACCGGGTAATAATGGACCATCACACGGCAAGGTGACAATGTGGCTGGTTGTGGATTGTTTCATGGCGCTGTAAAACCCAGCTAAAGGGCCTTGATAGTCATCTAATGTGTCTCTGATGACAGGGTAGCCATAGTGCGCATATTTTTCATGGTTACGATTGGCATTCACTATTATTTTCTCGACCTGCGGCTCTATGGCGTCAATGACATATTCTATTAACGGGCGGCTTGACAGTTTGACCAGGCCTTTATCATTGCCATCCATGCGCCTGCCTTTGCCGCCCGCAAGGATGGCTGCGGTTATATTATGTTTATTGATTTTGTTCATTACACAAATGTTGTGCCCGGGTTTTCTGATTAGTTCTGACGCTACCTGTTTAATTTGACAGGTGATTTCAACCAGAGCAAAAGCAATAAACATGAGAGCAGGCTGACTGCAAACAGGGGCAGCCAGCCTGTCAGCATGCGTGACCATACATCAGTCACTGTTGAGTAATGCATTAAGGCCTCAATTTTACCGACCTCCTGGCCTTCGCCTGCCAGTTGCGCCTGGTAGCTACTGGTTGATGTGTACAAGGTGTATATGCATGTAGTAATTGCGCACGTAATAACTGCTTTGATAAAATTCATTAAATTAATCATTATTTCCCCTTGATATAACGCTCATCATCAAATGTTGCCACCCATTCCGGTCGATACACCACGAACACACTCATCAGCATACCAGTGACAAACGCTTCGGGGAACATGAACAGCGGCAGGTAGCGGATTGATTCGTTAATAAGCGTGGCATCGGGGTAAACATTTGCAGCATACAGCAACAAGGTCGAACTCAGGCGGCTGCACGCCACCGCGATAGCCGCACCGAAGAACGCCACTACGAAAATGTATATGAAGAAATTATCCGGCAGGCGTTTTTCTGAGAGCCGTAATATGGAATGTGAAACCAGCACCGGCACGGCGATACTGAATATCCCATTCACACCCAGGCTCAGCCAGTCCGGGTCCTGTACGCCCAGTGAAATCGCCAGCACCAGGCTCAGGCTGATGACGGCAAATGCCCAGCCGAACATCAGGGTGAACAGTGTCGCGCCGAGATGATGAAACCCCAGTCCGGGCGAAATCCCGGCTTTTAATCCCCAGATCAGTAACAGGATGACCATGGCGGCGAACAACACGTGCTGTTTTTGCGTGTCACTGACAAATGATTTCCAGTCAGCACAACGCAGACTCAGTCACGAGCAGGCGCAAGAAACACAAGATCAAGAACCAGCACCAGGCCGAAAGGCAACAGGCTGGAAGGAATATGCAGGCCAATCAACCATGTGAAAGTGTCATTCATGATTATTTATAGATAAAAGATTGAACCGCAGAGGCGCAGAGTACGCAGAGGAATACTTAATTTGGTTTTCTTGTTCGGATAATTCCGAGTGTGCTTCAGATTTCATGCTTATGTTTTACAGAAAAATATTTTTTCTCTGCGTACTCTGCGCCTCTGCGGTTCAATCATTAAGTTTTTAGTCTTGCTTATTTACTATACATCTCAGGTTTGCGGTCGCGCAGGAAGGTCCAGATTTTGCGCAGTTCAGCGGTGCGCGATAAATCCACCGTGGTGGTAATTATTTCTGCCTGGTCATCCGCTGCCTGCGCCAGGATCTCGCCCTGCGCGCCACAGATAAAACTTGAACCCCAGAAATTGATGCCACTGGATTTTGTTTTATCGGGCGCAGCTTCGAGGCCGACGCGGTTGCAACTCGCCAGCGGGATACAGTTGGCAATGGCGTGGCCGCGCTGCACCGTGATCCACGCTTCGCGGTCACGTATTTGTTGTGCCTGGTCATTACCAGGATCATAACCAATCGCAGTGGGATAAATCAGTAGTTCAGCGCCCGCCAACACCATTGAACGCGCGGCTTCCGGAAACCACTGGTCGAAACAGATCAGCACACCAAGTTTGCCGATACTGGTTTCAACTGGATGAAAGCCATCTTCACTGGATTTGAAATAATACTGTTCGTAATACCCGGGGTCATACGGGATGTGGGTCTTGTGATAGGTGCCGGCGAGGCTGCCATCACTGTCGGCGACCAGCGCGGTATTGTAATAATCACCGTTTGACATATGTTCGAACACCGAACCAACGATGACCACGTGGTGTTGTTCCGCCTGTGCGCACAGCCATTGTGAGGTCGGGCCGGGCACGGTTTCTGCGCGGGCAAAGGCGTCATCGTTTTCCTGCTGGCAGAAATACAGGCCGTTGTGCAGTTCCGAAAGCACGATCAGCTGCGGTTTGTCCGCTTGCGCGCACGCCTGTGCAATAGCGTTTTCCAGCCTGGTGCGGTTCGCGTTCAGGTTGTCACTGTATGATTGCTGAACCAGTGATATCTTGAGTGTACGTCTCTTCATAGTATTATTTCATTGTGCCCTGGGTCAGCTGCATGCACAGGCAATGAAAACTGCCGCACTGTTCGATCACCGGCAGCGCATTAATGCCGATGATTTCATGCTGTGGGAATACACTGCGCAACTGGGTGATGGCAACCTCATCCATGGGATCATTGTACAACGGACAAAGAATAGCGCCATTGATAATCATGAAGTTCACGTAGGTGCAGGCAAGGCGCAGGCCGGAAAGTCCAAACTTTGGCGCAGGTAAGGGAAATGCAACCAGGGTATAGGCGTTACCATTCGGCAGGCGCAAGGCCTGTAATTCTTTTTCCATTGCTGCAAGTTCTACGTAGTTAACATCGTCTGGATCTGTACAGCTGGCGTAGGCAATCACATCGTTGGGACAAAACCGCGCCAGTGTATCGACATGACCATCGGTGTCATCGCCTTCGATATGACCGTGTGAGATCCAGTGTACATTATCAACACCGAGAAACTGTTTTAGCAGGTCTTCTATCCGGCCCTGGTCATAGCAGGCGTTGCGTGTTGTCGTGAGCAAACAGCTTTGCGTGGTGAGCAGGCTGCCCTCGCCATTGCTTTCGATGCTGCCACCTTCGAGTATCAATGGAATTGACTGGACATTCACAGGCAAACACGTCCTGTTCAGCGAGGCGTCGATTGATCTGGTCATCATCACTGGAACTGTATTTACCGCCCCAGGCATTGAAACGAAAATCGAGCAGTTTCAGTTTGTCGCCTTCAATCACACCAATCGGGCCGGCGTCACGCATCCAGACATCGTTGGTTGGTGCCAGCCTGAGTAAACAGTTTTGCATGTTGACCCCGGCCTGTTGCAACAAGGCCGTGGCGTGATCGCGCAGGGCTTCATCCTTGCATACCAGCAGCACGCGCTGGTATTGGGCGGCAGCCTGAATCAGTTCGACGAATACCGCATCTACGGGCGCCATATCGCCTTTCCAGCCATTGGCGCGGTGCGGCCAGGCGAGCATTAGCGCATCCTGGGGTTCCCATTCGGCGGGCAGGCGTCGGGGGGTGGATGGCAGCGTACGTGTGCCTTCGAGTCCGGGCGTGGCCTGGCTGGATTTTGCCTGTGTGGGTGTGCTCGAGTTCATGCTGCGCATTTTATGCTTTTTCTGTTGTCACAGTAGCTGTTTTACGCATCCGTGTTGTGCCCGAATGCGATATACTTGCGCCAAATTCAAGAATAAGAACTATGTTCCAGCCCAAAGAACTTTTCATCGGTCTGCGTTATACCCGCGCCAAACGCAAAAACCATTTCGTGTCGTTCATCGCTTTCATTTCGATTGCCGGTGTTGCCCTCGGTGTGTTTGCACTCATCGTGGTGCTGTCGGTGATGAACGGTTTTGGTAACGAGCTGCGCGACCGCACCCTGAGCATGACTTCGCACGCCACCCTGACCGGATTTGATGGCACCCTCAGTCAATGGCCGCAGGCGGCAGAGAGCGTGCTGCAACAACCCGGCGTGCTCGCCGCTGCACCCTATATACGCAAGGAAGTCATGCTGTCCAACGGCAGCCGCGTGAGTGGTGCATTGATCAACGGGATTTTGCCGGACAAGGAAAGCACGGTGTCGGATGTCGGCGAGAAAATGGTCTCAGGTGCACTCGGTGATTTAGTGCCGGGTGAATACGATATCGTGCTGGGCCGCGAACTTGCCCACACGCTCGGCGTATACGAAGGCGATCGCATCACCGTGATTACCCCCCAGGCCAGTGTCACCGCTATCGGCGTGATGCCACGATTGCGCCGCTTCCGGGTGGTCGGGGTGTTCGAAGTCGGCATGAACCAGTTCGACGCCTCCATGGCCTACATGCATATCGATGATGCGGCAAAACTGTTCTCGCTCAATGACAAGGTCAGCGGCCTGCGTTTGCGGCTGCAGGATTTGTTCGAAGCACCACGCATCACGCGTGAGCTGGATAAAGCGATGGGCGAAGAGTTCTGGGTGCGCGACTGGACCCAGCAACATAAGAATTTTTTCCGCGCACTGAAGACCGAAAAAACCGTGATGTTTATTATCCTGCTGATGGTGATCGCGGTGGCGGCACTCAATATCGTGTCGACACTGATGATGACCGTGACCGACAAGGAAGCTGACATCGCAATCCTGCGCACCATGGGCATACGCCCCGGCAGCATCATGACGATTTTCATGGTGCAGGGCGCCATTATCGGCCTGTTTGGCACCCTTATCGGTGTTGCGCTGGGAGTGCCGGTGGCGCTGAACGTGTTTGAAATCGTGTCCTGGCTGGAGCAGATGTTCAATACCGATTTCCTGCCCGCCGATGTGTATTACGTCAGTGACATTACCGCCGAAGTGCGGGTCGAAGATGTGATGACTTACGCCATCTCGGCCTTTGTGATCACCATCCTGGCAACGATTTATCCGGCGTGGCGTGCATCGCGCACCTTGCCCGCCGAGGCGCTGCGTTATGAATAATGTAACCAGTAATAATGTGACCGTGGGCGAATACAGCCTGCAGGCGCGTGGCCTCGGCAAGGCCTACCGCGAAGGCAGCGGCGAAGCTTTGCACGTGTTACGCGATATCAATCTGCAGCTTAAAGTCGGCGAAAGCATGGCGATTATCGGCGCTTCCGGTTCGGGAAAAACCACCCTGCTCAACCTGCTCGGCGGGCTGGATAAACCCAGCAGCGGCGAGGTGCTGTTCCAGGGGCAGGACATCAACCGCATGGATGAAAAAACCCGCTGCAAAATCCGCAATGCCCATCTCGGCTTTGTCTACCAGTTTCACCACCTGTTGCCGGAATTCAGCGCACTGGAAAATGTCGCCATGCCGCTGCTTATCGGCGGCGCAAAGCCTGAGCAGGCGAGCGAGCAGGCGCGCCATATCCTCGGCGAACTGGGGCTTGGACAGCGCCTGCAACACAAACCCGGTGAACTCTCCGGCGGTGAACGCCAGCGCGCGGCGATTGCACGCGCGCTTATTCACCAGCCCGACTGCGTGTTTGCAGATGAACCCACCGGCAATCTTGATCGCCGCAATGCCGAGCAGGTGATCGAAATTATCAGCCAGCTGAATCGCAATTTTGATACTGCGCTGGTGATCGTGACCCACGATATCCACATTGCCGAACGCATGGACACATATTGTCGAGCTGGAAGACGGTATTCTGAAATCACAGTCCGCCGGCTGATTCAGCCAGCGTCGCGCAATCTGACACCGCGTCCAGCCTTGACCCTCCGCGGGTTTGCTTTCATACTTCCTGATTTTGGCACTCGCATTACCAGAGTGCTAGCCAGCTGTGGAACAAGCTCCGGCTGCACACACGGCGAAAGCGGGTATGACTGTGTTTTATGACTGCCGATGATGACTGTCTATTATGAGCGCTGCTAACAAACCCCAGGTGCTGAATGACCGCGCCTCACGGCTGCTGAAACAGCTGGTGTTGAGTTACATCAGCGACGGCCAGCCGGTGGGGTCGAAAAAGCTGGCGCACGATGCCGGGCTCGATATTAGCTCGGCGACGATACGCAATGTCATGTCCGGGCTGGAAAAACGCGGCCTGGTGAAAGCGCCGCACACCTCGGCGGGACGTATTCCGACCGAGCAGGGGTTTCGCCTGTTTGTCGACAGCCTGCTGGAAGTGATGCCGCTGCAGCGGCAGATGATCAACCAGCTGAAAAAACAGCTGAATCCGGACAAGGACACCGAGAGCCTGCTCAGCAGCGCCAGCCAGATGGTGTCAGAGCTGACGCACATGGCGGGCATTATTACCATACCGCGGCCGAACCAGTCGGCCTTGCGCCATATCGAGTTTTTACCCTTGCCGGATCGGCGCGTACTCGCCATCCTGGTGATCAACGAAAAAGAAGTACAGAACCGGGTGATCCACCTGGAACGCGAATACAGCGCCGATGAGTTGCATACCGCGGCAAATTTCATCAATCACAATTTTGCCGGCAAGGATATATTCGAAATTCGAAAAAGCCTGCTGGCCGAACTGGAAAGCGCGCGCGAGCGCATGGACAGTATTATGCAAAGCGCGGTGGAAGTGGCCTCAAAGGCACTCACCAGTGATGACAAAGAAGCTAAAAAATCATACGTGCGTCAAAGGCGAGTCGAACCTGGTGCGTTATAGTGAAAACACCGATACCCAGCAACTCCAGCAGTTGCTCGGGCTGTTCGATCACAAGCGCGAAATGCTCGGCCTGCTCGACCGCTGTATACAGTCTGAGGGCGTTAAAATATTTATCGGCCACGAAGTCGGCTTCGAAGGCCTCGGTGACTGCAGCGTGATCACCGCGCCGTATAGCGTCGATGGCCAGATACTCGGCGTGCTCGGTGTTATCGGCCCGACGCGCATCAAGTACGACAAGGTCGTGCCGGTGGTGGATATCACCGCGCGACTGCTCAGCGACGCGCTGCAGCAATAAGGCTTGAACACGGCACAATCGACCTTATATAGAGACATTACAAGAATTTAGATATCCGGAGTGAATATGTCAGCAGAAGAAGTGAAACAGGAAGCCGGGGCGGAGGCGCTCGAAAATACCGAGGCTGAGATGCTGCGCGAAGAAGCCTCGCTGATCGCCGATGAAGCCGCGCTGGTCGCGCAGCTGGAAGAGGCGCAGAAAAAAGCCGAAGAAAACTGGGACCTGCTGCTGCGCACCCGCGCCGAAATGGACAACCTGCGTCGCCGCACCCAGAAAGACCTGGAAAGCGCGCATAAATTTGCGCTGGAAAAATTCATGCTCGAACTGCTGCCGATCAAGGACAGCATGGAGCTGGGGCTGGCCGTCGAAGGCGCCAGTGCCGAGGTGTTGCACGAGGGCATGGTACTGACGCTGAACATGCTGCAAAACGCCTTTGAAAAATTCAACGTGGTCGAGATCGATCCGCTGCATGATAAATTTAACCCCGAGCTGCACCAGGCGATGTCGATGCAGCCCAGCGCCGAGGTCGAGCCCAACACCGTGATCGCGGTAATGCAGAAGGGTTATACCCTGAATGACCGCCTCGTCAGGCCGGCGATGGTGATGGTGTCGAAAGCACCCGAATCAAGCCGAGGCTGAACAGCAAAATTAATCATTAAAAACAACACTAAACCCATTGAAATGCAGGGCAGGATCCCCACTTAACAGGCATTCAGATTTAGCAAAGAATTTACTGGAGAAAACTCATGTCAAAAATTATCGGTATCGACCTCGGCACCACCAACTCCTGCGTCGCAGTGATGGACGGTGACAAGCCCAAAGTCATCGAAAACAGCGAAGGTGATCGCACCACGCCGTCGATTATCGCGTACGCCGAAGGCGACGAAGTCATCGTCGGCCAGCCGGCGAAACGCCAGGCTGTCACCAACCCCAACAATACCCTGTATGCCATCAAGCGCCTGATCGGCCGCCGCTTCGACGAAGAAGTGGTGCAGCGAGACATCAAGCTGGTGCCGTACAAGATTATCAAGGCTGACAACGGTGATGCCTGGGTAGAAGTCAAGGGCAAGAAAATGGCGCCGCCGGAAATATCCGCGCGCGTGCTGCAGAAGATGAAGAAAACCGCGGAAGATTTTCTCGGCCACGAAGTCACCGAAGCGGTGATTACCGTACCGGCGTATTTCAATGATTCACAACGCCAGGCCACCAAGGACGCCGGTCGTATTGCCGGTCTCACGGTCAAACGTATTATCAACGAGCCCACCGCGGCCGCACTGGCCTATGGCATGGACAAGGACCGTGGCGATTCCAAGATCGTGGTGTATGACCTCGGTGGCGGTACTTTTGACGTATCGATTATCGAAATTGCTGAAATCGACGGTGAGCACCAGTTCGAAGTGCTTGCTACCAACGGTGATACTTTCCTCGGCGGTGAAGATTTCGACATGCGCCTGATCGATTACCTGGCAGACGAATTCCAGAAAGACAGCGGCATAAACCTGCACAACGATCCGCTGGCACTTCAGCGCCTGAAAGAAGCTGCAGAAAAAGCCAAGATCGAACTCTCGTCGACCCAGCAGACTGATGTCAACCTGCCGTACATTACTGCAGATGCATCGGGTCCCAAGCACATGAACATCAAGCTGACCCGCGCCAAGCTGGAAAGCCTGGTCGATGACCTGATCAGCAAAACCATCGGTCCGTGCAAGACTGCGCTGAAAGACGCCGGCATGTCAGCCAGTGACATCAATGATGTCATCCTGGTGGGTGGCCAGACTCGCATGCCCAAAGTGCAGCAGGTGGTCAAAGATTTCTTCGGCAAGGAACCACGCAAAGATGTGAATCCTGACGAAGCCGTGGCTGTCGGTGCTGCGATCCAGGGCGGCGTGCTCGGTGGTGATGTTACTGACATCCTGCTGCTCGACGTTACCCCGTTGTCACTCGGTATCGAAACCATGGGCGGCGTGATGACCAAGCTGGTCGAAAAGAACACCACGATTCCAACCAAGGCACAGCAGGTATTCTCGACAGCTGACGATAACCAGACCGCGGTCACCGTGCATGTATTACAGGGTGAACGTGAAATGGCTTCGGGCAATAAATCACTTGGTCGTTTCGACCTGAGCGATCTTCCGACGGCACCACGCGGTATCCCGCAGATTGAAGTGTCATTTGACATCGATGCCAACGGTATCCTCAATGTTTCGGCCAAAGACAAGGCCACCGGCAAGGAACAGTCGATTGTGATCAAGGCCTCCAGCGGTCTGTCCGACGATGAAGTCGATAAAATGATCAAGGATGCCGAAGCCCACGCAGATGAAGACAAGAAGCTGCGTGAACTGGTCGACGTGCGTAATTCCGCCGACGGCATGATCCACTCGGTTCAGAAATCAATGCAGGAACTGGGCGACAAGGTTGAAGCTGATGAGCGTAGCAAGGTCGATGAAGCGATAGCCAACCTGAAAGAAGCTATCAAGACTGAAGACAAGGCTGACATCGAGGCCAAGACACAGGCATTGACCGAAGCTGCCGGCAAGATCGCAGAAAAAGCCTATGCCCAGGAAGCCGAGGCCGCCAATGCCGATGAAACTTCAGCTGCCGGCAAGGCTTCTGCGGAATCCGCTGAAGAAGTGGTCGATGCCGAGTTCGAGGAAGTTAAGGAAGACAAATAAATAACGGCTGTTAGTTAGCAGCTTTTAGCAGGCAACAAACGCACAGCCACTTTTGGTGTATGTGCGTTTTGTTTGTCTGCGGCTGATTGATAATACTGGCTGCAAGCTGATGATTGACGATAGATAACCGATAACAAAATAACATGTCAAAACGCGATTATTACGAAGTACTGGGTGTTTCCAAAGACGTCAACGAGGCTGAGCTCAAAAAAGCCTACCGTCGTCATGCGATGAAACATCACCCTGACCGTAATGTAGATAACCCGGAGTCAGAAGATAAATTCAAGGAAGCCAAGGAAGCCTATGACGTGCTCTCCAATGCGCAAAAGCGCGCAGCCTATGACCAGTATGGTCATGCCGGGGTAGACCCATCGATGGGTGGCGGTGCCGGGGCAGGTGGTTTCCAGGGTGACTTCGGTGATATTTTCGGCGACGTGTTCGGTGATATCTTTGGCGGTGGCCGTCGCGGAGGCGGCGCCGGTGCCAGTCGCGCCTATCGCGGTGCCGACCTCAAATACAATCTTGAACTATCGCTCGAAGACGCGGTGTTTGGTACCGAGGTAAAAATTCGCGTCCCCACGCTGGAATCGTGTACCACCTGTGGCGGCTCGGGTGCTAAAAAAGGCACTTCGCCCACCACCTGTACCACCTGTGGCGGTGTCGGCCAGGTCAGGATGCAGCAGGGTTTCTTTGCCGTGCAGCAGACCTGTCCCAACTGTCGCGGCCAGGGCAAAATTATCAGCGATCCGTGTACTGACTGTCATGGCCAGGGACGCGTGCAGAAACAGAAATCCCTCTCGGTGAAAGTCCCCGGTGGGGTCGACAATGGGGATCGCATTCGTCTCGGCGGCGAAGGTGAAGCCGGGCAGAACGGCGGCCCGGGCGGTGATCTGTATGTACAGATCCAGGTGAAGCCGCACCCGATATTCAAACGCGATGACAGCGACCTGATGTGCGATATGCCAATCAGTATCGGTACAGCCGCACTCGGCGGTGAACTCGAAGTGCCTACGCTGAAAGGCCGGCTGAAACTGAAAATTCCGGTTGAAACCCAGTCCGGTAAAATTTTCCGCATGCGTGGCAAGGGCGTTAAACCGGTGCGCAGTGGTGTTACCGGGGATTTATTGTGTCGCGTTGTAGTGGAGACTCCGGTTAAACTCAACGCCAGGCAAAAAGAACTGCTACGCGAATTTGATGATTCACTGCAAAAGGACAGCAAGCAGCATAACCCGCAGAATGCGAGCTGGATGGATAGAGTGAAAAATTTCTTTGATGAACTTTAGCCAACAATAGATGATGGCTGCATAGTTCCGCGATAGTTTCAGGAATTATTCCAGGTTTGTTCGCAATGAGATTTACGCTTTGCGACGCAATTTAAAACTAATAAAAAAACCTACCACTGACCCGGGGGCAACATGTTAAACATTGCGGTAACTGGCGCGGCCGGTCGCATGGGGCGATCACTGATAACGGCCTGTACCCAGACCGACAACTGTCAACTGGCTGCGGCGATCGAGCACAGTGGCAACTCGCTTGTCGGCAGTGATGCGGGTGAGCTTGCAGGTGTTGGCAAACTCGATGTTAGCGTGTGCGATGACATCAATAGCACAGCGGCCAGTTTCGATACCCTGATCGATTTCACCCGGCCAGACGTTACCCTGGAAAACCTCCGGGTCTGTGTTGCCCATCGTAAAAGTATCATTATCGGTACCACCGGTTTTTCGGACGAACAAAAAACGCACATTCAGCAGGCAGCCAGAAGCATTCCCGTGGTATTCGCGCCCAATATGAGTGTCGGCGTCAACCTGTGTTTCAAACTGCTCGATCTCGCCGCACGTGTGCTTGGCGATGACGTTGATATTGAAGTCATCGAAGCCCATCATCGTCACAAGCTTGATGCACCTTCGGGTACCGCGATTCGGATGGGAGAAGTGGTGGCGAATGCGCTGGGCAGAAAGCTCGAGGACTGCGCAGTCTATGGGCGTGAGGGCATCACCGGTGCACGCGACAGAAATACCATTGGCTTTGAAACCATTCGTGCCGGCGATATCGTGGGTGACCACACCGTGCTGTTCGCCGCAGAAGGCGAACGTGTTGAAATCACCCACAAGGCTTCGAGTCGCATGACGTTTGCCAATGGCGCAATACGCGCGGCGCTGTGGCTCAAAAACCAGCCCGCGGGCTTATATGACATGCAGGATGTACTGGACCTGCGTTAATAATTGACCTTGTCAGAGTCATGTTCATCACACGATTATGTGTTTACAATACGCAGCCTGAAGCCTTTCGCACTGTTAGCCGTTAACAGTACACTTATAACAATGACCGTCAAGGGCGCACACTTATGAATATCGCTGTGGTTTTTCCGGGACAGGGCTCGCAGTCTGTGGGCATGCTCGATGCGTATGCTGTCGACTGGCCAATCGTGACAGAGACATTCGCGCAGGCGTCTGACGTGCTCGGTTACGATTTGTGGGAGGTGGTCAGCAAGGGACCCGCAGACAAGCTCAACCAGACCGAGATTACCCAGCCTGCAATGCTGGCGGCTGATATCGCCATCATGCGCGTGATGCAGGAACAATGCATGATGAAACCGTTTGTATTAGCCGGCCACAGCCTGGGCGAATACGCAGCCCTGGTCGGCGCACAGTCCATCGAATTTACCGATGCTATCAAGCTTGTGGCTGAACGCGGTCGCCTGATGCAAAACGCCGTGCCGGAAGGCCAGGGTGCGATGGCAGCGATTATAGGTATGCAGGATGAACTGATTCGTAAAGTATGCGCCGCCGCCGCTGCAGAAGCGGGCGAAGTAGTCGAAGCCGTCAATTATAATTCGCCAGGCCAGGTGGTGATTGCAGGAACAGTAGCCGCGGTCGACCTGGCCATTGTAAAAGCCAGCGAAGAAGGCGCTAAAAAAGCCATCAAGCTGCCGGTAAGCGTGCCATCACACAGTTCGCTGATGAAACCGGCGGCGGATGAGCTGGCTAAAGTGCTGGAAACTATCGAGATCAAAACCCCGGACATCCAGGTGATTCACAATGTCGATGCCAAAAGCCATGATGATCCCAAAGCGATTCGTGAAGCCCTGGCGAAGCAGATGTACAACCCGGTGAAGTGGTCACAGACGATGGAGATACTGGGCTCGGCAGCAGACGATGCCATTATCGAGTGTGGTCCGGGCAGGGTGCTCACCGGGCTGACGCGGCGCATTCTCAAAGACATTCCGGCCTATGCGCTGGACAAACCCGAGAGTATGCAGAAGTTTCTTGATTCGGTTTAAAACATAGTTGGCAGTTACAGTTGGCAGTCGAGCAATCGCTGATTTGCAGCAAACTGCAGCTGATAACGAGATTTGACAATAATGGGAAAAACATGAGTAAACAATTAGAAGGTGAAATCGCATTGGTCACCGGCGCCAGCCGCGGTATTGGTAAGGCGATTGCCGAAACGCTGGCGGCACAGGGCGCAAAAGTGATCGGCACAGCGACCACCGATGCCGGTGCTGCAAAAATTAATGACTATCTATCTCCGCACGGTGGCGCAGGCAAATGCCTGAATGTCACCGAGCCAGATTCCGTGGCGGCCGTGCTCAAACAGATCAATGACGAATTCGGCGCCGTCAGCATCCTGGTCAACAATGCCGGCATTACCCGTGACAACCTGTTGATGATGATGAAAGACGAACAATGGGATGACATTATCGACACCAACCTGACCTCGATTTACCGTTTGTCCAAGGCATGTCTGCGCCCGATGATGAAAGCACGCAAGGGCCGCATCATTAACATCGCCTCGGTTGTCGGTACTTACCGGCAATCCCGGGCAGACCAATTATTCGGCGGCCAAGGCCGGCATGCTGGGATTCACCAAGTCGCTGGCGCGTGAGATCGGTTCGCGCAATGTCACGGTCAATGCCGTGGCACCGGGCTTTATCGATACCGATATGACACGCGAACTGGCCGAGGAGCAACGCAAGGTTCTGATCAACCAGATTCCGCTGAATCGACTCGGCAGCCCCGATGATATTGCACAGGCAGTGGCGTTCCTGGCCGGCCCGCAGGCGGCCTATATCACCGGTGAAACCCTGAATGTGAACGGTGGCATGTACATGCCCTGATAAATAGCGTGCTGCTAGCACCTGTCATGACGTAGAATTAACTTAAAGATACAAATATAACTAACTGATATTAATATAATATAAAATTAAACATCTCGCCCCATAACAGGGCTCAGGATTTTTGCTGGCATGCTGTGCGCTAATTCACTACAATACCGCGCAGCTCACAATGACCAAAACATAGAGGAAAATTAAATGAGCAGTGCTGAAGAACGCGTCCGCAAGATTGTAATGGAACAGCTTGGTGCCACCGAAGAACAGGCAACCAACGAAGCTTCCTTTGTTGATGATCTGGGGGCAGATTCACTCGACACCGTTGAACTGGTGATGGCTCTGGAAGAAGAATTCGAATGCGAAATTCCAGATGAAGAAGCCGAAAAAATCACAACAATTCAACAGGCCATCGATTACGTAAATGCCCACGCTGGCTAAGAGTCATCACAATTCGAATAAATATGCAGCCACACACCGTGTGGCTGTACTTTTTAGTCAAAGGTGAGTCTTGTCAAAACGTCGAGTTGTTGTCACCGGCCTGGGAATTGTTTCTCCTGTCGGTCTGAATCTAAAACAAAGCTGGGATAATATCGTCGCCGGTGTTACCGGTGTTCGGCCTGATCGACGAGTTCGACGCCAGCGAATACCCGGTCAGGATTGCTGCCACTGTTAAAAATTTTAACGCTGACAGCGTCATCCCGCCCAAAGACCAGAAAAAAATGGATATCTTTATCCATTACGGTCTGGTGGCGGCCGAAGAAGCCCTGATTGATTCCGGTCTTGAAATAACCGAAGCCAATGCCGAGCGTATCGGTACAACGATTGGATCCGGTATCGGCGGTCTGCCGATGATCGAGGCCAATCATTACAAATTGATTGACGGCGGTGCGCGCAAAATATCGCCGTTTTTCGTACCCGGCTCGATTATCAACATGATCTCGGGCAATTTCTCCATCAAGCATGGTATCAAGGGCCCCAATATTGCCCTGGTGACAGCGTGCTCGACCGGCACCCACAGTATTGGTGAAGCAGCACGTATCATTGCCTATGGCGATGCCGACGTGATGTTCGCCGGCGGCGCGGAGAAAGCCTCGTCACCGCTGGGCATTGCCGGTTTTGCCGCGGCGCGTGCATTGTCGACGCGCAATGATGATCCTGCTGCGGCAAGTCGTCCCTGGGACAAGGATCGCGACGGCTTTGTGCTGGGTGACGGTGCCGGCGTACTGGTGGTCGAAGAATACGAACACGCCAAAGCCCGCGGTGCGAAAATTTATGCTGAAATTGCCGGCTTTGGTTACAACTCAGATGCCTATCATATGACCATGCCGGTCGCTGATGGCAGCGGCGCCGCACGTTGCATGCAGCTGGCGATGAAAGACGCGGGCCTGAATCCAGACCAGATCGGTTATGTTAACGCGCATGGAACCTCAACGCCTGCAGGTGATATCGCCGAAACCAATGCGATCAAGCGTGCGTTTGACGGGCATGCTGCAAAACTCGCGGTGAGTTCGACCAAGTCCATGACCGGGCATTTGCTCGGCGCCGCAGGCGGTATCGAAGCGGTGTTCGCGGTGATGGCATTGCACGACCAGCTGGTGCCACCGACGGTCAATCTCGACAACCCGGGCGAGGGCTGCGACCTGGATTACGTACCCAACACTGCACGCCAGCTGAAACTGGATGCGGTATTGTCAAATTCATTTGGATTCGGCGGCACCAATGGCACGCTGGTGTTCAGCAAACCGGGCGCCTGACGGTATCTTTCACCGCAAAGTTATCGCCGCGCCAGTGTCTGCCTGCTGCTAGCTGGCAGATCCCTGTTATGCATTATCAGCTTCACCCACTGCCAGCCAGTCTCGACCTGGTGGCCCTGAGCCAGTTAAATTCAGCGCGTTATCCCTGCCTGTTGGCAAGTACAGCGTCCAGTGTTGTTAATGGTCGCTACGATATTCTTGCTGCATTTCCGCAATATGAAATACGCCTGGATGCAACTTTTAAACTGCACAGCACGGCTGATTTCGAAATCGATCAGGCGAGCAGTTTTTTGCACGCACTGGACCAGTGCTGGCAGCGTGAACGTGTTGACGAAATCGATAATTCTGCACCACCCTTCAGCGGCGGCTGGTTTATTTACCTTTCTTACGAGCTGGCTGCAGAAGTAGAACCGCGGCTGAAACTTCCGGCGTTGCCGCACACTATTCCTGTCGCAATCGCCCGGCGTTGTCCGCTGGCGGTGATATACGACCGCCATGAAAACAGCTGTTTTGCCGTAGTTGAAAACAAATATACCCATTTGCTGGACGCGCTTGATGCTGATATCGAAAGTCTTGCCGGTTTCTCACCTGCAGCCCCAGCGTCGATATCCATGCATGCTCTCAAGGAAGATGATGAAGCGTCCTACCTGCAACAGGTCGCGCGCATAAAACGCTATATTGTTGACGGTGATATTTTTCAGGCCAACCTGTCGAGGCGCTGGCGACTTGAAATTGATGCTGCTGTCAAAGATGCTGATCTGTTCGCGCAATTATCAAAATCAAATCCCGGGTGTTTCGCTGCCATGTGTCAGCTGGGCGAAGTCAGCGTGCTTAGTTCATCGCCGGAAAGGCTGGTCAGCGTACGCAATGGCATTGCGCAAACACGCCCGATTGCAGGCACCCGGCCACGTTCGGATAACAGCGCGCTCGATAATGCGCTCGCCGATGAATTACTAAAACACCCGAAAGAGCAGGCCGAACATATTATGCTAATCGACCTGGAGCGTAATGACCTTGGCCGTATTTGTGTGCCTGGCAGTATCGAAGTCAATGAAATGATGTCACTCGAAAGTTACCAGCATGTGCATCATATTGTGTCAAACGTCCGCGGACAGTTACGCCGGGAAATCACACCGGCCGAGGTAATACGCGCAGTCTTTCCCGGCGGTACGATCACCGGATGCCCCAAGGTGCGTTGCATGGAAATACTTGCAGAAATGGAACAGCAACCGCGGGCAGCGTATACCGGCTCGCTGGGTTATCTCAATCGTGACGGCAGCATGGATCTGAATATCCTGATTCGCACCATGATTCGCCAGGGTAAGGCTATTACGCTGCGTGCCGGCGGCGGGATTGTTGCTGATTCAGATGCACGCGCCGAACTGGCGGAAACCCGCGCCAAGGCCAAAGGCTTGCTGGGCGCATTCGATCCAGTTGATGCTGTATGCAGCGTATAGTTATTAACGGTGTTCGCGCAGAGTATGTGCCCGCAATGGATCGCGGTCTGCACTACGGTGACGGTGTGTTTGAAACCATTGCCTGTGCAAATAACCGCCTGCAGTTCTGGCAGCAGCACATCACGCGCATGCGCTCGGCTGCGGAAAAACTCAAACTTGATTTTCCCGGTGAGGGTGTATATTTGCACGATATTCGTCGCCTGCTCGAAAATGGCGACGCTCAAACAGCGTGTGTTATCAAGCTGATGCTGACACGGGGTGTTGGCGAACGCGGTTACCGGGTGCCGGTTCAATCCTTGCCATGCCGCATGGTCTTCAAAAGTCCGATGCCAGCGCATGTTGAACGCGTTGCGCAACAGGGCGCGCGGCTGACGCTATGTGCTATGCCGATCTCGGTGAACCCCGCGCTCGCAGGAATCAAACATCTCAATCGTCTTGATAATGTACTTGCACGACACGAGTGGCAGGACCAGTTCGATGAAGGCCTGATGTGCGATCAGCAGGGAAATATTATAGAAGGCACCATGAGCAACCTGTTTGCAGTGCGCGCGGGCAAACTTTATACACCCGCACTCGAAAGTTGCGGCATAGATGGCATTATTCGCCAGCAACTGCTGGATATTGCGAAACAACAAAATATTCCCGTGCAGATAACTACAATCACACATAATGAACTTATCAAGATGGATGAGATATTTTTATGCAACAGTATTATTGGGTGCTGGCCGGTTACGGCATTCTCCGGAAAAGAATTTCAGTCCGGCCCGATCACGGCCATACTGGCAGACAAACTGAAACAACGGGTCGAGGATGATGCGCGCTTTATTGGCTAATATGTTTACGCTGTTTGTCCTGGGTGTCGGTGTCGCCGGCTGGTTTGGTTTGCAGATGCACCAGACCATGTATCACGAAAATAGCTTGTCTGAGCCATTTGTACTGCAACTCGAGCGCGGAGACAGTCTACGTACGATCAGCAATAAACTTGCGCAGCATGATTTACTCGATACACCCGCGCATTTTGTCTGGTGGGCACGCTTACGTGGTGATGACAAACGTTTGCAGGCCGGTGACTACGAAGTCATGCCGGGGCAAAACCTGGTCAATTTGCTGGATAACATGGTGGCCGGCAGGGTGCAGCAATTTGCCGTGACCCTGGTTGAAGGCTGGAACTTCAGGCAAATGATGCAGGCCATTAATCAGCACG
Organism: uncultured Gammaproteobacteria bacterium; assembly: GCA_963847575.1. Lineage (GTDB taxonomy): Bacteria > Pseudomonadota > Gammaproteobacteria > SZUA-229 > SZUA-229 > JASBSR01. The sequence continues at coordinate 35,269 of CAWKAL010000096.1, forward strand.
TGCATCTCGAGCATACCCTGAATACACTCGATGCTGACGCGGTCATGGCTGCACTCGGGCATGCAGGCGAACACCCGGAAGGCCGCTTCATGCCGGATACCTATTATGTGCGTAACCAGGAAAAAGACAGCGCGTTATTACAGCGTGCTTATCGCAGCATGGCGCAAACCCTGGACACCTTGTGGCAGCAACGGGCGCCGGATCTGCCCTACGAAAATGCCTACGAAGCCCTGATCATGGCGTCGATCATTGAAAAAGAAAGCGCAGTACCCGAAGAGCGCCCATTGATAGCAGGTGTTTTCATAAACCGTTTACGCAAGGGCATGCGCCTGCAAACCGATCCGACCGTGATCTATGGCATCGGCGAGAGCTACGACGGTGACATCCGCTTCCGCGATTTGCGCAAGGACACGCCCTACAACACGTATACCCGCAAGGGCCTGCCGCCGACACCGATTGCCATGCCCGGTGAAGCGGCGATACACGCAGCGCTGCACCCGGCGCAAACCGACTACCTGTTTTTTGTGGCACACAGCGATGCCTCTGGTCGCCATCTATTTACCAGTACGCTGGCAGAGCACGAAAAAATGGTTGACCTGCACCAGCGCAAGCGTTGATAGTGCCTGCCATCTAAAATTGAAAATATCGACATGCGTAAATTTATTACCCTGGAAGGCATCGAAGGTGTCGGCAAAACCAGTAACCTGCACTTTATCCAGGCCCTGCTCGAAAAGGCCGGTCGTGACTGCGTGGTGACGCGCGAACCCGGTGGTACGCCGCTGGGTGAATCATTGCGTGCACTGTTGTTACAGCACGCCGGCGAACAGATGAGTGCCGATGCCGAGCTGTTGCTGATGTTTGCCGCGCGTGCCGAGCATATCAACAAGGTCATTCGGCCGGCGCTGGCGCAGGGCAAGGATGTGCTGTGTGACCGTTTTACCGAGGCCACCTATGCCTACCAGGGCGGCGGCAGAGGACTCGACATACGCAAAATAGAGCAGCTTGAGAACTGGGTGCAGGGCGACCTGCGCCCCGACCTGACACTGGTGCTGGATGCCCCGGTGGCACATTGGCCGGGCGCGTGCCGGCAAACGCAGTGCGCCGGACAGAATCGAACAGGAGCACGATGCTTTTTTTGACCGGGTGCGCGCGGCCTATCGTGAAATGGCGCAGCATTATCCACAGCGGATTTGCCTGGTCGATGCAACGCAGGCCTTGCCCGCGGTGCAGGCCGAGATCGAAATGCGCCTGCATGAATATAATATATTAGATTAATAATATACTGTAACTATTTGTTATTATATGATATATCCTTGGCAAACTCAGCAATGGAAACAATTTGTGCAGCAGCGCGAACTGAACCGTCTGCCGCATGCATTGTTGTTGTTTGGTGATGCCGGCATTGGCAAAGCACAATTTGCGCGTGACATGGCTGCCAGCCTGTTGTGCCAGTCGCCGGATGACACCGGCATGGCCTGCGGACAGTGCAGTGCCTGTAAGTTGCTTGCGGCCCAGACCCACCCCGATCTGCGTATTTTGCGACCCGAGCCACCGAAAGACAGCACCAGTAAGAAGCCGCTGCTGCTGATCCGCATTAAAGCCATTCGCGAGCTGTGCACCCGCATGGCGATGACCAGCCAGTTCGAACAGGGGTATCGCATTGCAATACTCGAAAATGCCGATGGCATGAACATCGAAGCGGCCAATGCGCTGCTGAAAACACTGGAAGAGCCGGGACAAAACGTTCTGTTGATTCTGACCAGCTCGCATCCTTATCGACTGCCGGTGACCATCCGCAGCCGCTGCCAGGGGCAGCGATTCCCGCGTCCACCACGCGAACAGGTGCTGTCGTGGTTACAGGCGAACCAGGTATCCCAGGCTGAGTTGAAGCTGGAACTCGCGCATGGCGCGCCCTTGCTCGCGCTCGAGCAGCTTGGCGATGACAATGATGCCAGGGGTCTGCTGAGTGCAGCACTGCTGGCAGGAATGAAGCAGCAGGGACTGGCGCATGCAGGCGCACTCGCAAACCTGCCCAGTCACCAGGGCCTGAGCTGGATGCTCGACTGGATCAGCGACCTGGTGCGGCTAAAGCAGCTCAACATGGATGCTGTCAGGCTGGTGAACCAGGACCATTATGCCGCGCTTAAAGCCTATGCAGGCGAGGCCGATCTGCGCCGCCTGTATGGGCTTTATGACCTGGTGTGCAGCTATATCCGCGCCGAGTCGATTCCGCTCAATGGCGAATTATTGTGGGAGAATCTGCTATTATCTTGGCAAGGTCTAAAATAATAAGAAGAGGTCTGCAATGAGCGCGACAGCACGTCCGGGTATGCTTTCACTGAGCATCAAAGACAAGGCATCCCTGTATGCATCCTATATGCCGTTTGTAAAAAATGGTGGTCTGTTTATTCCCACACCCAAAGAATACAAACTGGGTGATGAAGTGTTCATGCTGCTAACACTCATGGAAGAGAATGATCGATTGCCGGTAGCGGGCAAGATTATCTGGATTTCACCAGCCGGTGCGCAGGGTAATCGTGCCAGTGGTATCGGTGTCCAGTTCTCACCGCAGGACAAGGGCCAGACCCGCAATAAAATCGAAACACACCTCGCGGGCGCGATGAAGGCCGACCGTATCACGCACACCATGTAAACCAGGCTGCCTGGCGACTCAAGCTGGCAAGGAAAGGCATGTTTGTTGATTCGCACTGTCATCTCGATTGTATCGAGCTGGCACAATTTGATAACAATTTTGACCAGTTGATTCAGCGCTGCAATGCAGCAGGTGTTGAACATATGCTGTGCGTATCGATTGATATGGATAGTTACCCGGCAATGCTCGAACTGGTGAGAAACTACCCGACGATTTCTGTATCCGTAGGCGTGCACCCGATGGCTGATGAAAAACAGTCGCTCAGCGCCGCCCGTCTACACCAGCTTGCCGCTGAGCCGAAAGTGGTTGCGATTGGTGAAACCGGCCTTGATTATTATTACCATAAGGGTGATCGAAGCTGGCAGCAGGAGCGTTTTCGAATGCATGTACAGGCAGCAGTGGCCTGTGATAAGCCACTGATAATCCATACCCGTGATGCAGCTGATGATACGCTGGCGATATTACGCGCTGAGCATGCAGACCAGTGTCGCGGCGTGATCCATTGTTTTACCGAGACCGAGGAATTTGCACGTGCTGCGCTGGACCTGGGATTTATGATTTCTTTTTCAGGCATTACAACATTTCGTAATGCTGACAATTTGCGCGCAGTGGCTAAATTTGTACCTGAAGACAGAATCTTGATAGAGACTGACGCACCCTACCTGGCACCGGTGCCACATCGTGGTAAACAAAACTGGCCTGCACTGGTTACCCACGTCGCTGAATGTGTTGCGCAGGCAAGGGGCGCAAGTGTTGAACATATCGCGGAGATTACGTGCAATAATTTTTATCGATTATTTTCAATAAACCAGCAAGCCAGCGAATGAATTCCGAAGTCAAACCAGCGGTCCTCAACGAGCTATCTGAACAGACCTTGCGTCTGAAACGACAGTTGATGGCGCTATCAGTGGCCTTTATATATTCATCGATTGTTGTTTACCTGTACCTCAAAGGTCATTTCAGATACGACACAGCAACCTTTGTGTATGCTTTAGTATTATTCTGGGTGGGTAACCTGGGCATAACCTTATTGATATATAAAGGCATCAGCCAGAAATTGTCCCGATCCAAGCATGACCATGGCACAGATGTTATGGGCCGTGGCATTTTTGCTAATTGGTGTTTATACCTTCAATGACATGCGCAGCGTGATATTGATGTCATTTTTCGGGATCCTGAGTTTTGGTTTTTTCAGGCTCACCTTCACCCAGTTTGTTGTTATCGCCGCCTGCGCAATCATTGGTTATTTCATCGTTATTTTAAATCTTTACATAAATGAACCCCTGCGACTGAACCTGGGTCGCGAGTTCAGCCTTCTTATTGGTTTTAGCATGACTTCGCTAATCCTGGTATACACGGGAACATCTGTGAGCCGATTGCGCGAAGCCAACCGTATCAAGACCGAAAGGCTTGAAGAAGCGCTTGAACTGAATACCCGGCTGGCGACCACGGACGACCTTACCGGGCTGTCGACCCGGCGTTATTTCATGGAAATCCTAAACAAACAAAAAGCCATGGTCGAACGTGAAGACTCGGATTTTGTTATCTGTTTTGCCGACCTCGATCACTTTAAATATATCAATGACAGTTACGGTCACCACATTGGCGATGAGGTGCTGAAGATTTTCTCAGGCATCATCCGCACCTCGATACGCGAGATCGATTACGCTTCGCGCTTCGGTGGAGAAGAGTTTGTAGTGCTACTGGCAAGAACCGAAATCAAGCAGGCGATGAAAGTCGCTGAACGTATCCGCAGCACGATTGAAAGTTATAATTTTAATGACATCGCACCGGCACTGAACGTAACAGTATCGATCGGGCTGGCGAACTACAAGTCACATCACAGTATTCAGCAAACCCTGATGAGTGCAGACAATAAAATGTACAGTGCCAAGGAGCAGGGCCGAAATCTCGTGGTCGCCAGTTAATCAGAAAAATAAAGAAGCTTATAGGCCGCGAATGAACGCAAATAAACGCGAATAAAAGCTAATTAAAATGTTTAAAAAATGCGCCGAAGGCGCACAAGAAAACATTTGCGTTTATTTGCGTTCATTCGCGGCAAAAATAGTTTTATTTCTTTGTTACCTCAAACTAACTCTTCAGATTGTCCCACGCCGCGTCCTGGCGGAAGCGTTCGCCGAAGCTGGTTTCGAGCTGGTTGAGTTTGCTGACTAATGAATCGGCACCTTCGCTGCGGATGTAATTGATCGGGCCGCCGCGGAAGGGTGCAAAGCCGGTGCCGAATATCACGCCGGCATCAACCTGTTCCTCGGTATCCACAATGTTCTCACGCCAGCATGCCATGGCTTCGTTGAGCAGGCGAAACACCAGCCGGTCCTGCAGTTGCTGCATGTCGGCATAGCCTGCGCTTTTGTTTTTTACTGCCTTGCCCTTGTTCCAGGCATAAAAACCACGGCCTGATTTTTTGCCCAGGTTGCCGTTGCCGACCATGGCATTGAGATTGTCCGGTAGCGGCATCCCCAGTGCTTTGGAGAGTATCTCGGCAACATTGCGGCAGATATCCAGGCCCACTGTATCCGCCAGTTCGATCGGACCCATGGGCATGCCGTAATCAGTCGCGGCTTTATCGATAGCCTCGGGCGGGTATGCCTTCTGACACCATGACCACGGCCTCGAGCAAATAGGGCATCAGGATACGATTGACCAGGAAGCCCGGAGAACTTTTCGTGGGTAACGGCAGTTTGCCGATATCGCGTGCAAATGCGAGTGCCTGTTGCATGACTTTGTCATCGGTCTGCTGACCGCGAATGACTTCGACCAGCGGCATCATCGCCACCGGGTTAAAAAAGTGTAGACCCACAAGCCGGCCGGGTTGTTGCAATGCCGAACTCAAGTCTTCCAGCATAATACTCGAGGTATTGGTGGCGAGCAGGGCATCGGCTTTCATTCGCGGCTCAATATCCTGGTAGAGTTTGCGCTTGACCTCGGCATCTTCGAATATAGCTTCGATGACTACATCGGCGCTGGCAATGCCATCACCGCGGTGATCCATCATCAGGCGGTCGTTGGCATCACGAATAGCACGGCGGTCACGCTTGAATTTCTTTTTGAACGAATACTGCGCACGTTTAAACGTGGCAGACAGGCGTTCCGGGTTCTGGTCCTGAACACTGACTCGATAGCCCTGGATTGCACACCATGATGCTATGTCACCACCCATGATGCCACCGCCGATGACATGCACGTGCGTTGCTTTGTATGCAACCTGTTTACCCAGGCCCTTGAGGGCTTCCTGTAAAAAGAATACGCGCACAAGATTGCGCGCAGTCGGCGTGGTGGCGAGATGTGCAACCGTGCTGGCTTCTTCTTTCAACATGCGTTGTGAATTGCCTGCATGCTGTTTCCATAAATCAATCAGTGCATACGGTGCTGGGTAATGCTCGGGTTTAGCTTTAGCTGCGACCTGTTTGCGTAATTGCGATGCCACCAGCGGCCTTAATAAGCCATGATTTAATACGCGTTGCAGCAGCGGCGGTTTTTTATGCTTCGGTGCGCGCAGTGCGATACTGATGGCGGCGTTTTTGAGCTGGCGAAACGGCACCATTTCATCAATCAGGCCGATTTTTTTAGCAACGCGTGCAGTGATCATGCGGCCGGTCAGCATGATATCCATCGCGGGCAAAGGTCCACAACGTTTTATCGATCGTGCAGTACCGCCATAGCCGGGATGAATTCCAAGCTTGATTTCGGGCAGGCCGAGTCTGGTTGCCGTGTGATCAGACGCCACTATGTAATCACAGGCCAGCGCTAACTCGGTGCCACCGCCCAGGCATATACCGTGGACCATGCAAACAGTCGTGCAGGGCATGGCCGCGAGCTTGTTCATCAGGTCATGGCCGCGTTGCAGAAATGCAGTGGCCTGGCTGAGGTTATCCAGCCTGGTGAACTCCTTGATATCGGCGCCAAAGATAAAACTGTCCTGTTTATCGGAAACTATAATAATGGCCTGCGGCACACTGGTCTTGAGGCTGTCGAGTATGCTGCCAAGTTCTTCAATCACATCACCTGCGAGCAGGTTTGCCTTGCTGCCGGCTTTATCGAGATGCAACCATGCAATATTCGTTGCGTCGGTTTCGATGTGCCAGTTTTTATAGTCAGTCATTATGCGGCCTCATTATCCAGTAACATGGCGCCGCCCTGGCCGCCCCCGATGCACAGGCTGGCTATCCCGCACTTTGCCTGCTTGCGTTGCAGGACTTTTGCCAGGTGCAGCACGATGCGCGCACCGCTGGCACCGACAGGATGCCCGAGGCTGATACCACCGCCGTCGATATTGAGCCTGTCCTGCGGAATCTCGCCCATGGCATGCTGTAAATTCAGATATGTTTTGCAGTAATCATCGCTGTTCCATGCCGCCAGGCAGCCCAGCACCTGGGTGGCGAAAGCTTCATTGATTTCCCAGTAGTCGACATCAGCAATCGCCATCTGCTGACGTTCCATCATGCGGTGTCATCGCGTGTACCGGGCCCATGCCCATCACCGCGGGATCGAGCCCGGCCCACTGGGTGTCACGAATACTGGCGAGCACCGGCAAATTATATTGTTCAACGGCTTCTTCACTGGCGAGCACTACCCAGGCAGCGCCATCGGTAATCTGTGCGCTGTTGCCGGCGGTGACGTTGCCGTATTTTTTATCGAACGCGGGGCGTAACTTCGCCAGGTTTTCCAGTGATGAATCAGCACGCATGCCGTCATCATGATCGTAATAATTTCCGCGTTCGTCGTACAGCACTTCAATTTCATCGAGCAGGCCGGCATCCAGTGCAGCGGCGAGTCGGTGGTGACTGCGCATGGAGAATTCATCCATTTGTTTGCGTGTAATCCCAAACTGGGTGGCAATATTTTCTGCTGTTTCACCCATGTTGAGTCCGACGATGTCATCGGTCAGGCCAAACAATAATGCAATCACGGGTTTGAGGTGGCCGGGACGAAACTGGCTGATAACTTTCAAACGTTGCCCCAGGCTGCGCGCACGCATCATGTCACCCAGCCAGTTCACCATGGTGTGGTTGTACAGCACCGGTGCGCGGCTCATGGCTTCAACGCCACCGGCCAGTACAAGATTGGCGCGACCGTCGGCGATGTTGTGGAATGCAGAATCAATCGACTGCATGCCCGATGCACAATTGCGTTGCACGGTCCACGCAGGCACTGATTGCGGAATGCCAAGACGTAAGGCAACAACGCGCCCGATGTTGGCCTCGCGTTCGCCCGGCATCATGCAACCGAGAATGACTTCATCGATCGCATCGAGCGGGAAGTGATGTCGTGTGAGCAACGGCCTTGCGGCACTGACTGCAAGATCACCCGCACTGAAGGGCCCTATTTTACCTCTGGATTTTAGTTGCGGTGTGCGACTGCCATCAACGATATAGACTTTTCTGCCTGTGCCCATTTGGGGGTCTCCACTTGCCAATCTTTGAATGAAAATTCATCAACCTTGATTGCATTGCTGACTGCCGCGCGCGATTCATTCAGAATCACCAGCTCTGCATCATCGATAATATTTTGCTTGCGTGCCTGTTCGTAGTCATTGGCATTCTCAAGCTCGCCGTCTTTATGTCGCTTGCGCAGACGTTTTTCGAGCTCGCTGGATTTCAATACGCAGTCAAGCGCATAGACCAGGCGACCGGTTGCATCGTCCGGATCGTGATTAATATAAATGCCTGCACTGAGGCGATCCAGTGTAGCAGAAGGCTTCATCAATAAACGCGCGACTCTCTGGCCAAGCGAATCTTTTGGCAACTGGTACGGCTTGGTAAGCGGGAAAATAAGCATATTGAGTATGCGGCCGACAAAAGGCACGGGCAGGTTTTTCATCACACCTTTGAGCGCTATCTGGATATTGAACAGGGAATCCTGCGCCGCCCAGTTCATTAGCGGCAGGTCTTTTTCGGGTTCGCCGCTGTTCTCAAAATGCCTCAGTACCGCAGTCAGCACATACATGTTTGACAATGCATCGGCGAGCCGTCCTGAAATTTTTTCGCGGCGTTTGAGATTGCCGCCAAGAATACCCAGGCAGACATCGGTGACCAGTGCAAACGCAGAACTCATACGTACCAGCTGTCGGTAATAGTCACGCGTATGACGACTGCCGGGTGCCTGGATCAGACGACCGGCGGTAATGCCGGTAATGAAACTGCGCACCACGTTGCTGACGACAAAACCGGCGTGGGCAAATAATGCATGATCAAAATCCTTCAGCCCCCGGGCTTTGTCCGGATTGTGGAACGCCTGTACTTCGGTTAACAGGTAAGGGTGACTGCGCAACGCGCCCTGTCCGAAAATGATCATGGTGCGGGTCAGTATGTTTGCGCCTTCGACCGTAATACCCACTGGAATAATCTGGTAGGCGCGACCGAGGAAATTATTCGGCCCCATGCAAATGCCGTGGCCGCCGTGAATATCCATGGAATGATTCACCACCTTGCGCATGCGTTCGGTGAGCTGCTGTTTTACCACGCCCGAAATCACCGAGGGCACGGCGCCGCTATCCAGCCCGGATAAAATTAACAAACGCGCTGCATCCATCGCGTAGGTCTGTCCGCCAATGCTGGCGAGGGCTTCTTCAACGCCTTCGAAATAACCTATCGGGGTGCGGAACTGGGTGCGTATGCGCGCGTAGGCGCCGGTGAAGCGGCTGCTGACCTTGCCCGCGCAGGTACTCATCGCGGGTAACGAAATCGCGCGACCGTCAGCCAGGCATTCCATCAGCATGCTCCAGCCCTTGCCGACATAGTCCACGCCGCCAATAATCGATTCGAGCGGGATGAACACATCTTTACCGCGAATCGGCCCGTTCATAAAGGCCTGGTTGGATGGAAAATGGCGGTGACCGATTTCAACACCGGCAGTGTCACGGTGCACCAGTGCGAGGGTAATGCCAATATCGGTTTTTTCACCGATCAGGTGTTCGGGATCATAAAGCTTAAAGGCTATGCCCAGCAGGCTGGCGACCGGCGCGAGTGTAATGTAACGTTTTTCCCAGTTGAGTCGAATCCCGAGTACATCGTCTTTGCCGTCGAAGCTGCCATAACACACCACGCCGTTGTCAGGCATCGCGCCGGCATCGCTGCCGGCATCCGGCCCGGTTAAACCGAAGCAGGGAATTTCTTCGCCGCGTGCCAGCCGGGGTAAATAATAATCTTTCTGTTTCTGCGTGCCATAGGTCATCAGCAGTTTGCCGGGGCCGAGTGAATTGGGCACCATCACGGTGACCGCGGCGGTACCGCTGCGACTGGTAAGCTTCATCACCACTTCGGAATGTGCCAGCGCAGAGAAACCCAGGCCGCCGTATTCGCGCGGAATAATCATGCCGAAAAATTTATTGTCCTTGATGTGCTGCCAGGCGGCTTCCGGCAAATCAAAATCTTCGTGGGTGATTTGCCAGTCATTGATCATTTCGCACAGTTGTTCGACCGGGCCATCGAGAAATGCCTGTTCTTCTGCGCTGAGTTTCGGCGCTGGCAGTTTCTGAATCATTTCAAAATCGGGTTTACCGCTGAACAATTCTGCTTCCCACCAGACATCGCCGGCATCGAGTGCTTCCTGTTCGGTTTGCGAAATTTTCGGCATGACATTTTTCATGCCGCGAAACGCCGGGCCACTGATAATTAGTTTTCGCAATGGTTTTAGATTCAGCGGGACCACGATCACTGCCAGCACAACCCAGAGTACCAGCAGGGTGGTAGCAGAGGCGCCGGCAAGACCGCTGAAAGCGGCGAGGGTGATGACCAGGGCAGCCGACCAGCCAGCCAGGGGCCAGCGAAAATAGGCCGCGGTGGCAATTATTATCAGCGTTAACAGTATCCACAGCATCATAGCGTCACCTTGTTTAACCCTGGTTTTTTCTGGGTTGTTGTGAAATCGGAGCTGCTGAAGCAGGGGTTTGTTCCCCGGATTCAGTGTTTAATTGTTCATCATCGTGCTGTGCAACTTTCAGGTAACTGACTAATGACGGGTCAGAGTCAAAACAGTCACCGATATCGTTACAGTGTACGCCTGTTTTATCCCACGGCAACTTACGGTATACCGCGAGCTCGTCAAAATCCATCATCGGGTATTTGATAATGTCAAAAAACGGTGAGTAATCAAAATCCGGCGGCGTGATTAAACGCGTATTGCGGTGGAACAGTTTCAGGTTGCCGGCATCATCCTGGTGCATTACCGGCTGGATGGGAAAATGCACCCGCGCAAACGCCTCGGCCATCATGGTCGAGCACACGGTTTTGGTGGGACGACCGGCGTTGTGTTCGAACAATGAAGATCGCCAGCGACGTGGAAGAATGCCGTACGGAAAAGTAAAGCGTGCCAGGTCGAGTAACTGGCGCACATTGTAATCACAACCGAGCTGGTTAATGGCGTAGCTGATGACTTTCTGTGCGTCCTGGCGGGTGAGGCCGCGCGGCCGACAGATGCGCAGGTTTTCATTCTTGTAACGTTCGAGTGAATCAACAATGGTGCCTTTTCCCAGCAGGGATTCGACAATCATCTGCTGGTCGACATTGCCGGGGTAGTATTTTTGCAGGTGTTTGCGTAACTCGGGATCGTCAACGTCGTGTAACCGACCGATATACAGCATGGAGTGGGTCCAGCGGCTCTGGGTAATGACCTTGATGATATCGCTGACGCGGGAGCGGCCCTCAACCAGTAACACATCACCGGGACGCAGTTCGTAACGCAGGCGTTCGAAGTCAGAGAGTGTCGGCTGGCCGGTTTCTTTTTCTCGCGTCAACCACTGGACAATCTTGTCCCAGATGAAATTGCGCGCGCTCGCCAGAACCCTCAGCATATCGAAACCCCGGTGACTTATAGATGAACACGGACAGCCGACAATTTCATCCCGACTGATTACCGGATCTATCAGCCTGGGTTATCGAATGTGTATCAAAAGAGTGTAGCCATTTGTTGGTCAGATGTCCGAAAAAGCGCTTCAATGCCCGATTAAGTGCTTGAAATATGTTCCAAAATGCTCATTTGCCCACAAAATCACCAATCCAGCGCAAGGTGTTTTCGAGCTGTTGTTCACTGGTGTGAAAATGCGGTGAAAGCCGCACCCCACCGCCGCGGGCCGCACACACCATGCCGGCCTGCATCATTGCCCGGTAGATATCTTCGGCAGGCGTGTGTTCATGGCGAAAAGTGACGATGCCGGCATGACGATAATCTTCACGCGGTGTCAGCAGCTCGATGCCATTGATCTTGCCGAGTTCCGCCAGCAGGTGGGCGGTATTGCTCAGCACGGTGTTTTCGATATGGTCAATCCCGGACTCCAGGATCAGGCCCAGCGAGGCGTCCAGCGCCACTGTGCCCAGCATGTTCGGACTGCCACATTCGAAGCGTTGCGCATGTGGCTGCAATCTGCCATTCCGGCTGTGAAAAATCACCGGCATGCGCCAGCATGTGCCAGCCGTATTCGTGTAATTCGAGCTTGTCACGCAAGGCCTCAGAGCAGTAGAACAGCGCCAGGCCCTCGGGCCCGAGCAGCCATTTATGGCCGTCGGCGACGACAAAATCTGCCTTCACTTCAGCGACATCAAAGCGTCGCACACCGAGTGACTGAATGGCATCGACGCAAAACAGCACCTCGTGCTGGCGACAGGCCTCGCCGAGTTGTGCCAGGTCGAGACGCAGTCCGTTGGAATACTGCACCGAACTGCAGCTCAGTAAGCGGGTGTTGTCATCCATGGCTGCAATCAGGTCGCGTTCGGGATCCGCGGTATGATTAATATCCACCTGGCGGGTTTCTACACCAAAGCGGTGGAGTGTTTCCCAGACGATGCGGTTTGAGGGAAATTCGCCTGCAGGCAGTACAATGTTGTCACCGTTTTCCCACGGCAGGCCATAGGCAATAAATGAAAGGCCTTCAGACGTGCTTTTCAGCAGGGCGATATCGTCGGTCGAGGGCGCGTTGATCAGCCTGCGTAATTTCTCGCGCAGACCGGTTTCCCTGAGTGTCCATTGCGGGTAATTTTTTGCGCCGAGATGAAGATTTTCATTCGCAAACGCGACCACTGCATCGCGCGTGACTTTTGGCCATGGCGCAACCGCGGCATGGTTGAGGTAAATAATATTTTCGTCGAGCTGGAAATGCGTTTGCATTTTTTTAGCTTGTCCCACGAGGCGTTCCTAATACAAACTCTTTATGATTCACAGACTACAGGTATCAACGCAAAATGGCTATTGAGATAGAGCGAAAATTTACCCTGAAAAACCACGACTGGAAACAACAGGTGGAGGCCAGCCATAAAATCCGCCAGGGCTACCTGGTCTCGGGACTGGAGCCGGCACAACCCTCGTCGGTGCGCGTACGCATTTCCGGTGACCGGGCATCACTCAATATAAAGAGCGTCACCCTGGGCGTCGAACGGCACGAATTTGAATACAGCATCGCGCTGGATGACGCCGAATATATGCTCGCGCATTTATGCAAACCGCACCTGGTCGAAAAAACCCGCCACATCGTAATGCATAATGGAAATCGCTGGGAGATCGATATATTCGAAGGCCAGAACGCGGGGCTGGAAATGGCCGAACTTGAACTGCCGAGCATTGACGCCAGCTTCGAACTGCCTGCCTGGGTGGGCGACGAAGTCAGCGACGACCCGCGGTACTACAACATTTACCTGGTCGAGCACCCCTATAACAGCTGGTAAGCACATGCCAGACGTGCGCTGCTTCTGCTAATATGCGTGCTACGCAATTCGGAAGCGAATAGTACAGTGGGCAAAAATAACTCTATGATCAACATCATGGTGGTCGATGACCACGAGCTGGTGCGCTACGGTATTGTCAGCCTGTTAAAAGCCCAGGCCGGTATTCAAGTGCTTGCTGAAGCCAGCACCGGCGAGCAGGCACTCGAACTGTGCCGCAAACACAAGGACGAACTCAATGTCGTGCTGATGGATATCAACATGCCCGGAATCGGTGGGATGGAAGCCACTTCGCGAATCGTCCGGCAGTGGCCGCATCTGGGCATTATTATTATCACCGTGCATGGCGATGGCCCCTTGCCGAAAAAGTTATTACAGGCCGGCGCGCGCGGTTATCTCACCAAGGGCAATGGCGTGGCCGAAATGCTGCAGGCGATCCAGGATGTCAGCAAGGGCGGACGCTATATTGCCAAGGACATCGCGCAGACACTGGCGCTATCCATGTTACCCGGCGACGATGACAACCTGCTCGACCGCTTGTCGAAACGCGAGCTGCAGGTGTTGATGATGATCGCGCAGGGCCAGAAAACCCAGGAGATTTCTGAAACCCTCAACATCAGCCCCAAGACGGTGAGCACCTACCGGATGCGGCTGCACGAGAAACTCGAAGTCGCCACCGATGTAGAAATGCTCCACCTGGCGATGAAGCATGGTATTCTTGACGAATCAACAACACTTAATAATCATTAAGTTAGTGTAACTAATTAATCTATTTTATAATATAAACGCCGTGCCAAAATTTGATCCCCAGTGCCGCCAGTGCCCACGCCTGGCGAGTTTTCTCGACCAGGTAAAAGAACAATACCCGGCGTATTTTGCCAAACCGGTCCCCGCGTTTGGTGATAACAGGGCACGGCTGTGTATCGTCGGCCTCGCGCCCGGGATGCACGGCGCCAATGCCACCGGCCGGCCTTTTACCGGTGATCACGCCGGTATCCTGCTGTACGAAACCCTGCACAAATTTGGCTTTGCCAGCAAACCAGAATCGGTGTCGGTCAAAGACGGCCTGACACTCAAAAATTGCCGCATCACCAACGCGGTCAAATGCCTGCCACCGCAGAACAAGCCGGTCGGCAGTGAAATCAATACCTGCAATCAATGGCTGGGCGCTGAACTCAAGGCCCTGCCAAACAACAATATCGTCATCGCGCTCGGCGGCATCGCACACAAATCAGTGGTGCGCGCACTGGGACTCAGGCAGTCAGACTACGCCTTTGGCCACGCAAACGAACATGCTATTACCGATGGCATCCTGATCGATTCCTATCACTGCTCACGCTACAACACCCAGACAAAACGCCTGACGACGCCCATGTTCGAAACCATTTTCGAACGTGCACGGGATTTGCTGGAAACTTGAAAGCCTCAACCGCAGAGGCGCAGAGGACGCAGAGAAAAACTTTTAGTGTTAAAAGCTAAAAGCTACAGGCGAAACCACAGAGGCACAGAGTACACAGAGGGAAACTTGATTATTTTAAGCTTTTTAACCCGAATTGCTTTCTCCGTGACCTCTGTGCCTCTGTGGTTTCGCTTCTAATTATTATTTTTTACCTGAATAGTTTTTCTCTGCGTCCTCTGCGCCTCTGCGGTTTCGCTTATGCGGTTTAGCTTTTATAGTTTCGTTATAATCCCAGCATGAGCGATAAAGCCGATCCCACGCCGTTGTTCGACCACAAGGCGTTTCTCAAAACTGTCACCAGCAAACCCGGTGTGTACCGCATGTTTGATGAGGACGAGCGCGTGCTCTATGTCGGCAAGGCGAAGAACCTCAAAAATCGCCTGAGCAGTTATTTTCGTTCCACCGGCATAAGTCCGAAAACCGCGGTGATGATTTCGCACACCCGGCATATCGATGTCACCGTGACCCACACCGAGAGTGAAGCGCTGATCCTCGAAAGCAATCTCATCAAGGAATTCAGCCCGCGTTACAACGTGCTGATGCGCGATGACAAGAGTTACCCGTATATATATGTATCAGACAAGCAGGCGTACCCCGGTATCGAAGTGCATCGTGGCGCGCGCAAACGCCCCGGGCGCTACCTGGGTCCGTATCCCAATGCCTGGGCGGTGCGTGAAACCATTCACCTGTTGCAGAGCACATTCAAGATTCGCTCCTGTGAAGACAGCGTGTTTCGCAACCGTTCGCGTCCGTGTCTGCAATACCAGATCAAACGCTGTTCAGCGCCCTGTGTAGGTTATATTTCCGAACAGGCGTATGACATCGATATCAAGCATGCGCTGCTGTTTCTCGAAGGCAAAAGCCGGCAGATTATCAACGAGCTGGTCACGGCGATGGAAAAAGCCGCGGCGAAACGCAATTATGAAAAAGCCGCCACTTACCGGGACCAGATACAACACCTGCAGGCAGTCGCCGAACGCCAGCATATCAGCGCCGAGCACGGCGATATCGACATCCTGGCCTGTGCCAGCGAAGGCGGCCAGGCCTGCGTACAGGTATTTTGCGTGCGCAACGGTCTCAACCTGGGCAACCGCAGTTATTTTCCAAAACTGCCGGAAGCCATGAGTCCGGCGCAGATTTTGTCCGCGTTTATTCCGCAGTTTTATCTCGACCGTGAGACCCCGGCCGAAATCATTGTCTCCGCCAGGCTGGAAGATGCCGCATTGTTACAACAGGTCCTGAGTGAAACCGCGGGACACAAGGTGAGCGTACGCCACAGTGTGCGCGGCGAACGCGCGCGCTGGCTGGAACTTGCGGTAAACAATGCTGCCAACACCCTCGCTGCGCGCCTGTTATCACGCACCGGCCTGATGAAACGGTTTGAAGATTTGCAAACCTGTCTCGAACTCGACAACCTGCCGCTGCGCCTCGAATGTTTTGATATCAGCCACACCATGGGTGAAGCTACGATTGCGTCATGCGTGGTGTTCACCCCGGAAGGCCCGTATAAAACCGATTACCGCCGCTACAACATCAAGGACATCACCCCGGGTGACGATTACGCGGCGATGAAACAGGCCTTGGCACGGCGTTTTCGCAAGGGCGCTGATAGCGATGAAAAATTACCCGACGTGCTGTTGATCGATGGCGGCAAGGGGCAGCTGCGGCAGGCGATCGAAGTGATGGACGAACTCGCGCTACACCAGGTGCTGCTGGTCGGTGTCGCCAAGGGTGAAGGGCGTCGCGTCAGCGCGAGCAAGCAAGATATCGCCGTGACCGCCGCCGCTTTGGGGAATGGTGGGTGGAGGCTAGTACGC
>CAWKAL010000097.1:0-17881 GCA_963847575.1 uncultured Gammaproteobacteria bacterium
ATTCGATTATTTGTCCATTATCCAAAATCGATTCAATAATTTTCAAGCCGCTCTTTGTTATTTTAAAACGCTGTATTCACAAAAATATCATTTGGGCATGTTCTGGCGCTCTATCTGCGTCTATTCAATAATGAGGTGTGCTATTGCAAACGGTCGTTAAAAAGTGGTTCCGGGATAAGGATACCGGGTTTCTTGACAATGGAGGTGGTGCTGACATTATGGTGAGCAAAGATGATCTTGTGAACTGTCAGTTTTTGAAAGTGGGCGCAAACGTTGAGTTTGAGTGCCATGCCGGCAAGCAGGGGCTGGTGGCCAGAAAGGTCAAGCTGCTGCCACAGAAAAAGCATGGCGGTCAGCATAATAACAAACGCAACGATAAGCCTTTCCGTTTTGGTGTTATGACTTAAGTTTAATCGTATTAGCATTGCAGGGCGCAATAACGGGCAATAGCTGTCCGGTCCCTTTTAGCGTACTTCCTGATAATCTTGCATGAGTTACTTCATGCGCTTTTATTGTTATGAAATTTCATTCGCGACACATTTTTTGTGGCGCAAACCGGTATGAATATCAGTGTTAAAATCAGGACAACGCCAATGATCGTCACCGCAATCGTGGCCAGCAAATAGATCAGTAAAAATAACTCAACTATTGTGTTCATTTCAGGTACCTCTATTCATTTAAAGATGGTCCTGTTTATAGAGAGGCATAATACGTGCCTGATTTCTCGGTGCTCATACTTATCAATACGTTAGACCGATAGCTGGATTCAGTCTTGCAGCGTAAGTGTAAGGCAGGCATTACAGAAGTCGGGAAAATTTACAAATTTGAGAATTTCTACTTAATCAGCGCCTGCGTTGATTCGATGATGCTCGATAGCCAAAAAAACACCTTGCACTGCAAGTTCTGTTGTCCGTAATTACGCTCAGTAGCCGGTGGAATTTTTGATCAAATTGATAATGTAGTGATCAGAGATGAAACTGGAGCATTGTGTTTTGGCATTATGCCAGGTCATGTGTAGTAATCATTGCATCGCAATTGTTTTGAAGACTTCGATGTAGTGCAGCAAATCATGTTACGCCTGCAAGATATCGCTTCGCCTGGCAATGCCTTTCGCACTGCACATATCAAACAGCGTCAAACCAGGCATGCAGAATCTACATGTATAGCGAAAGCCCCGTTTTCATGTGATGTGCAGTCTCGTTCTGGTGCGTTCATCCGTGGACATGTCTACCTTTCAACAACTGCAACGTCTTCATTGGGCGCACCATAAAAGCGCGTTGCGCACAAATACGGGTTGTTTAAATTCAGCCTGTCACTATTTTCTGGTTAATATCGCCTGGTTTCAGACGTTCTATGTGCCGCCAGGCTTCAAAACTGACAATTATGGCTGTTTTGTCAACGGTGGCGCGTTAATTGCTTTAGTTATGTCAAACCATGTTTGTTGAGAAGCCTGGCCGGAGTAATCACTTCGTTATGCCTGCTACGGATAGTCTGCTATCGCTCGCCCCTGCAGCGTTTCTCGTTCAGATATCTGTATCAATTAACTGTCCAACTGAGGAAAAATGAAATGAGTGGAAATGCAGCTCGCATCCGGGCGATCAATGAAATCACCCACCGTAAACCTATACCTGTCGAAATGCCGGAGCCGCTGAGAAAAATCTGGGCGACCGATGTCTTCAACCTGGCAAAAATGGAAGAGGCGATTTCGAAGAATGCCTTCAAGGCTATCAAGAAAACTGTGCACACAGGGGGCGTGCTTGATCCTGCCACCGCGGATATTGTTGCCGCGGCGATGAAGGAGTGGGCTTTGTCGAAGGGCGTTAAGTTTTTCTCGCATATTTTCTACCCGATGACCAATATCACCGCTGAAAAGCACGATGGTTTTGTTATTACCACATCAGATGGTGGCGCCATTTCACAATTTACCGGCAGCCTGCTGATCAAGGGCGAGCCTGACGGGTCTTCATTCCCCAATGGCAGTATTCGTATGACGAATGCGGCGCGTGGTTACACTGCGTGGGATCCGACCAGTCCGGCGTACATCATGCATACCGATAATGGCGCGACCCTGATGATCCCGAGTGTGTTCATGTCCTGGACGGGGGAGGCGCTGGATAAAAAGATCCCACTATTGCGTTCCAACGATGCAATGAACAAGGCCGGGCAGAAAGTGCTGGCGCTGATGGGTGAAGCAGACGTCGCAACGCTGAATTCAAGCTGCGGTGCCGAGCAGGAATATTTCCTGGTCGATTCGCATTTTGCCAATGCCCGTCCCGACCTGTTGCTTGCGGGTCGCACCCTGTTCGGTGCGCCGTCGGCCAAAGGTCAGGAGTTTGATGACCATTATTTTGGTGCGATACCAAAGCGCGTGCAGGTGTTCATGCAGGATTTCGAAGACCAGCTTTACAAGCTGGGTATCCCGGCCAAGACTCATCACAACGAAGTGGCACCGGGGCAGTTTGAAATTGCACCGTACTTCGAGTCGGCCAATGTTGCATCTGACCATCAGCAGCTGATGATGACGCTGATGAAAAGCACGGCGAAGAAACATGGCTTTCTCTGCCTGTTGCATGAAAAACCGTTTGCGGGGATCAACGGTTCGGGCAAGCATGTGAACTGGTCAGTCGGTAACGCGACCCAGGGTAACCTGCTCGATCCGGGAAAAACTCCGGAAAAAAACCTGATCTTCCTGCTGTTCTGCGGCGCGGTGATACGCGGCGTGCATTTGTTCGGGCCCTTGCTGCGTGCTGTGATTGCCTCGGCTGCGAATGATCATCGGCTTGGTGCTAACGAGGCGCCACCGGCAATTTTGTCTGTGTATCTTGGTGACCAGCTGGAGAAAGTTTTCCTCGATATTCAAGAAGGCAAACTCAGCAAGACGACTGATGGCGGGCTGATGGATCTTGGCCTTGCGCAGATCCTCAAATTTGAACGCGATCCTGGTGACCGCAACAGAACATCACCGTTTGCATTTACCGGTAACCGTTTCGAATTCCGTGCTGTCGGTTCATCGCAGTCAGTTTCAGGTCCGCTGGTGGCAATGAATACCATGCTGGCTGACTCATTGAGCTGGGTGGCTGATAAGCTGGAAGTCGCTTTGAAAAAAAATCCCGACCAGGCAAGCGCGGTAATTGCCGTGCTTAAGGAGCTTATGGACAAGCATGGCAATGTTGTATTTGGCGGTGACGGTTATTCTACCGACTGGCACACTAAGGCGGTCGCAGAGCGTGGTCTGAAAAATATTCCGACCACGGCGGATGCGCTGCCTGCATTGTGTGAAGCTTCAGTGAAGAAGTTATTTGAATCTACCGGGGTGCTGTCGCCGGTTGAACTGGAAAGTCGTTACTATGTTTACGCGGAGCAGTATATTCTGTCGATTGCGGTGGAAGCGAAACTGGTTATCGATATGGCTAAAACTATAATTTATCCTGCCGCGATGCATTACCTCACGGGTCTCGGCAAGGCCAGCGCCGCAATGGAAAAAATCGATATCGAGCTGGATAATTCAACCGCCAAAACAGTCGCTAAAGAAGCGGGCAAAATGATGTCTTCAGTCGAGAAACTTGCTAAAGCGATTGAGAAGCATGATTTTGAATCGACCGAAGCACACATGAAGTATTGTGCTGATGAAATCCGTGGCCTGATGGACAAGGTGCGTGCGCATGCCGATGTGCTCGAAGCCGAAGTGGCGGATGAGCTCTGGCCGCTGCCCAAGTACTCGGAAATGCTGTTTATAAAGTAAAACGCATACGCCGTTATGGCGTGGTGAAAAAAGCCGCCGCATGGCGGCTTTTTTTATATCAAAAAATATTTATCCACAGATGAACGCGGATGTTTGCTTGTGCGCCTGCGGCGCACAGCGCATTTTGATACGAATTATATTTGCCTTTATCCGTGTTCATCTGTGGATAATTCATTTATAGAACCTCCACCGCGCTCGACAATACACTCGGCACTGCCCATCTCAAACTCGCGGCACACCAGCGGGCGTTTTTCGTAAATCATGCACATCAGGGTGTTTCTATTTAATGCAGCGCACCAGCCGTCATCCAGCCGTGCCATGGTCATGCCGCCCCATTGATCGATCTTGATATAGTGTTGTGGCACGCCGGTGTCGGTCAGCAGTAATACTTCCAGTCGGCAACAGCAGGCCTCGCAGCTGGCGCAGGTGATGGCGGTGCCTGGTGGGCGGGTGGCTTCGAGTGTCATAAATCACCTGGGTATAGTGGCGTTTGCCAGTGGGCACATATGGCCAATGAGAGCCGTAACGTCAAACCGCGTTCCCTGGGTTAACTCACTGATAGTATATGGGTTTATGGCGCTGGATAGAATATAAAAATGAACCGGCTGCGAAGGTGGCTATTCAATCTGCTCTCCGTTACCATTCTTCACATAACCATAATAAATTCCGGGTCAACTTATGTCAGACAAAACCGCCCAGCAGGAGGCTGATCGCTGGAAGCAGCAATATTATGAGCAACTGGATGTGCTCGAGCGCAAGCAAAAGGACTGGCAGGACCTGGAAGCGATTCTGAAAAAAGCCGTGCTCAAGCTGAGTATTGCGGCTGAAGGCCAGCACGCCACGATTGACCGGCATCTGCGCGATATTCGTCCGCTGGTCAAACAACAGGTTGATGTCCGCAGGCTCGAACAACTGCTGGATGATGTTTCAGCGCTGCTGCTCAAACTGGGCGACAGGCAGGCGAAGGCCCAGAATGACATTATCGGCTCCCTCGTCAGCCTGCTCGAGGCGATTGATTTTCCCGCCAGCGCCAGCAAACAAAAAAACAAACTGCTCAAAAAACTCGCCGGTGCTACGGCTGACGACGGCGCTGCGCTGACGTACCGAGGTGCATGGTTTCCTCGCGGGTGTTATACAGCATGGGGTTGAGCGTGAACACGCGGTCTCGAAACCCGGCTTGCTGGGCAAGTTACTGGGCGCGGGCAATACGACTGATGCCAGTGCGGCCAGGGACAATCAGACCGAGCAAGTGCCGCAACCGCGCGCTGATGACTACGAGGCCAATGACGTTACTCCACGCGCGGCGGCGCCTGCACAGGGAGTCCGCGCAGGTAGAAAGCAGCCCGTCTGTGCGCGAAATCCTGGTGCGTCTGCTCGATCAGTTGATGGTGCCGGCGGACCTGCATGATGATGTGCTGAATCTTAAGTTGCGCATCGAGAATGAAACCTCCGATGTCAGCTGGAAACGCCTGCTCAAGGATGTCGCCGAGCTGATCAATGCCCTGCGCAATCGCATGCAGGCAGAAAAGCTGGAGTTCGAATCCTTTCTGCAGCAAATTACCGCGCGCCTGAAAGAAATGGATGGCTTCCTCGCAATTGAAAATGCTTCACTCAACGCAGCCGAGCAGGAGGGCGATGCGTTTGATGCCGTGGTCAGTGAACAGGTGAAAGACATTCATAATGACATGAGTGCGGCAAATGATCTGAATGACCTCAAGACCCGGGTCGAAAAACGGCTCGCGGTGGTGGCGGACCATATCAAGCAATACCGCATTAATGAACACAATCGTTTTACCAGTGCGCAAAAAAATGTCGAAGATATGCAGTCACGCCTGGTTATGCTCGAGCAGGAATCGGGTGATCTTCGGCAGTTGATACTGGAAAAAAACAAGGAGGCGATGCTGGATGCATTGACCGGCATACCCAATCGCCTGGCGTATGAAAAAAAAGCCGACGAAGAAATTGCGCGTTGCCACCGATTTGGCACGACCTTGAGCATGGCAGTATGGGATGTCGATCACTTCAAGAACGTGAATGATACCTATGGCCACAAGGTGGGAGACCGGGTACTGAAAGTGATCGCAAAGCTGCTCGAAGATCGCATGCGTGAGACAGATTTTATCGCGCGTTACGGCGGTGAAGAATTTGTCATGTTTCTGCCCGGCGCAAGGGAAGCCGAGGCGCTGGAACTGGCGGACGTGTTACGCAATAAAATTGCCAGCAGCAAGTTTTATCACGATGATGAAACCTTCAGAATAACGGTGTCCTGTGGTATCAGCAGCTTTGTCAAAGGCGATACCCACGAAGCCATGTTCGAGCGTGCTGACAAGGCGCTGTACAACGCCAAGCGCAATGGACGCGACCTGTGCGTGGCGGCTTCCACGTTGAATGCAGATGCGTAAAAAATCAGTAGCTTGTATATGAATATGGCTATCGGCACAGAGGAATTCTGTTGATTATCATGGCCTTGTCTCAAATGCATATTTTTCGACAGTTTCTTACGCTTGTTTGATGCTGATCAACTTGAACGGGTTCATGATCTGCCAATTTAAAACAAAACCATAAAACCAGACCGGGAGGCAATACCAATGAGTGATGTCCAGCAAACTATCAGCACGTGCGCGACCTTGCTGAATGAGGATATCAGTAATGATGAATGCAAGGTGCTTGCCAGTGCATTCGAGTTAACAAAACTCGCTGCCGGGGAAATTCTGCTGCGAGAGGGTGAGCAGAGTGATGCTTTATACCTGGTGATTGAAGGCGACATCGAAGCCACCCGCGAGGCAGGCGGCGGTGAGCATGTTGTGCTGCATCATCTCAAGCCTGGCAGCGTCGCCGGTGCCATGGGGTTTATCGATGGCAGTAACCATTCAGCCACTTTGCGCGCGGCCAAAGACACGCATGTACTGATGCTGCACCGCGATGCGCTGGAAGGCATGCTGGATGAGCATCCCCGGCTGGTGTACAAAATTATGAAAATGATTGTGCGATCAGTGCACCAGACGCTGCTGCGCATGAATCAGCAGTTCGTAGAAATGAATAATTACATTATGAAAGAACACGGTCGGTACTAATGTAAATTTTTAGTCCGAGCCATGTGAAATAGAAATGCGCGCTAATACTTCGGTGCATGTTATTTAACCGGCGTTAAATCGCGGATTTCAGGGCTGATGTTTAATAACATTAGAAACGCTAACGATGAGGTGCAGTTATGAATTCAGTATGGTTAGTAGTAGCTGATAACAGCAAGGCACGTATTTTCACCATGGAGTCACGCAAGGGGCCGATAACTGAAATAAAAAGTATCGTGCATACAGAGGCGCGCATGCGCGAGGGAGACATGACCAGTGACTCGCCCGGGCGCAGTAGCGGCAGGGGCGGCGCGGGGCAGCACACCTACCAGGATGAGGTCAGTCCGAAAGAACAGGAAAACATTAATTTTGCACGTCAGCTTGCCAACGAACTGGATTTTGCGCGCAAGAAAAACGTTTTCAATCAGCTGATACTGGTAGCGCCACCTGAGTTTCTCGGAAAATTGCGCCATCAGCTCAGCGCGCAAACCCAAAAGCTGGTTTGTCTCGAGCAGGCAAAAAATCTGTCCGCGATGAATGCAGTCGAAATTCGCAAGCATTTACCCGAGCGCTTTCCAGGCCTGGAAAGTACCGCTGCCTGACACGACAGGCGCGGGAACAAAAAAGCCCCGCAACAGCGGGGCTTTTTTTGTTCGTAGTGATCAGCAATGCCTGCGTTTGCACATGAAGCCGAGAATACCGAGTCCTGACAACATCAGCGGTAATGCGGCAGGAACAGGTACACTGGGGGTGTATTGAAATTTTCCTGTATTTCTTTCTGCGCTCAGCTGGCCGATAAAGTTCACTTGTAAACTACCTTGCGGACAAGGAAGCGTGATACACAATATCGGTTGTACAACGACGCCGTTATAACTGTTATCGACAAGTCTGATGGTGGTGTAATCGAATACAAAGTCACCCGTTAAACCAGTGATAACGCCATTATTGGCCTGAAATTGTGTGTTGGATAAATCAGACTGTATGCTGCTGGCAGTCGAAAAGCCAACTGCTGTGTCAATTGAAAATCCATTGTCAAACGCAAAAAATATTTCCACAACAGGGGGATTGCCAAATAAAGTGATAAAGTTCTGTTCGTCGGTATATACATAGTTGCTGCCGTCATCTGCGCCAGCTAAAAAGGTTTCGTCAAAACGAATATAACCATTGCCGCCGGAGCCGGCATTGGGGACCCACTGGTACGTGATACTGGCCAGCGCGATGCACGGTGACAGCAGTGCTGCAATGGCGAAGAAGAAGCTGAATCTTGTAACCGTATGTTGGTGTAACATGATGTAACCTCCTGTTTTTATTGGTGCAGTAAATGCTTCGGAAGCCTTGTAACACGGCCACCATTGTTGGCATTCTGGTGGTTAAAGCTGAGAATCGGATCACATATTAAGAATAATGATCCAGTAATTATTGTAAAGGGCAATGGCAAAAATCGATAAGCTCCCTGTGCTTGCAGGCAATGCTTGAAATAATATTATCCATGTCAAAAATTCTAAAATTTAAAAAAAAGAAGCTCTCGGAAAAACACGAGGGAAATACACTGTGCAAGAGCGGTTTTCATAAGTGGAAAATTGTCAATGACAGGCAGTTTGATGTTAAACAGGGAAAGCTGGTGACGGTGTACCGGTGCAGGCGTTGCGGTAAGCAGAAGAACAGCGCGACATGACTCGCGGCTGTTATGAGCCAGCACTGATCACTGTCAGGTTGTGCGTTTACGCAATGCTGAATAGTGATCGTGGGCTGATATAATAGTCCTTTTAATGTCACAGATACTACGCCCCAGCATGCCCGCACTTGAACGCAAGCTCAAACACTGCATGTTGTCAGACGTGCACCGGTTCCGGCGTCGCCTGCAAAAAATCAGCAAGCCTGGCCCAGACAAGCCAGGCCCAGGCAAGGTAGTCGCGGGCAAGGTAGTCGCCGACACAACCTCGCCAGCGAGCGACGCCCTGGAGCAGCTCGCTGCTGAGATCGAGCAGTCGATTGCAACTGCACAGGCGCGCAAACAGGCTGTTCCTGGCATTACCTATCCCGATGATCTGCCCATTGCGCAGAAAAGTGAGCTGATAAAAGAAACCATACAGCACAACCAGGTCACCATACTGTGTGGTGAAACCGGTTCGGGCAAGACCACGCAACTTCCAAAAATATGCCTGGAACTCGGACTTGGAATTCGCGGCAAAATCGGCCATACCCAGCCGAGACGGCTGGCAGCGCGTGCAGTGGCGGCACGTATTGCTGAAGAGCTGAATACCGAACCGGGTAAAGAAGTCGGTTACAAGGTCCGCTTCACCGACCAGAGTAATGACAACAGTTATATCAAGTTAATGACCGATGGTATTCTGCTGGCAGAATGCAATCACGATCCGTTTTTAAACCAGTACGACACCATTATTATCGATGAGGCGCACGAGCGCAGTCTGAATATCGATTTTCTGCTGGGGTATATAAAGCGCCTGATCGCAAAACGTAAAGACCTGAAAATAATAATTACTTCGGCGACGATCGACCCGGACCGGTTTTCAAGACACTTTAATAATGCTCCGGTGATCAATGTGTCTGGCCGCACTTACCCGGTCGAAGTGCGTTATCGGCCTTATCAAACGGACGACAGTGATGAAAACAAAGACGCGACTGCAAGCGATCTGCAGGGCGGTATTATCGAGGCAGTGGTCGAGTTATCAAAAATCGACCGTGGTGATATCCTGGTTTTCCTCAGTGGTGAACGCGACATTCGTGAAACCGCGGTCGCCCTCAGCCGTGAGATGCAGCGCTCAGGCAATGTGCATGCCTGGGGCAATACCGAGGTCCTGCCGCTGCTGGCGCGCTTGTCGAATGCGGAACAAAACCGTATTTTTCATGCCTCGGGCAAACGCCGTATCGTGCTTGCCACCAATGTAGCGGAAACATCGCTCACCGTGCCGGGAATCAAGTACGTGATCGATTCAGGTGTGGCGCGTATTTCACGCTATTCATGGCGTAGCAAAATACAGCGTTTGCCGATTGAAAAAATATCACAGGCTTCGGCTAACCAGCGCAAGGGGCGTTGTGGTCGTGTATCGGAAGGCGTATGTATACGGCTATACGATGAAGACGATTTTAATCAGCGAGCAGAATTTACCGAGCCCGAAATCCAGCGCACTAACCTGGCTGCAGTTATCCTGCAAATGGAAAATCAGCGGCTGGGGCATATCGATGACTTTCCGTTTGTCGAGCCGCCGGAAAGCCGGCTGATCAATGATGGTTACATGTTGTTATTCGAGCTGGGTGCTATTGACAATGCAAACACCCTCACCCGCATGGGCAAACAACTCGCGCGGTTACCGATAGACCCGAAGCTTGCGAGGATGTTGTTGCAGGCGGATAAAGAAGGCGCGTTAAACGAAGTATTGATAGTAGTTTCGGCTCTCGCCACCCAGGATGCGCGCGAACGTCCGATGGACAGGCAGCAGGCGGGCGGATGAGAAACATGCAGCCTTCAGCGACAGCGATTCCGACTTTATTTTTTATCTGAAGCTATGGAATGCCTACCATACGGTGAAGCAGGAAGAGTCCGGTAACCAGCTACGCAAGTGGTGCAAGCAAAACTTTATCAACTGGATGCGAATGCGCGAATGGATTGATACCCATAGCCAGGTCAGGCGCATGTTGAAAGAACTCGGGTTTACACTGGGCAACCAGATTACCAACCAGGCTACCAGGGGTGCTGATCAGCAAGTTATTGCGTATGACCGCATTCATCGTTCACTGTTGACAGGGCTGCTGGCCAATGTCGGTTTCAAGAATGAAGACAAGGAGTTTCTCGGTGCGCGTAACCGTAAATTCAACGTGTTTCCCGGCTCTGCACTATTCAAGTCCCCACCGAAATGGATTATGGCAGCGGAGATTGTCGAAACCACCCGGGTGTATGCGCGCACCGCGGCAAAAATCGATGTGCAATGGATCGACGACCTCGCCAGTCATTTGCTCAAACACCATGTCAGTAATCCACACTGGGAAAAGAAACGCGCCCAGGTCGTGGCGCATCAACAGTCAACGCTCTACGGGCTGATTATTAACCCGAACAAAAAAGTCAATTATGCGCGTATCAATCCGGCAGAGGCGCGCGAAATATTTATTCGCGATGCGCTGGTAACGGGAGACTTCGAATGCAGGGCAAAATTTTATTTACACAACCGTCAACTGGTCGAAGAGCTTGAAGCACTCGAAGCCAAGTCACGTCGGCGTGACATTGTGGTTGACGAAAATGTGCTGTATGCGTTTTATGATCAGCATCTTGCTGATGGCATACACGACGGTGCAAGCCTGGATAAGTGGCTACGCAAGCATCCCGATGACGAGGCGTCTTTGCAGTTAAGCAGTGCGGACCTGATGCGTGAAGATGCTACCCTGGTGTGTGATTCACAATTTCCCGACAGGCTGGAAATGAATGGCTCATGGTTTCCGCTTGAATATCATTTTGATCCGCAAAAGCATTGTGACGGGATTACGTTGATTACGCCGGCTGCAGGCCTGAACGCGATCAACCCGCAGCGTTGTGAATGGCTGATCCCGGGATTGCTACACGAAAAAATTATTGCCCTGATTAAATCATTACCAAAACAGTTGCGCAAAAATTTTGTGCCTGCGCCAAACTTCGCCGAGGCCTGCGTCGAAGCACTTGAACCTTCTGATACAGCGCTGTGTACTGCGTTGGCAAATCAGCTAAAAAAAATCACCGGTGTTCAGGTCCCATACGATGCCTGGAAGCTTGAAAACCTGGCGCCGCATTTGCAGATGAATTTCCGGGTGATCGATGCTCGCCGCAGGGTAATCGCGGAAGGCCGACAACTGCAGGCATTGAAAGAGGAATTGCTTGACCTGGTCGATGCTTCAGCAGCCGGGGTAGCTGGCGGGCTTTTAGCAACGCCTGGTAATGCAAACCGTGACACTGCTGCAAGCCATCAGCGTGATAATGTCGGGCCAGACGTGCTTGGCACACTTGAAGAATCTGTCGGCCTCGACCTGCAGGGGGTGATTATTAAAGCGTATCCGGCGCTGGTCGTCGAAGGCAGGCAGGTCAATGTGCGCGTGCTGGAGGACAGTGATGCTGCAAAACGCGACACCCATCGGGCCGTGCGCCAGCTGTTTATGAACGCGCTGTCCGAGCAGGTAAAACATTTACGCTCATCAATCCCCGATATACAAAACCTGTGTTTGAAGTACACCGACTTTGGCCGTTGCGAAGATCTTAAACAGGCCATGATCAATAGCGTGATTGATAACGTATTTCTGAGCACGCCTGTCAACACGCATGAAGAATTCAAATCAAGGCTGGAGCAGGGCAAGAGTGAGTTGCACGACAGCATGGCAGAATGGAGTCGATTACTGACAACCATTCTGGATGAATACCGCGCGATTAAAAAACTGCTTAAAAAACCGTTGTTGAGCCAGCTCGACACTGCGGCTGATATCCAGCTTCAGCTCAAACACCTGTTCGTGGACAACTTCATTACCGACATCGATAAACAATGGTTGCAACAATATCCGCGTTATCTGTCTGCCATCACCAGGCGGTTTGAAAAAGTCCAGGACAATCCGGGGCGTGACCGGCAGTTAAGGCTGGCATTTGCCGAACTGTGGGACGCCTATGAAAAACGTGATGCAACCCTGCGCAAGCAGCATATTGTTTCTGAGCAGCTCGGACATTATCGCTGGATGCTGGAAGAGTACCGCGTGTCACTGTTTGCACAGGAACTTAAAACCCGTTTTCCCGTTTCCGAAAAAAGGCTGAGAACATTCTGGAATGAAATTGCTGACGCCTGAATCGCGTGCATAACTTCAGCACCAGCGCGATCAATGCAGCTGTATAATGTTCCTATGAAATGCCTTTGGCCCCGCGGCCGTCCACCTGGAGCAAGCACATTATCAGCATTGGTCATACATACGAACTGGAAGTTGTCGCTTCGGTAGATTTTGGTTTCTATCTCGATGCCGGCGAACTGGACGAAGTCCTGTTACCGATAAAATACGCGCCAGATAATTTGTCTGTTGGCGATGTTATCGAGGTGTTTCTCTACCTCGATGCTGACGCCCGGCCGATTGCTACCACCCAGGTCCCGCGTGCACAGGTGGGTGAGTTCGCTTATTTAACAGTAGTCGAAACCACCAGTGTCGGCGCGTTTCTCGACTGGGGGCTGGATAAAGATCTGCTGGTGCCATTCGGCGAACAACATCGACCGATGGAATCCGGCCGTGCTTACCTGGTGTATGTTCATATCAGCCGGGCCGATGGCCGCATAATCGGCTCGTCCAAAATCGACAAGTTTCTCGATGATGCGCGTCCGCATCATTTTACAGCGCAACAGCCGGTAAACCTGATCATCGCCAACAGCACCGAGCTGGGCTACAAGGCCATTATTAATCACAGCCACTGGGGTGTATTGTATAAGGACGAGGTGTTCCAGCGGTTGAGTTTTGGCCAGTCCATACCGGGGTTTATTAAACGCGTTCGCGCTGACGGCAAAATTGATCTTAGCCTGCAGGGTGGCCAGGTCACACGCGACAAGGAAGCGCAAACTATCCTAGCTTATTTGAAACGTAAAAATGGTTTTGCGCCAGTGCATGATAAATCGGACCCGCGCTTAATATCGGAGTTGTTTGGTATGAGTAAAGCTGCGTTTTAAAAAGGCGATTGGTGGCTTATTCAAGCAGAGAATCATCACGATTGAAAGCGATGGAATCCGGCTTAATGACGGCCCTGCCAGGAAGGGCTGATGCCAGCACCACCGCGGGCAGGCGGTTTTTGTGAACCCTGTTATTATTATAAAAACATTCCGTGGTAAAAAGCGTTATATCTGTGCATGTATTCATCCTGAAAGAGACAGAGAACTATCAATGGCCAAACCCAATTATGCATATGAAAAGCGTCAGCGAGATATCGCCAAACGCAGAAAAAGGAAGATAAACGCAAAGCGAAAGCCGAAGCAAAACAGTCGCAATTGATTGCGGACGATCAGCCCGCTGTGCCTGAACAAGAGTCGCCTGGTAATTAACGCCTGAGTTAAGCGCTGTTCTGCTTAGTCGACAAGATTATATATCCGCCCTGCCGGGACGGATATGTGTACGAATTCCTGTAATATCAACACTATATGTAGGTGGCATGCATGTTGTCGCTGGCAAGCTGCAGGCGAGACAGCTGGCGCTGTACGAGTCAAATCACTTTGTTGTCCTGGCTGTAACGCATTCTTCAATGCTCGTGCTTGCAACGCTAAGGCTATTCAGTTCGGGTCGGGTCTGGCAGGTTAGGTCTGTGTCGCGCGCCGACGCTCATGCTGCAACATCACTCATTCAGGCAGCATAAAGGCCGGCGAATGCCGGCCTTCATTATGTGTATCACTGGGTAAGCCGCTATCGACTATAGCGGTTTATGTTTCAGTTTCATAATCCAGCGCGGCAATAATCTTGTTGGGTGCGCGGCCCTGTTCACCGCCTTCCTCGGCCAGGTCGGTGCTGCTCGACTTGTCACCGGCTTCAGCCCTGATGCGATCAATATAAGCCTGGTTACAGGCGCTCACCGCCTGCTTGAGTTCGTTCAGCACAATTTCAATTTCTTCCGGTTTACGTACCCAGGTTTCTATGTGCAAGCCTTTGACGGGGTCAATTTTTGAAGTATATTTTTTCTTTGAAACCAGGTGATTGAAGTCGGCGCACCAGTCCGCGGGTGCCTTGTGGACCAGCTCAAAATACAGGTTGATGTAGGGAGCCTTGAGAATTCGCGGCGGGCGCGTCGGATCTATGCCACAAATTTTGATGTCGCTAATGCCTTCCATAATTGTCTCGTGAGTGAGTTCGGTGGGGTGAGCTGATCCAGCATACGCTATTCACTGGCAAGGGGCACCGGGTAATGTGAAATACGCCGCTCCGGTCTCGGGCCACAAACGCCGGTACAGGCACCAGCTGTGCTGTATACCACTTCGCCCGGATGGAGGAATGTTTCCTGATTCATTGTCGTGCATCAAATACTGGATCTGGTTTAGTGCGAAAATTGGCTCGGGAGCCAGTCAGGGTCTTAACCACGAGGAGGTGAGACGCCGTGAAACCAGTAATCAGCGTTGAGTTTTCAGCGCAGGCGGGAGGCCGGGAATTTAAAGAGGAAAGCGTGGCTTTCCACGCGCCGGAAGAGCTGTTTGAGTTTATTGCCCCGGGCGGTGGCTGTGATGCCATACCCGATGAAGTCGAAGAGATACAGATGGTGTTTCTGCAGCCAGCACATCCCAATACCAGCAACCCGATGGCCGATAAATCAGTCACGCTGGAGCTCGGCATGGTGTTTTTGACCGGGCCGCTGGCCGAGATTGTGCAGACGGCACAAATGATCATCGATCGGGCCGGGCGGGGCGAGCTGTCCGAGTCGTTTCTCAGGGTGATCAATGTTAAACTCTGACGCTTGTATGTGCCATCAGTCGCATACGTCACGTTAGCAGCCCGGCCAAAAACGCCATACCCGGCATTTTATGCAGCCGGCTTGAATCGCCTGCTTTACATTGTCGACTTTACATTTGTAGCGCAATGTATTGCTTCCGGTTACTCAGCGGCAGTCTGGCAGCACAAGCGTGGCAAGAAATATTCAGATAGCGTGTGACTTTTTGCGTTGGGCTGGCGGTCTGAGTGTACGCTTGCAGCAACTTTATAGATGGCGTTGCGTTAACTGATTTGAGCCAGAACGCCATCGCTGATGCTTTCGAAGCATGGTCAGCAAAGATTGCTTATACGGACTTACTAACAACCTTAATAAATGAGAGAAAATATGAAAACAACTACAGGACTTTATGGCATTGGGCTGGCGCTTGCGCTGGCACTAATGGGTGGCTGCGCATCTCAACCAAAACTGACCCAGGACCAGATTATGAGTCAGTTTCCGCAGGTGGCGAGCCTGGATGCTGCGCTCAAGTCTGCCAGAACCAAGGGCTCGGAAATGCTCGCGCCGGAAAGTTATGCCAGCGCCAACAAATCTTTGAAAGCTGCGATGGATGCAGCTGAAAACAATAATGACAAGGAAGCCGAAGCTGAAGCGGCTAAAGGCCTGAAAATTGTCAACAAGCTCAACCGTGACACTGAAAGCAGCCGCGAGATCCTGTCGGAAGTTATGGCAGCACGTGATCGCGCCTATGCGGCCGGTGTTGCCAGTCTGCAGAAAGAAAAGATCGTTGCCCTTGACGCTGACCTTAAAAAGACCGCGACACTGGTGGAAGATGGCAAAGTCGAAAAAGCCAAACAGACACGCCCGAGCTTGATTGCTGCTTATCAACAGCTTGAGCTGGCATCGCTGAAACAGGGCACGGTTAACCTGGCTAAATCGGCTATCGCAAATGCCAAGGAGCAGGATGCGGATAAATATGCGCCCGTCACACTCAAACGTGCTGAAGAGCAGATGGCACTTGCTACCACTATCCTGGATGCAGACCGTTCACAAACCGAAAAGGCTGAAATACACGCTAAAAAAGCCAAGTGGTACGCCGATCAAAGTGCCGGCATTACCGAAACAGTCAAAGACTTCGACCGTCGTGATTTCACCATGGAAGATGTGGTTCTCTGGCATCAGCAACAACTGACCGTAGTGAATGAGCCGCTGGGCGTGGAACTGCCGTTTAACCAGTCTACCGACAAAGCTGTGAACACCCTGAGAACCGCTGTGAGTGACCTGGTGAAAGATCGCGCCCAGTTGAAAGCCTCGGGTGAGAAAGTGGGCCAGCAATTAGCCATGACCGAAAAAGATCGCCAGGCCGCGATTAAGAAAGAACGCGAAGATCAGCAGAGGTTCGATATGGTGCAGGCGATGTTCACAGTGGACGAAGCCAATGTATATCGTCAGCGTCAGGACGTGCTGATCTCCGCGCATGGTTTCCAGTTCCCTTCAGGCCAGAGTGAAATCCAGACGATTAATTTCCCGTTGATGAACAAGATCACGCGCGCTATCAGGATTTTCCCGAATGCACGTATCGAAGTGTTCGGCCATACCGATTCACTGGGTGATGATGTTCGCAACCAGGTACTTTCAAATGCACGTGCACAGAAAGTTGCAAAATTCCTGGTTGAGCTGGGCGGTGTTTCACCTGACAAGGTTATGGCGCGTGGATATGGTGAAAGCCGTCCGGTGGCCACTAATGAAACCCGTGAAGGCCGTGCAGAAAACCGCCGCGTGGAAATCAAAATCGTTAACGAGTAAATTGATTTTCTGCTGATGCCTGCGTCTATGCAAATGGACATTTGGCTGCAGTAGTGATCAAGTGAAACAAGGGCCTGGACCGAAAAGTCCAGGCCTTTTTTTCGTCCGTTGTTTTATTTTTTCCTGATTCGGCGAAGCGTATTCTGCAACTTGATGAATAGAATTGGCGAAGCCAGTAGCAGGGTAAAAGCGTTTGCGGCCATGATGGCAATATCCTGTTTATAGACGCCATACAATAACCAGAAAATGACCCCGGTGGTAAACAGGCTGTACATGCTGAGTGACAGTGAATGCGTGTCCCGTGTCCTGAGTGTCAACACGGCCTGTGGCAGAAACGCCGAAGTGGTGAACAGGGCGGCGAGGTAACCGAACATTTCAGGATTCATCTGCATCTGCCTAATCTGGTTTGTCACAGGGCGGCGGTTGCCTTCCCGTAGTGAAAATAGCTGCATATTGTAATCATATCTCTGCAGACTTTGTCTGCAATTATCAGCGCTGGTCGATATTCCGGGCAGGGGTTCCTGATCTGCGTCTGTATGTTAAAGGCCGAGGCATTTATAATCGGCGGATGAAACTGACCATTCTCGCAAACGCCTGTATCACGATGCTGGCCATCCTGGCGGTGCACGTGCCTGTCTCGCTCATTGCCGCTGAGCAATCAGCACAGCCGCCGCCCGAGACCTACTGTGAATGGCAGGTGGAAAACTTCGCGATAGATGCGCCGCTGTGTGGCTATAGTGGGGACGTTGCGCGGGGCAAGGCGATTGTTTCCGATGCCGCGCGGGGTAACTGCCTGGCGTGTCACCAGTTGCCGATCGAAGGCATCGAAGCGTATGGCACCATTGGGCCACC
>CAWKAL010000098.1:0-4277 GCA_963847575.1 uncultured Gammaproteobacteria bacterium
CCATGCCAGACTCAGTTGCGTCGTCGGATTCAGTCGCCCCGCTGGGTTCGCCTGTTTCGTCTGGCACAACAGCAGCATCATTCACACATGTCCAGCCCCAGGATTCGAGCTTGGCAACAAACCCCTGCGCCTGTTCTTCGCAGTAACCTTCGGTTGTCAGCCGTCCACAATACCTGGCTGCTGGCGTCTTCATCGGGCTTGTTATACACCACGCTGCAGGGCACTGGCGCAGAACCTGCGTACTGGATCCTGACCTCACGCACCAGGTTGTTATTCACGCAGGTCCACGAATCCGCGAATGCGTTCACCGGCGCAAGCAGGCATGCAAATGCAGCAAAACCCATCACACGATTAAATTGATTCATCAGTTTCTCTCCTCTGGATAGCATTGAAATATGCCGGTGGTCGTTATTGATTATCAGCATAGCCGTGCAGATTACCAGAGCTGGATGAAAAAGCACCCGTTCAGGCATACCGCTAGTCAGCGGCCAGGTTGTTTCCTGATTGTGTCCAGCGAGACCCGCTGCACGGCAGCACCAGGGGCTGACGCGGGATTGCTGCGGTCTACCAGGTACAGTCGATAACCATTGATGATGGCCGAGACATCCGCGGTTTTGTTGCTGAGATCGTGCGCGCAGGCACTGATGATATGCAGCACACAAAACCACAGCACACACTGCGCCCAGAACGCATGCACTTCGGGCAGGTAAAATCCCAGCACAATATCGCTGGACGACAATGCCGCCCCGCTCGCCAGCAGCAGCACCAGCACGGCATAAAGCAGTAGATACACCGGCTTCCACAACGGGTTGTGCGCATACCAGCGTGGCAGGCCGGTTTTCCCCAGGGTCAGGTAGAACAGCAGGGTTTTGCCCATGGCAGACAGCTCAGCAGCGCCCGGGATGAGTGCTGCCAGCCGCTCGTGCGGCTTACCGAACAGCATCAGGCTGATACGCACAATGAGCCCGAATGTCAGCACGCCGGCCGCGAGGTAATGTAAATCCAGCGCCGATTCTGCCAGTGACGGGCTGGCGGCGATCAAACCGCCGGTCACCAGCAGCACCAGCACCGGCAGACCGATGGCGGCATGACCAAGCCGCCACCAGCCACCCCATATCAACACCCGTTTGATCTCTATCGTTGCCAATTACCTTGCCTGGATAGTGTTGCGAGACGATGTAACTGCTGCAACCAAAATATGCGCTATGCCATAAAGTTTTTTCGCGCTGTGCCGACGATTGTACTGCCAGCTATTGCCCGTCGCCCTGATACGCCAACCAGAAAGAGATGCAAACATGACACAAGCCAGTCAAGCAAGCAATATTGGGTTCGAGTTCATCACCAGCCTGAGTGCTGATCTCGCCAGGGGCGAGGTCGAGTTACCGGCGTTTCCCGAAGTGGCGCTGCGCATCAAGGACGCACTCAAAGATCCCGAGGTATCGGCAAAAAGCATTGCGACTATCGCGGCTTCAGACCCGGTACTTTCTGCGCGTTTCCTGCAGGTCGCAAATTCCGCCCTGGTCAATGCCTGTGGCACAGAAATCAGGAACCTCAACATGGCGATCGCACGCATGGGCTTCAAGCTTGCACAGAGCACCGCCACCTCGTTTGCAATCGAGCACTCGGTAAAGTCAGGCGCCAGCGCGTCGACGCGCAAGCAACTGGAGCCACTCTGGAGTCACAGCATCGAGGTGGCAGCGTACGCATACGTGATTGCAGGTAAACTGGTGAAAAACATTAATCCGGATGAAGCCATGCTGGCAGGCCTGATACATGACATCGGCAAGTTTTACATACTGTCAAAAATGGAAAAGTACCCGGAGATGCTGGCATCAATCGAGTTATTCGACAACATTATGCATGACTGGCACACCGGCGTAGGCCGCAGCATCGTAGAAGCATGGAATTTTACCGCTGATTTCATTACCGTCACTGACGAACATGACAGCCTGGACAGTAGCCATGTCGGCCAGCCGGATTTGACAGATGTTGTTATCGTGGCAAATGTGCTGTCTCATTTCAAACATGGCGAAGCTCAGCAGGCGCCCGACTGGACAAACATCCCGGCGGCGAAAAAAATTGGCATAAACGAAGCAACAGCTGGCCTGATCATGGATGATTCAGCCGAGGAAATAAAATCAATCGTCAGTGCGCTTGGAATGAAAAGCTAATAGCAGGACCCAAATTGATTATTTTACTGTCTTGAGCTCTAGCGGTATTTTATCAAAGCTAATACCAGGCCAGCCTGTAGAGATAAAATTCCGTATATTTTGATGATCATCCTTATCCGGGTGCGGTAATACGTCACAACGATAATAATCACCAAAGCAATCCAGGGTTTGTTGCTGTGTCAGATTATGCAGTTTTGCAAAAGCAAACAGCCGGCACGAACCTGAATTCTGACCAGCGGCATTTACCAGGCTGCCATTTTTAAATTCGACCGGTGTGAATTCATAATAATTGTCGATTACTTCGATGACATCCGCAAATGCGACTGTTTCCGGCTGGGTTTGTATCTTTGAAAGTAACTGCTCAATAGTCATACGCATAAAAAAGCGCCGGCCTGTTGAGCCGGCGCCTGTTCCCGAAAGCTTGAATGTAAATTACTGGCGTGACTGCCTGCACCTGCCAAGGCCCAGCAGTGCAAAAAGCCCCGAACCAAATAACCAGAACGCAGCAGGCAATGGCACCACGCTTGATGCAGCTGTGAGATAGGTATCATCATCAAAATTCATCTGCAATGTATGGAATGCATCAGCTGAACCACCGAACGAGTTCGCCCGCAGGATCCCATAGACAGAAAAACTTTCACCAGCACCTATGTCAAACGTGATCGTATCCGTAAGGGTAACGTCACCATCAGGGATAAACAGGTTGGAGGTACCCAGGTTATTGCCACACAGATAGGCGCCAAAGCCGACAACATTATTTGCAAAAGCGTAATCACCATTTGAACAATACGTGTCAGAAACCATGTGTGTTGCGCCGCCCCTGATTTTTACGTCAGCCAGCACATAAGAACTGGTACTTATATCATCTGATACAACACCATGAAAGTTTAAATTCAGCGTAATGGTTTGGGTAATTGAACTGAAAAAAGTCTGGTAGGATTCAGCGCGGGCAGTCGTAAAATCATCGCTGTTCTCCGGACTTACTGAAACAGACTCTGCACGTAGCACGGGCGTGTAGGAACTTCCACTCAGCGTAGTATCAGCGGCATACACTGCGCTCGATACGCTTGCGCTAGAGAAGCCGACACCGCCATTTTCCGCACCGCCCTCAGCAAAATCCTGGCCTCGCGCATAGGCACCATAGAGTGCTATCGCATTCGCATTTGACGCCGCCAGCAAAAGCACTGTTGCACCAGTCAGTTGTTTTGTAATATCCATAACTTCATACCCTTACTAATTATAATGATACATCTTAAAAATGTAGTTTCAATAAGGCAACATTCAGGCCACCTGATGTATCTTATTGAATACTAATATATCAATACTGATGCCCTGGTCAGCCAGTTCCATACTGTAAATAATATCGACAGCTGCATATTGTGCTTTCTTATTAGATGAATACAGGGTAAATATACCTCCTTTCGGCTGTCACAAAATTACACGCACCCATGGCTCAAAAGAAAAAACAGAAACCAGAACCGATCGATTCGTTCCGTTTTCATACAGGTCGCATCCTGGCCGGAAAATATGAAGTCATGGAACTGCTCGGTGCCGGCTGGGAAGGCGAAGTCTACCTGGTGCGTGAAATCCATACCGACATCATCCGCACGGCTAAATTTTTCTTTCCGCAAAGAAACCTGCGCGACAAGGCGCTGCTGTTTTATGCGCGCAAATTGCACAAACTCCACAAGTGCCACGTGGTCATCCAGTACCACACCCAGGAAAAAATCATACTGCGGCAACAGTCAGTTTCCTTCCTGATTTCCGAGTTCGTCGAAGGCGAATTGCTCAGCGTTTTTCAAAAGCGGCAACCCGGAAAAAAACTTGCACCCTACCCGGCGATTCATTTATTACACGCCATGGCCGTAGGCATCGAATGTATCCATGCGCTTGGCGAATACCATGGCGACCTGCACTCTGAAAACATCATTGTTGAACGCTTCGGATTAAAGTTTGATCTGAAACTGCTCGACCTGTTTCACTGGGGCGCACCCAGCAAGGCCAATATCGAGGACGACGTATGCAATATGATTCGAATTTTTTACGACACCCTGGGTGGCGCAAAAACCTATTCGAAATTACCCGCTGAAATCAAAGCAGTCATCT
>CAWKAL010000099.1:0-14403 GCA_963847575.1 uncultured Gammaproteobacteria bacterium
GAGAAAAATGATATTACTGTAGGTAGTGATGCACCATTAGTTGCTCAGGATTTTATAGAGACTTACGGTGGTGAGAACTCCATATTTAAGATTACTCTTGGCTGGTCGCAAAATTCCTTAAACAGTGCCATTATGCCAACAGATGGCTGGCTACAGAATTTCTTTACCGAGGTCACGCCCCCTGGAAGTGACTTACAGTATTATAAAGTCAGTTATGATTTGACGCGCTATTTCCCGGTGGGGAAAAGGAGTGCGTTCCGACTGAAAAGTATCCTGGGATATGGCACTGGTTATAATGAAACCGATGAATTACCTTTTTATAAGAATTACTTCGCTGGTGGCAGCAATACGGTAAGGGGTTATAAATCACGCTCACTCGGACCACGTGATATACTTACGGACGATCCTATAGGCGGTTCAAAGCGGATATTAGGAAATATGGAATACCAATTCCCAATACCTGGAGGAGGAGAAACCAGTAGTAGTGCAATGCGCTTGAGCTTATTCGTTGATGGGGGTATGGTCTATGGTGCCAAGGAGGAAGTTGAAATGGATGAGATACGATATTCTACAGGGTTGGCGTTTCATTGGTTTTCTCCAATGGGACCATTGAGTTTGAGTTATGCCATTCCGTTGAATGAGAAATCTGAGGATGATACTGAGCGTGTGCAATTCTCAATAGGTGTACCACTACGATGATTGGTTTTGCATATACAATGACATGCCGTTCTGTAGTTATTCTACTATTGCTAACTGCGCTAGTGCGAGTTCGATCTCTCCTGTTTATGCACAGGAGCTAAAGATCGTATATGTTAATGCGGTGCGAGTCATTGAAGAGGCGCCGCAAGCGAAAGTTGCACTGAAGAAGTTAGAAGCAGAATTCAAGCCGCGTGATCAGAAGCTTGTCGAAATGCAAAATAAGATAAAGAAGATCGAAGATACCCTGGAAAAAGACGCACTTGTGATGAAATCATCAGCAAGACGTTCCATGGAAAAAGATCTGATTACGTTAAAAAGAAATCTGCGGCGCTCTACTCAGGAATTCAGGGAAGATTATAATCTGCGTCGAAATGAAGAGCTGGCATCATTGCAAAAAACTGTATACAAGGCCATAGTAGAAATTGCAAAAGAAAAAAATTATGATCTTGTTTTGCATGAAGGTACAATCTATGCTAGCAGTAAAATTGATATTA
This sequence comes from uncultured Gammaproteobacteria bacterium, assembly GCA_963847575.1. GTDB lineage: Bacteria > Pseudomonadota > Gammaproteobacteria > SZUA-229 > SZUA-229 > JASBSR01. The sequence continues at coordinate 1,194 of CAWKAL010000099.1, forward strand.
CCGAAATTGTCCTTAAACACTTAAGCAAGAAGCGATAGTTTTATGGGCTACAGGCTGTCAGAGCTTGCTGACCGATGTGACGGCAAAATACAAGGCAACCCTGATATTATGATCGATGGGGTGGCTACACTTGCTAAAGCAGGTAGCGAGCATATAGCTTTTTTGTCAGATACAAAGCACCAGAAGTACCTTGATTCTACTCAGGCGGGTGCTGTAATCCTACGCCAGCACGATGTTACCGATTTTTCCGGTAACGCCATTATTTGCGATAATCCGCATCTTGCCTTTGCTCTGATAGCCAATTTGTTTGATAGCTATGTCAGTGATATTGAGCCCGGAATTCATTCTACCGCCTGTATAGATAAAGATGCCAATGTGGCAGCTACCGCCACGATAGCGTCGCATGTTGTGATTGAGGCTGGGGCGGTGATCGCCGATGGTGTTAAAATAGGGCCTGGTTGCCACATCGAGAAGGATGTGCGCATTGGCAGCCATACTCACCTGTATGCGCATGTTGTCGTGCGCCACCACTGTGAAATAGGTGATAACTGTATTGTGCATCCAGGTGCCGTTATCGGTAGTGATGGCTTCGGCTATGCGAAAGATGGCAGCCAATGGTGTAAGGTGCCCCAGTTAGGTCGCGTTATTATTGGTAATGAGGTTGAGATAGGGTCCAATACCACGATAGATCGAGGGGCACTTGACGACACTATTATCGGAGATCGTGTCAAGCTCGATAATTTAATACAGGTAGCACACAATGTTACGATAGGGGATGATACCATTATCGCCGCTTGTGTTGGAATTGCAGGTAGTACAACCATTGGGAAACGTTGTGCTATTGGCGGACAAGCGGGTATTCTAGGTCATAAATATATTGTCGACGATGTGCAAATAGCAGCAAAAAGCCTTGTTACCAATTCTATTAAGAAGCCTGGTATTTATGCTTCTAATATTAAAGCGATCGATTTGAATAAATGGCAAAAAAATGTTGCGCGACTTTATGACCTTGATGAGATGGCAAAGCGTTTGAGGCAGCTTGAGCAAACAATTAAATTACTTAGCCGGGAGTAACAGGTTTGGATCATATTGATATAAACAAAATCAAGGAATTGCTTCCTCACCGCTATCCGTTTTTGTTGATTGATAAAGTCATAGACTATCGCAAAGACGAATTTTTAACGGCAGTGAAGAACATCACGATTAATGAACAATTTTTCCAAGGTCATTTCCCGCATCAGCCGGTAATGCCGGGTGTTTTGATACTTGAAGCCATGGCACAGGCTTGCGGAATATTGAGTTCTGTTAGTCTCAATACATCGTTTACATCAGGCGGAGTTTATTATTTTGTGGGAATCGATAAGGCCCGATTCAAGAAACCTGCCGGCCCTGGTGACCAACTTAAGATTACAGTGACGTTGATAAGAAAAATCAGGAATATATGGAAATTCAAAGCTGAGGCACGTATTGATGGCGAAGTGTGCTGTCTTGCTGAATTGATGTGCACTTATAAGGGGTGAGCGGCATGATTCACCCTACAGCTATTATTCATGACGATGCCATTATTGGGCAGGATGTCGAGATCGGTCCCTATAGTATCGTAGGACCAGAAGTGACAATTGGTGAAGGCACTTGGGTTGGACCGCATGTTGTCATAAACGGGCCCACTGTCATCGGCAAAAATAATAAGATCTATCAGTTCAGTTCGATTGGTGAAATCCCGCAACACGCGCACCACGATGACACAACTACACGCCTGGTTATCGGGGACAATAATGTCATCAGAGAGTATTGCACCTTCAATCGTGGAACTGTGATGGACAGGCATGAGACGACGATTGGAAACAATAATTATTTCATGGCATATGTCCATATAGCCCACGACTGTATTGTTAAAAATCATACGATTTTCGCCAATTGTGCCAGTCTCGCAGGACATGTAGTGGTTGATGACTATGCCATATTCGGTGGTTTCAGCGGCATACATCAATTCTGTAAAATCGGCGCACATGTGATGACCGGGATATCCACGATTAGTTTTAAAGACATACCTCCCTTCCTTATGGTATCCGGCAATACCGCCAAGCCCTATGGACTCAATATCCGTGGGCTCAAACGACGAGGTTTTACCGAGGATACAATACAGGCGATACGTAAAGCCTATAAGATTATTTATCGTTCGGGCCTAAAACTTTCAGATGCCCTGGATGAACTTGAACCTCTGTCAACTGAGTTTAAGGAAGTCGAGTATTTTCGTTCCTTTATCCAGTCCTCAGAGCGCGGCATCATAAGATAAATTGCAACAGAATCCGGCTCCATTACGCATTGGCATAGTCGCTGGCGAGGTTTCCGGTGATATGCTCGGTGCCGGTTTACTCCAGGCCCTTAAGCAGCGTTTACCCAATGCAACATTCATTGGTATCGGCGGTCCTGGCATGATTGCACAGGGATGTGAAAGCCTATACCGCATGGAAAAGCTGTCAGTCATTGGATTTATTGACGGATTCATTCCCCGACCCCCGTGCGCGCGGTTCTTCTATATATGCGCTCTCTGTCGACGGCGCAACTTCGGAAACAGCACGCCTGCTGGCGGAAAACGAAAACGCCAGTGACCTGTTGTTCGGCGATGTTTCACTGGCGGTAGAAGATGCCATGGTGAAAGAAGTGTTGTTTGATCTGTCGCTCACCGGCACCATTGAATCCAGCCTGGATATTGGCAGTGAAGTTCTCGGCCAGATCGGCAGTGTTAATAAAATTCACCGCAAGGCAGTGCAGCAGGCTGGATTTGCTGTGCTCAAGGCACCTAATATCCCCGCTGTATTACTGGAAACCGCTTTTATTTCCAACCCGCGCGAGGAGCGAAACCTGAAGAGTTCAGCGCACCAGAAAAAAATGGCCCAGGCCATTTCTCGCGGCATCAATAACTACTTTGCCAGAAAAGCGCCACCGGGTACCTGGTTGTCAGAATCAGCCAGTGAGTACAAGGTAAAAGGCGGTGATACGCTGGGCAATATCGCCAGCAAGTTCAATACAAGCGTTTCAAAATTACGCGCACGCAATGCGTTGTACTCAGATAACCTGGACGCAGGCCAGGTCATAAAAATACCGGTGAGTTAATAACTACAATAATCAGACTCACTCTACCTGCTTAATGGCCCGATTTCGGGCCATTTTTTTTGCAAAAATGTGAATTATTGCAAAAAAATGCACTGCCATTATTTCGACAGACATGCTCTGCATTTCGAGGTATTAGCCGCTTTATTATCAAATTTGACAGCTTGAGAAGCGCCCGGCAGTGATAAACAGGGGACAAACGGTGGCGTTATAGCGACGACCTGTTAAGAACTGATCCAGTTCCAGAATTGAATGATTCCAATTGTCAGCATTTCAACAAAATTAGTTCAAAATGGCAGATAAATAATCCTTGTCTGCGTCTGAATTCACTTTGCTTTTCATTTAGTTAGGGTCTATTAGTAGTACATTGGAAATGTAAAAAAATGTAAACCCGCACACGCTGTTGCGGGCACTTTGTTTGAATCATAACGGGTGATTCAAAAACCTGAGTGCCCACTACGGAGTCGGCGGGTCGTGTGCATTCCAGATTATAAATACATGACTGCAGGCGCGACACTACCTCCGGTGTTCACAGGATAAAAATTAATGAGCAGTATCAGCACTATAACGAGCTTTTCAAAACTACGCGGGATCGGACAAGCCGCGCAGATAGCTGTCGTTTTGCGTGCTGCTATGCCTTCATCGGCCGCGGTTGAGAAAAACTTTAGGGTTTTTTCAATTATTTTTATATTGCTGTCGATTCTGCTGCTCATCGTACCGGCACGTGTATTTGCACTCGCTGGCGATACCATCAGCAATATAGCCACGATCGATTATGTGATTGGTGGCTTTGCCCGGACACAGGAGTCGTCGCCCACCGGCAATATCGTCCCGGGTGCTGGAAATGGAACACCGACTACTTTCCTCGAAGACCGTGTAATCAACTTTAGCGTCAGCTCATTAAACGCCACGGCGGTGCCAGTGAGCTCTGGCCAGGCCAATGTGTTTGCGAGCTTTAGCCTGAGCAATAACAGTAACGGTACGCTCGACTTCCTCCTGACTGGACTCAACACTGCGACCAATCCCTACGGCGCGCCAGCAGATTCGATCGATCCTTTGCCGCCATTGAGAGTGTTTGTTGAAAACGGACTGACTGCTGGATATCTGCCCGGCGATGATACCGCCGTGTTCGTTGATGAACTCGCGCCGCTGGCAACAGTAACCATTTACGTGATCGCCGATATGCCAGTTGCTGCGCCGGGGGATGTTGCCGCGATTACGCTGGTCGCGCAGGCTGCCAGTGCAGGTGCAGCAGGAGAAGGCGCCGCGATTACCAATGACACTAACAATCGTATCAGTCCTGCAGGTACCTACAGCAATGGCGGCACCAGTGTGGTTGCAGGTACGCCCGTCAATGTCGCGGACACGCTGGGTGAAGAAACGGTGTTCAACGATCCTGCAGGCGCAGCGGTAGAAGACATTGACAGCAGCGGCGCCGTGCAGGATAGCGCAGGCAACGGACAGCATTCAGACAGCAGTGCATTCCAGGTGCAGGCATCGCCAGTGACAATTAATAAAACCGTGAGTGTTATCGATACGCTCGGCGGAACAGATCCACATCCGGGTGCCATCCTGCGTTACCAGCTGGACGTGGTCATCAGCGGCACCATCAATATTAATAACCTTGTTATTACAGACACTATTCCGGCAAATACCACGTATGTGCCGAACAGCATTGTACTCAACAGCGTGCCGCAAACCGATGCGGCATTTGGGGTCGATGCGATTGATTACGCTGAATTCAACGGTGCTGATGTCATCGTTGATTTAAGCCAGGGGGGTGTAGTTGCGGTTGCTCCGGGCACACCGAACATAATTATTTTTGATGTCACGATTGATTGAGGAAAAAAAATGAAAAATCTAAAACCGAGTATTTTATTTTTTGTATCACTGCTAACGCTGGGCGTGTTTTCGTCATCGGCGAGTGCGGATGACGGGGTGATCAAGTTCACCAATGTCGCCATGAAGCAGGTGGTGAAAATAGATGCCAAAGGTGAAAAGACCATCGAGTACGTGGAACCGAAAACCGCGATTCCCGGCGATATCATTCGTTATGACATTGGCTTCGAAAACATCAGTGACCAGGAAGTTTCGAACATCGTGGTGAATAACCCGGTACCCAATAATTCGAAATACCGCGATAAAAGCGCCAAAGGCGAGGATACCGACATCAGCTTTTCGGTTGACGGTACTACATTCGCCGAGCCATCCAGGCTGGTGTTGAAAGATAACACTGGCAAGACCTTGCTGGCCACCGCAGCACAATACAAGCATATCCGCTGGGTATACAAAAAACCCCTGCCGCCGGGCGCGAAAAGCACGGTGAGCTTTATGACCGAAATTAAAAAACCAGGTGACGACTAATGAATATATTCAAACACAGAATCAGTGACGGTAAAGGGCCCTTCTTGTCAGGGCCGTTGCCCGTTTTTGGTGACCATAAAAATCTGTATGGAAAAAATCGCGATGGCCCGCCGACATTTCACCGGCGAGGTGATTCCGTAGCGATTGCGGATTCACCGGGTGGCACAGGCCCGCCGGATTGTACCGGGCCACCACAGAATACGGGAGTATTCAAGGGAGCGGATCCTCCTGAAAAAAATGTGAACAATCAACATCATTCCAGAACTGGAATTAATAACAACATAACCTCAAAAGAGGAAAACAAGATGAAAAGCATGAATACAAAAAGACTGCTTGCTCTTGCGTTTACCAGCTGCCTGGCAGCCATGTATTCGCAAACGGCGAGCGCTGTGGCTGGTGATGTCATCAGTAACACAGCAACCATGAGTTACAGCGTCGGTGGTGTGGCGCAGGCAGACGAAGTTGATTCTGTGAATTTCACAGAAGACCGCGTGATTAACTTCACCGTGGCTGAACCTGCTGGCACCATCGGTACTGTTCCGGCAGCGTCAACGGGTACTGGCGGTGTGACATATGAAGTTACCAACAACAGTAATGCTGTGCTGGACTTCTCCTTGACAGTGGTCCAGGCCGCAGTTGATAACTTCGATGTCCTTGGGCCGTTTTCTTTCTTCCTGGAAGATGGTACTACGCCTGGTTACCAGGCATCGGAAGATACTGTTGGCGTGACCTTTCTGGATGATGTGGCCATTGGTGGTTCTGTCATCGTCCATGTTGTCGGCACCATGCCGGCACAGGCTGATGGTGATGTGGCAATCGTTACGCTCGTCGCCCAGGCTGCAGAAAGTGCTGGTGCACCAGGCGCGGATATTACCAATGATGATAACGGTAATACCAGTCCCGGCGGCACAGCATCGGATACTGCGGATAACGCGGGCGCGATGGACACAGTGTTCAACGATGCTGCTGGTACCTTCGATAGCACAGGTGCTGCTGACAGTGCACAAAACGGTCAGCATTCTGCTGATGACTCGTTCACAATCGTAGCAGCGCAATTGACCGTTACCAAAACATCGAGTGCGCTTTGGGACCCGGTAAATGAGGACAGTAATCCCAAGTCGCTTCCTGGCGGGTATGTGCAGTACACCATTGCGGTTGCTAATAATGCTGCTGCAACTGGTTCTGCAGATCTGACCACGCTGGTTGATGACCTGCCAGTAACGCTGGACCTGGACCCCGATCTGATTGATGGTGTTGGTGCTACACCGGCCCCGACCAATGCAGTGGGGGATGGTATTCGTATCCAGGTTCTTGGTTCAACACGTGCGGTTACAGATATTTTCTGTACCGGTGCAGCGGATCCTGATGGTTGTTCATATTCAGTTGGACCGGGTGGGATCATTAGCGTTGACCTCGCAACCGAGTTGGTGGTTGACGCAGTTAATGGCTACACCGCGGGTGAGCTGAAAGCGGGAGAAACTGTCAATGTTACGTTCAACGTAATCGTGCAGTAAGCAAGGACGCAGTGACAGCCGTGTTTAACATGTTGCACAAATTACAGGCCTGCTTCGGTTTAATTACCGAAGCCGCGGCCCGTGTTTGTGTGCGTGTTAAGCACTTTGTCATGCGGTTTAACAAGACTGGTTGTGTTGTCGAGTGCGGCACAACCCGTCTTCCACTGCCTGTGCATGCGCGCGGTCAGTGGAAGACGTTTAAATTCATTGTTGCGAGTGCCCTGTTGCTGTTCAATGCATCAGCCGTATTCGCGCTGACACCTCCAGGTACGCTGATCAGCAATACTGCCAGCGCCAGTTTTGACCTCGGCGGCCCGGTGGTGAATATCAATAGTAATACTTCAACGGTCGTGAGCACGATCATAAAAACAGCTTCATCAATCCAGCTGTACCAGTATGCCCCCGTGGCTCCTGGTGCAATTACTGAAGCAGTACCGACACAATATGCAAGCTCTGGCCCGCCCGGTGCTGGCTTCGTAGTTTCACCTGATCCGGATGTAACCGTACCTGGCACAGGAATCGTAACGCTTGATCCGAATACAGCACTCGATTTGAATGTTGCCACCGGCTTTCACACCGGCGATGCAGTATTCATCGTTGTTACTGACCTTGACCAGAACCTTGATCCGCTGACACAGGAAAGCATTGTCGTTGTGGTCACCAGTTCATCCGGGGATCGTGAAGAACTCATCTTAATTGAGACCGATGTGAACACCGGCATATTCATCGGTTACGTCCAGTCAGGTGGAAATGCTGTCGCAAGTTATGATGGTGAAATCAGCCTCGGCGAGAACGCGACCGTATCGGTGACCTATACCGATCAGTATGACGCTACAGACACCACCAGCCTGTCGCAACTGTCAGACCCCTACGGTATTGTCTTTAACAGCGCCAGCGGTGATCCGATCGATGGTGTTACCGTGAGTATCCTCGATGCCCTGGGTAATCCTGCCACGGTATACGGCGATGACGGTGTCAGTATTTATCCCAGCGTGGTGGTGTCCGGTAGCAATGCGACTGATAGCGGCGGTACTGTGTATGCCTTCCCGCCGGGCGGATATCGCTTCCCGTTACTGGTGCCGGGTGATTACCAGATAGTGCTCACCGTGCCTGCAGGTTTCCAGGCGCCGTCACTCGCCGCGATTGCTGATTTGCAGGTATTGCCGGGTGCGCCGTTCGCGCTGGATCCGGTTGCATCGTACGGCAGTGTGTTTACCTTGCCACCTGGATTTATATTACGTGCTGATATTCCGGTTGATCAACAGCTCTCAACATTGGTGCTGAACAAGTCGGCTTCAAATGAAACCGCGGGCATTGGCGATTTTGTGCAGTACACCCTGGTGCTGCAGAATACCGATACCAGTTCACCGACAACGGCGATTACCTTAACCGATACCTTGCCGGCTGGATTCAGGTATCAGCCGGGTTCTGCGCGCATCGATAATATCGTCGCCGGCAATCCACAGATCTCATCGAACGGACGCGAACTGCAGTTTGCACTCAATGCGCTTAACCCGGGTCAAAGTGTCACGCTGAATTATGTAACTGAAGTCAGCGTGGCGGCAAAACTCGGCGTGGCTGTTAACCGCGCTGTCGCGGCCGATACCCTGGGTGTTACTTCTAATAATGCGGAAGAGGGCGTGCGCATACATGATGAGTTGTTCAGTAATAACAGCTTCATTCTCGGTCGCGTGATTACGGGGGAGTGTGACAAACCCGATACCGAGTTGCCGGGGCTGAAAGACGTCATTATATACATGGAAGATGGCAGCTATGCGCTGACTGATGAAAACGGCCAGTTCCATTTCGAAGGTGTGCGTCCCGGTAGCCACGTGGTGCAGATTGACCTGGAAACCATTCCGAATGAAATGGAAATTATCCAGTGTGAAGAAAACACCCGGTTTGCAGGCACTGCGTATTCACAGTTTGTTGATCTCCAGGGCGGCACGCTGTGGCGCACCAACTTCCGTGTGCGCAACAAGCCACCGGTAACCGATACTACCTCGATGCAGATCAAGAGCGAGATTTCCGGTGACAGTGTGCGTTATCGCGTTGAAATTTCAAACGGCTCAATTCCGGTGAATAATTACCGCCTGATTGTAAATCTGCCGGATGACATGGTGTATGTCGAAGGCAGCAGCAAGCTCGACATGAAAGAAATCAACGAGCCGGTGGTCAACAGCCAGTCACTGGTATACCGCCTGGGTGACATGGGTGCCAACTGGAAGCATACACTTGAGTTTAATGGTCGGATGCTGGTGAAAACCGACAGCACGCTTGAATCCGTTGCATTTGTGCTGCTGGATACTGACATGAAACGCAACGTGCGCTCAAATCCTGTGCGCAACAAGCTCAAGGTAAGTGATGGAGAAATAGAAACCCGAAAAATTGTTTACCGCGCAACGTTTGCACCCATGAGTGCAGTGCTGTCGGACAAGGACAAGGCCGAACTGAAAAAACAGGTTGATGCATTTGGCGGTGTTGAGCTGAGAGTTGAACGCGTGGTGGGCCATTCAGACAGTTCACCTCGTCGAGGCGCAAAAGATCCGGTCGAAGAAAACAGAATTTTGTCGCAAGAACGTGCACGCAATGTCGGCCAGTATATCGCCGAACTGCTGGGTGTTGAACCCGGCAGTATTGCAATTGAAGGCAAGGGGCAGGCCGAGCCGATTGATGATAACGGGTCAGCAGCAGGCCGTGCAAATAATCGTCGCGTCGAAATATTCGTCAATACCAGTAAAGTGCTGCATAACGGCAAGCTCGAAGTGCTGACCCCGCAAAGTGATGTCAGCCAGCTCGACATCGTTGGCCTGCCAGACACTGGCGACAAGAAACAACGTATTGAAGCACCGGTGCAACAGGCACAGCATATTTCCATGTTTGATGAGTTCTGGATAGAAACCGCTGTACCTGGGCTTGAGTGGCTCATGCCGGGTGATAACCATTACACCAGTTTGCCGGCAGTCAATATCGCAATCAAACATGCACCGAATGATAATTTTGAGATGTACCTCAACGGTGAAGTGCTCAACCCGTTGTTTTATTTCGGCACGATTAATAACAAGAAAGGCACGGTCTCGCGCAGTTACTGGCAGGGTGTGCATCTTGTTGATGGCGTCAACAAGTTTGAATTTGTGGTGAGCGACAACAATGGTAATGAGCTTAAACGCCTTTCACATGAAGTTGTATTTGCAGGCATGCCGGTACGCGCCACCTTGTTAAAAGAGTATTCTGACCTGTCAGCAGACGGCATTCATCACCCGGTCATTGCGCTGCAATTGTTCGACAAGGACGGGCATTTTGCGCGTCCTGGTGTTATCGGTACATATGAAGTCAACAGTCCATATCTTTCCAGGCAGCTGGTCGATGCGCTGGCTGAAAACCGCCTCTCCGGACTTGAAGGCAATGATCCTGCCTATACCATTGGTGCCGAAGGTATCGCCCTGATCGAACTCGAACCCACGACAGAATCCGGCAAGCTCAGTATCAAGCTGCCACTCGCGGGACGCCAGACGGTAACACTTGATACCTGGTTGCAGGCGCGTGCACGTGACTGGGTCATGGTCGGCCTGGCTGATGGCACACTGGGTTACAGCAGTGTTTCAGGTAATGTACAGGACCTCGAAACCGATGGGGTGGATGATAATTTTTATCTCGACGGCAAGCTTGCCTTCTTCGCCAAGGGCCGCGTCAAGGGCGAGTGGTTGCTGACAACTGCGTTCGATTCATCGAAAAAGAAAAGTGAAATGGACAACCGGGTGAATCAGCTGATCGACCCTGATGAATACTACACGGTGTATGGTGATGCCAGCAGGCAGCAGTTCGAAGCGTCGAGCCGTGAAAAGCTTTTCATCAAGATCGAGCGCGAACAGTTCTATGCGCTGTTCGGTGATTATGACAGCGCGCTGAATGCGACTGAGCTTTCACGCTATAGCCGTCGCATGACCGGCCTGAAATCAGAGCTGCAGGGCGAGAAATTCAGTTACAACGCGTTCGCAGCAGAGACGCTCAACAAGTTCATCAAGGATGAAATCCAGGGCGATGGTACTTCCGGCCTGTACCGACTGCGCGGTAAAGGCCTGGTGATCAACAGTGAACACGTGGTCATAGAAACCCGCGATCGCTTCCGCAGTGAAATTATTAAAGAGTCGAGATCGCTGACGCGTCATATAGACTACTCAATCGATTACCAGGATGGCACGATCTTTTTCCGCGAGCCTATTGCCAGCAAAGATTCAAACTTTGATCCTATTTTCATAATCATTGATTATGAAGTTGAATCACCTGTTGAGGGTGATATTAGCGTGGGTGGGCGTGCCGCTTATAAATTCATGGATGGCAAGGTCGAGCTGGGCGCGAGTGCTGTGCATGATGCTACCTTCGGCAGCGAAACTGATCTTGTCGGAATTGATGCCAGTATCAGGTTTGATGATGAAAACTCGGTCAAGCTCGAAGTAGCCGGCACCGATGGCAAAGACGCCAGCACGGATCTTTCCGGCAGTGCCTACCTGGTCGAATATGAGCATAATAGCGATGACCTCGATGGACGCGTTTACATGCGTGAACAGGAACCCGAATTTGGTGTCGGCCAGCAGGCAGGCAGTGAAACCGGCACACGCAAGTACGGCGCTGACGGCAGCTATCGTATTAACGATGCTTTCAAGCTGGACGCCGAGGCCTACCATGAAGAAAACCTGGTGACTATGGCTGAACGCGATGTTACTGCGGCCAATATTATTTACGCAAAAGACAAGCATACCCTGTCAACCGGTGCGCGTGTTGCGCGTGATATTGATGGCACCGGCAAGGCGTTCGATTCAGACCTGTTCCTGCTTGGCGCTTCGACAAAAATAATGGAGAACAAACTTCTGGTCCGTGCCAATTCTGAAATTGCACTGGGTTCAAAAGATTCAAACCCGGATTATCCCTCGCGTTATATTTTAGGCGTGGATTATTTTGTAACCCCCGCGGTTGATGTCTATGCAGAAAACGAATGGAGCCGCGGCGAGCTGCAGGATACAGAAATATCACGTGTCGGTGTGCGCACAACACCATGGCAGGGTGCACAGGTCAATTCGTCACTAAACCGCGAGATCCAGGAAAACGGCATTCGCACCTTCTCCACCATGGGCCTGACACAGAATGTGCGTTTCAACGAACGCTGGTCAGGCGATTTTGCCTTCGACCAGACCAAAACCATGCGCAATCCGGGTGCGACGCCATTCAATGTTAATGTGCCGCCAGCACAGGGCACGGTAAACAGTGACTTCACCGCAGTGTCCGTCGGTGCAACTTATCGCGCCGATAGCTACACCCTGGCGAATCGTTTAGAAACACGTAATTCGGAAACAGAGGACAAGGTCGGTGCCGTAATCAACTGGGAGCGCAAACTGATCGATGGTGTCGGCTATGCCATCAATACCCAGTTGTTTGATACCGATCGCTCCGATGGCTCGACCGGGTTCGACGGCAATATCCGCTTCTCACTGGGATATCGTCCGTTGACTTCCAACTGGATTACGCTCAACAAGTTTGAATATAAATTGAAGGAAGATACCGGCCTTGCAACGGCCGATACCCGCCAGCGTAAACTGATCGACAACCTGGTGATGAACTTCAAGCCGGATTTTGAAAACCAGGTATCGATTAACTTCGGAATAAAACATGTTATCGACAGTTTTGATGGCGAAGAATATGACGGTACCACTGTACTGTTAGGCAGTGAATACCGTCACGACCTGTCTAAACTGTTTGATATCGGTGTGCATGCCCACACACTGAATTCACTGAATTCGGGTATTAACAAATATTCAACGGGTGTGTCTGCAGGCTGGAACATTGCGCGAAACGTCTGGCTTAGCGCCGGTTACAACTTCGCCGGTTTCGATGACAGGGATTTCTCAGCCGCGGGCTACACCTCGCACGGCCCGTACATCAAGTTCCGCCTCAAGTTTGACCAGGATACTGCAAAGCAGATCCAGAGCTGGTTGAACTAGCAGATTATCCGCAGATGAACGCCGATGAACGCAGATGTAAAACAATAAGACTGGTATTCTGATGTCTGTTTTCTGGCAGAAGACGCTGGCGTCGCAGCGGGCCATGGATGCGAGTGCGCATATTTATTGCTTTATTTACTTACATCTGCGTTTATCGGCGTTCATCTGTGGATAATTAATATTTTGTCTTTTTACCTCTGTGGCAAAAGCTGCTAAACCACG
>CAWKAL010000100.1:0-28842 GCA_963847575.1 uncultured Gammaproteobacteria bacterium
GTTGCCAAGCGCCACGGCGTGCTCATCAGCCAGATCGAGGCTGACCGCATTCACCTGCTGACGCGGCAAAATTTCAGCCCTGCAAGTGCTTGCCGAAGTGCGCCGCGTCACCGGCCGCCGATCAGTCTCAATTCTGCCTCCGACGAACAGTTTGCCGCCCTGCTGGCGCAAACCTACGAACAGGGCAGCGACCAGGCGATGGCGATGATGGAAGGCGTCGGCGACGAACTCGACCTCGACCAGCTGGCGCAGACCCTCGAACCCGAAGACCTGATGGAAGCCGATGACGATGCGCCCATCATTCGCCTGATCAATGCACTGCTCACCGAAGCGATCAAGATCAATGCTTCGGATATTCACGTCGAACCGTTTGAAAATCGCATGCGCGTGCGCTTTCGCGTCGACGGCATGTTGCGCGAAATTCTCAAGCCGCCGGGCAATATCGCACCGCTGGTGATTTCGCGTATCAAGGTCATGGCCAAACTCGACATCGCCGAAAAACGTGTGCCGCAGGACGGACGTATTTCATTGCGCGTCGCCGGGCGCGCGGTCGACGTGCGTGTTTCTACCCTGCCCTCGGGTTACGGTGAGCGCGTGGTCATGCGCCTGCTCGACAAGCAGGCGGGCCGGCTCGACCTCGAACAGCTGGGCATGGATGCAAAAATCGAAAAGCAGTTCGATCACATGCTGCATAAACCGTACGGCATTATTCTGGTCACCGGGCCCACCGGTTCGGGTAAAACCACCACGCTATACGCCGGCCTGACCCGGCTCAATATCAACTCGCGCAATATCCTCACGGTGGAAGACCCGATCGAGTATTACATCGACGGCATCGGCCAGACCCAGGTCAACAATAAAGTCGACATGAGCTTTGCCCGCGGCCTGCGCTCGATCCTGCGCCAGGACCCGGACGTGGTGATGATCGGTGAGATCCGTGACCTCGAAACCGCGTCGATTTCGGTACAGGCGAGTTTGACCGGCCACCTGGTGCTCTCCACCCTGCATACCAACAGCGCGATCGGCGCCATCACGCGTCTGCGCGACATGGGTGTCGAGCCGTTTCTGCTCGCTTCCAGCCTGATCGGCGTGATGGCCCAGCGGCTGGTGCGCAAGCTCTGCACGCATTGCAAAAAACCGCACACCATCACCGCCAGTGAACGCGCCTGGCTCAATCTTGCCGAAGATGAAAACCCGACGATCTACAGCGCGGTGGGCTGCAGACAATGCAATCAACTGGGTTATAGCGGCCGCACCGGGCTGTACGAATTCATCCCGGTCGACGACACCCTGATGGACATGATCCACGAAGGCGAAGGCGAGCACGCGATGGAAACCTATGCCCGCACCTATTCCGCCAGCCTGCGCCAGGACGGCCGCCGCGTGATCCTGCGCGGCATCACCTCACTGGAAGAAGTGATTCGGGTCAGTAAAGAAGACTGATGAAATTACAATGAATAAGTTGAATAATGAATAATGAAAAATTGAGAAATAACAACACATGCGCGCGACTACGCAGGTTTGTCAGCTGTTACATTATTCATTATTCATTTTTAATTATTAATTGATCTTTTAAGTGGCTGCTTTTGAATACATAGCACTCGATAGCAAAGGCAAGGAACGCAAAGGCGTTGCTGAAGGCGATACTGCGCGCCAGGTGCGGCAGATGCTGCGCGACAAAGGCCTGATGCCGATGCAAATCGACGCCACGATTGCAAAACGCAGCAAGAAAAAACCCGGTGATGCAACGCCCCGAACACCCGCGCTGATACAGCGCGGGATCAGTGCTACCGAGCTGGCATTGTTTACCCGGCATCTCGCCACCCTGATCCAGGCGGCACTGCCACTGGAAGAATCACTTGCCTCGGTCGCCAACCAGTCGGAAAAACAGCGCATCAAAAGCATGATTTTTGGTGTGCGCTCAAAAGTGCTCGAAGGCCACACCCTGGCAGCGGGACTGGCCGAATATCCCAAAGTGTTTCCCGAGCTGTACCGCGCCACGGTGGCCGCGGGTGAATCGTCCGGTCATCTCGATACCGTGCTCGAACGCCTGGCGGATTACACCGAAAGCCAGCAGGAACTGCAAAGCAAGGTACGCCAGGCGCTGATCTACCCGGCGGTGCTGTCATTTTTTGCAGTGGTGATCGTGATTTTTCTGATGACCAATATCGTGCCGCAGGTGGTCTCGGTGTTCGACGATATCGGCCAGGAATTACCTGCACTCACCCTGGGCCTGATTGCGATCAGTGACTTCGTGGTTAACTACGGTTTTCTGCTGTTGCTTATGTTGATCGGCATCGTGATCGGGATTAAATACCTGCTCAACAAACCGGTCTATCTCGAACGCTATCATCGCCTGCTGTTTCGCATCCCGGTGATACAACGGCTGGTGCGCGGACTCAATACCGCGTTGTTCACCCGCACCTTCAGCATACTTGCGGGCAGCGGTGTCACCGTGCTCGAATCGATGAAAATTTCAGCCTCGGTGGTGGCCAACCTGCCGATGCGTAAGGCCATTCTCGAAGCCACAGACCGCGTGCGCGAAGGCAGCGGCGTCAAGGTAGCGCTGGAGAAAAGTAAATTATTTCCACCGATGACCCTGCAGCTGATCGCCAGCGGAGAAAACAGCGGCAACCTGGAAGAAATGCTGGAACGCGCATCGAACCAGCTGGAACGTGAGCAAGTCACGCTGATTGCCTACATCGTCGGGATTTTTGAGCCGGTGATTATTCTCACCATGGGCGTGATGGTGTTGCTGATTGTGCTGGGTATTCTGTTACCGATTTTTGACCTTAACCAGCTGGTCAAATAAGGTCCGGCTCGAAAGCACCAGGCCGGCGAATGCACCGCCGAATGCACCGTATAAATGTGCATCGGTTGCCACCCTGCCCTGGGTCATGGTCTCGGAGCCCGGTAACGGCCCGTTCATAAACTCCCAGATCAGTTTACCCACCAGCAGTGCCAGTAATACGTAGCCGCTGGCAGGATAACGCCGGGTCTCACGCATCGCACCGTAGATAAACAGGCCGTGTAGCACGCCGGACAGGCCCACGTAGGTGTGTAACTCGGGATTGCGCCAGTACAGGCCAAGACCGACGAATAATGCGGCAATGAAAATCACCCACAGCCACTGCCAGACGCTGCTGTAGGGGCTGAAAAAAAACGCCACCACTGCCAGCCCGGCCATATTCAACGCCCAGTGGGTCCAGTTGAGGTGAACGAAGTGCCCGCTGAACAACAGCCAGACATCACCCTGTGCAATCAGTGCGCGGTCAAACCGCCAGTCGGCGACCAGCCCGCCGGCCTGCAAGGCCCAGCTCAGTAAAAGAATCAATAGCCACAGGCTGTGGTTCCACTGCAGGCGGATACGGTTGGCGATAGGAAGTCGGGGGAGCATTTGTTATTATTCCGCGCAAGTCGAACAGTGCCAGGTTGAACCTTGTATTATCGACCACTCTAACCTGATACGTAGCCGCGCGCAAAAATCCGCGCATGAAAAAATAAGCATTCTGGAGTTATTATTTTGAAATCATTCAACACACAGCAGGCCGGATTTACCCTTATCGAAATCATGGTCGTGGTGGTTATTCTCGGCATCCTGGCCAGCGTGGTTGTACCGCGCATCATGGATAATCCGGACAAGGCGCGCGTCGCCAAGGCAAAAAATGACATCCGCGCACTGGAAAGCGCGCTCGATATTTATCGCCTCGACAACTTTGCCTACCCGACCACCGACCAGGGGCTCGAAGCCCTGATCGAGAAACCGTCCGAGGGTGCGCCCAACTGGAAAGACGGCGGTTATGTCAAAAAACTCAACAAGGATCCGTGGGGCAATGATTACCAGTTCCTCAGTCCCGGCATCAACGGTGAGATTGATATTTCATCACTCGGTGCCGATGGCGCGCCTGGCGGTGAAGGCATTTATTCAGATATCGGCTCCTGGGATATCGAGTAAATCATCGCGCGCTGTGCCGTGATATTAAATCCGCCGCCGAAGCTGGTCACGCAACGCAGGACAGTCAATGGCTTCTCCCTGCTGGAACTGCTGGTGGTCATCGTCATCGTTGGCATCCTGTTTTCGTTCACCACGCTCGCGATCCGCGGCACCGACCCGGATGAACTCATCGAGGAAGAGGCGCGCCGCTTTGACCAGCTGACCCGGCTCGCGCTGGAAGAAGCCATACTCAAAGGTCTCGAGTACGGCATTGCCTTTACCCCGAACAGTTACACCTTCCTGGTACAGCTAAATGATTTGCAGTGGCACGACCTGGGAAACGACAAGCTGCTGCGCCCGCGCGAACTGTCCCACGACATCGAAATAGAACTCACTGTCGAAGACACCGACGTGGTATTCAAAAACGCCAGCACTGCAAGCGGCGAGCCTGACGAAACGACTGCTGACACGGACGAAAATGACGAAGACCAGGACGAATCCACGAAAATCGAACTCAAGCCCCAGGTCTACCTGCTGTCCAGTGGCGAAATCACGCCTGAATTCAGCGCGCGCTTTATTATTCCCGGCGTGACCGAGGCGCACCAGGTGAACGGCTTTATCGATGGCAAACACGAGGTAGTGCGCAGTGAATAATCAGCCTGCACGTCATCACACGGGACAGAGCACCGGCTTTACCCTGCTGGAAGTGCTGGTCGCGCTTGCCATCATCGCGATTTCCCTCGGTGCCGTGCTCAGCACTTCGGGCAGCCAGGCCAGCAGCGCGAGTTATCTGAAAGAAAAATCTATCGCGCACTGGGTGGCGATGAATCAGATGACACAGGTGCAGATCGAGAAAAACATCACCGAGACCGGCACCAGGGAAGGCAGTACAGAAATGGCCGGGGTGGAATGGCACTGGTCGCAAACCACGACAAAAACGATTTACGAGAATGTATTCGAAATCGAGCTCCGTGTTTACAGAGATAAAAAACGTGAGAACTCACTGACAAAACTTGCCGGCTATGTCAGCAATCTCTAACGCCCTGCGCAAGCCTGGCGGCTTCACACTGCTGGAACTACTGGTCGCGATGAGCGTGTTCGCCATCATGTCGGTGATGGCCTACGGCGGGCTTAGCCAGGTCATCACCAACAACGCATCCGCCACAGCAGAACTCGAACGCATGCAGTCAGTGCAGCATATGATGTATACCCTGACGCGTGATTTCAGCCAGATCATCCAGCGTGATATACGCGATGAGTTTGGTACCACGCAGCCGTATCTCATCGCCGGCGATGATCCAGACACCGTGGTTGAATTTACCCGCAGCGGTCGGCGCAACCCGGCCGAACTGCTGCGCAGCAATTTGCAGCGCGTGGCTTACCAGCTCGAAGACAATAAACTCTACCGCCTGTTCTGGCCGCAACTCGACCGGGTGCAGGGCATGGAGCCCGCGCGCAACGAGCTGCTCGGCGATATTGAAGCTTTCGACATACGTTATCTCGATAGCGAGGCTGAATGGCACACCGGCTGGCCACCGCTGAATACCAGCGCCAGCCCCGGAGTTTCGATTCCCTTGCCAGTAGCGGTTGAAATCAGTTTGACACTGATCGACTGGGGCAACCTCAAACGCCTGTACAAGGTGAGCCGATAATGTTGCGTCACCGCTCAATAACAATGCATCAACGCGGCGTGGCGATTATTACCGCGTTGTTGATTGTTGCCATTGTCGCCACCATCGGTGTCAAACTTGCCACCCATTTACAGCTCGATGTGCGTCGTACTGGTAACATTATTTCCAATGAGCAGGCGCTGGTGTTTGTTTCCGGGGCGGAAGAGCTCGCTAAATACGGGCTCAGCCTCGACCGTGAAAACAACACCACCGACCACTACCAGGAAGACTGGGCATTGGAACAAACGTTTCCCTTTGAAGGCGGTGCGCTCAACGGAAAACTCACCGACCTGCAGGGCTGCTTCAATATCAACAGCCTGTTTGTGAACAATGCGGTGAACATCACAGCACGCACGCGCTTTCAGAAAATGCTCAGTGACAGGCGCATTAATGCCGATGTCGTCGATGCTGTGATCGACTGGCTGGACAGTGATGTGAATACCACCTTACCCAATGGCGCTGAAGACGGCTATTACATGAACCTTGAGAAACCCTACCGCACCGCCAACCAGGCCATGCAAAGCGTGAGTGAATTGCGCCTGGTGAAAGGCTTCGAAGATCCCGGTGTATTCAACAAGATTGCACCTGGCCTGTGCGCCTTCGGAGTAGCCACCGCGATTGGCATCAACGTCAACACAGCGCCGGCAGAAGTGCTATCATCATTAGCGCCTGACATGACACTGCAACAGGCAGAACAAATTATACCGAGTGAAGAACAACCGCCTTACACCGATGTCGCCGACATGATCAGCCGTAACAATCTCAGCAAAGTGATAACCAATCTGGAGCAGCTCAGTGTAGCCTCGGATTATTTTTTGTTGAGCACTGAAGTGATTATCGGCCAGTCACGGGTGCAGGCCTATAGCGTTCTGTCACGTACTGCCAACGGCGATACCACGGTTCTCATGCATTCGATCGGGGCCTACTGATGGCCGATACCCTGCTGCTGCATTTCAATCCTGCGCACAACACGGCCACCTGGGCGCTGGTCAATGACAGCGGTGAACTCACCAGCATGCTTACCCAGGGCGAATTGTCACAGGCAACGGCGCTTGCCAGCAGTCATCGCTGCGTGGTTTTGCTGGACAACACCCTGGTGCATATCAATAGCGTACAGCTGCCGGTCAGCAACCGTCAGAAACTGCTGCGCGCCATCCCCTACGCACTCGAAGACCAGCTCGCCGACGATGTTGAAGAATTTCATTTTGTCGCCGGCAAGGCAGACGCTAACAACAGCACACCGGTAGCCGGCATTCGCAAAGACACGCTGCAGTCTGTGCTCGACACGCTGGCAGCGCACGCGATTAAACCCGATACCATTCTGCCTGATGCCCTGTGCCTTGCAGGCACTACGCAGCAATGGGCGATACTACTGAACAAAAATGTCGCTGATATCCAGATCAGCGCATTCAACGGCGCCGAGTATGATCGCGAGCTGGCGTCATTGATTATCGAAACCAGCCTGCAGAATGACACCCTGCCGACACCCGAAAAAATCCTGCTGTTCTGCACCGAGGAAGATAATCCCGAAGATATACGCAAGGTTATTCCAGACGACATTGAACTGGTGCAGATCAAATACAACCAGCATCCACTGGTGGTGTATTGCGGCCAGTATAAAAATGCCATGCCGCTAAATTTATTACAGGGCGATTTCAAACCCAAAAGTAAAACCACGGTGCAATGGAAACGCTGGCGCCTGGCCGCGTCACTCGCAGCATTCTGGCTGGTGCTAAACCTGTCAGTCACTGCGTATCAGTACCAGCAGCTCGATGCCAGTAACAACGAAATGCAGGCCGAGATCATCAAACTTTATAAATCATCGTTTCCTGAAAGCCGCAAAATCGTCAACCCGCGGGTGCAGATGGAACAGAAGCTCAACCAACTCAAAACCGGTGTTAGCGGTGAAGCAGGCAGCCTGCTCGGTATCCTCGCAGATGCTGCCAGCGCATTATCAAAAGACACGAACATCACATTGCAGTCTATTGACTACCGCAATAACCGCGTCGATATTAACCTGACCAGCAATAATCTTGGCGCCATACAGACCCTGAACAATAATCTCAACCAGGTCGGTACGCTCAAGTCAGAAATCATTTCATCGACCTCCGATAAGAACGCAGTGAAAGGCAGCCTGCGTTTACAAAAGGCTGGCGCATGAAGCAGCTCGACGCATTCAATCAGTGGTACGGCAGCCTGCAAGCCCGCGAACGGCTCATGGTGATGGCCACCGGCATCGTCGTCATCATCACTATATTTTATGTCGCGATATGGGAGCCACTGCACCAGGGACTGGATGATGCACAACAACACTACCAGGCCAATCTTAAAAACCTGCAATGGATGCAACAGGCCGCGGCAGAAGTACGGGCGCTAAAAGCCTCAGGCGGCAGTGTTCGAAACACAAACAGCAACCAGCCGGTCACCCTGCTGGTTGAACAATCCGCTGCGATCTCGGCGATCAAACCCAACCTGAGCAAACTCGAATCATCCGGCACGGATGGTGCGCGGGTAGCGCTCGACGGTGCTTCCTTCGACCAGATGCTGCTCTGGCTCAATACCCTGGAACAGGCCCACGGCGTGCCGGTAGCGTCCGCCAACATAGAACGCGCAGAAAAGCCCGGCACGATTAACGCGCGACTATCTTTCAACCGGGCGGAATGAAAAAACGTTATTACATTGTTACCGGGGTAATCACCTATCTCGCCTTTCTGCTGGCCACCATACCGGCTGCAGTGGTGCTGTCGCAGATACAAAAACATGTACCGACGGTTGCTTTTGCCGGCGTCAGCGGCCTGTTGTGGAACGGCACAGCCAGCGCCATTACCATCAATCGCCAGCACCTGCTGAGCGATACCGACTGGCAGCTCAATGGCTGGCGTATTTTAAGTGGCGAGTTAAGCACACATGTTTCTACACGCTATCAGCAACAACCCGTCAGCGGTGATATTGGCGTAAACCTGTTTGGCAAGGTGATTGCGCGCGACGTAAACGCCAACATGCCGGCAAGCATGGTGGCGCAACTGGCGCTAATGCCGCTGGGTGAATTTAGCGGTGTTGTTGCAATGCAATTCAGCCAGCTAGAATGGAAACCCCGACAGGTGCCTCACGCAACAGGAACAATATTATGGAACGATGCCGCGGTGAGCGTGGCGGAAACCGCCGAGCTTGGCAACATAACCATCACCCTGTCAGACGATGGAGACCGCCCGATCAAGGCCATCATCAACAACCGCGGTGGCCAGATAAAACTTGAAGGCAATGCCAATGTCGGCGATGATGGCGAATATTCATTGCAACTCACACTGCTACCGAACAACACTGCCAGCAGAAATATCCGCAGCAGCCTGGGCATGATTGCAAAACCACTACAAAATGGAAGCTACCAGATCAATAATAAAGGCAACCTGAAACAATTCGGAATTATTTAATATGACATTAGCCACCCTTCCCGTCGATTTTGACAAAAGCATTCTTACACCAGAAAACAAATGTTCGTTCTGCAACGGCTCACTGTGCTGCACCTATATCACGCAGCAAATGGACACCCCGCGCTCGAAAAGCGATTACACCCACATGCTGTGGCAGGTATCTCACGAACACATCAAGATATACAAAGATGAAGACGGCTGGACCCTGCTGGTCGAAGGAAAATGCATGCATCTGCAACCCGGCGGCATGTGTGGCATCTATGAAACCCGCCCACATATCTGTCGCGAGCACAGCAATGACTATTGCGAATTCGACGCACCTTCGGAAGACGGTTTTGACCTGTATTTCCCGACGTATGAATCACTACTGAAATACTGTAAAAAGAAATTCAAGAACTGGGACGGCAAGAAAAAAGCCAAAAAGGCCGTCAAAAAATCTAAAGCCAGGGATAAGAAAAAAGATACAAAAAAGTCCAAAGACAAAAAAGGCAAGAAATAAAGACTTAGCCACAGAGCACACAGAGCACACAGAGAAAGGATTCTTTATTATCAATAGCACCACTGCGCCAGTAAAAGGCACATTCTTCTGACTATGAATAAAAAAATTATTGGACTAATCGCGGCGGTGCTTGCTGCACTGATCGCAAGCCAGCAGGGAAACTGGTCGCCAGATTCTGGTGCCAGCCTTCAAACACAAACCCCCTCCTCGATTGAACAGGCTTACCTCAACCATCAGAGTGATGTACAGGTCAGCGGCGAAGGCGTGGTCGTTAAAGTATTACCGGATGACAACGAGGGCTCACGGCATCAGAAATTTATCCTGAAACTCGACAACAGGCGTTCAGTACTGGTGGCGCATAATATCGACCTGGCACCGCGTATCAGCAACATCGGCAAAGGCGACATGATTGAGTTTAACGGCGAATATGAATGGAACGAAAAAGGCGGCGTGATTCACTGGACCCACCACGACCCGGCGGGACGCCACGTCGCCGGCTGGCTAAAACACAACGGCAAGACGTATCAGTAGTTTATAAAACTTAAAGCCGCAACCGCAGAGGCGCAGAGAAAAACTGATTAATGTGTATATTGATTCGTTTTATCTTAATTAATCTTTTCTCCGCGTCCTCTGCGTCTCTGCGGTTGCGCACTTCATCTGTAATCTTTTACGGCATAATCTCGGAAAAATCTTTCACCGCGAGAAAATGCTGTGTTTCCATATGCGCTTTCTGGCTATCGGGCTGATGCACTGCCAGCAGGTATTCAATACCGTACGCTTCTGCACATCTAAGCACTTCAAGATTGTCATCAATCAACAAAGTACTGGTTTTAGTAAACGATTCAACGTCCTGCAGTTTTTGCCAGAAACCTGCCTGCTCTTTTGCCATGCCGATATCATGGGCATTAATCATGCGATCAAAATACGCATCCAGCCCTGTTTTGTGCATTTTTAGCCTGAGGCTGGCGGGGTGTGCATTGGTGACCAGCACAATGCGTTTTTCTGCATCGCGCAGCGCGGCGAGAAATTCCGGCACACTGGGGTGCACCGCGATTTTTTCCGCGACTTCGTGCTTGAGCTGTTCAATATCGAGCTCGAGTTCACGTGACCAGAAATCAATACAATACCAGTCAAGACTGCCTTTGGCGCGGGTATACTGCGCCATTAGCGCAGCGTTGGCCTCGGCTGGCGTCAGCTTGTGCTTATCGGCATAGCGCAAGGGCACATGATGCAGCCAGAAATGGTTATCAAAGTGCAGGTCCAGCAAGGTGCCATCAAGGTCCAGCAGCACGGTCTCGATATTGCTCCACTCGGGGCGTGGGTTCATGCGCGACTCACAGGATGCTTTATAATGTCTATAATAATGTTCATCATCTTCAACTTATTTCAGATTTTATCATGACAACCTCACTTGATCTCGAATCACTCTGCCACGAATGCGTGAAAATTGCGCGCCACGCTGGCGATAAAATTCTCGAAGTTTATAACAGCGAATACAGCATCGAGCACAAGGACGATAAATCGCCACTGACCGATGCCGATATGGCTTCGCACCACGCGATCGTCGATGCGCTGCAAAAGCTCACGCCAGAGATTCCGGTGTTATCGGAAGAGTCGGCCAAACTGCCGTTTGCCGTGCGGCAACAATGGCAGACGTACTGGCTGGTCGATCCGCTCGATGGTACTCGCGAATTCATCAAACGCAATGGTGAATTTACTGTCAACATCGCCTTGATAGATAACCATACGAGCGTCCTCGGCGTAATCCATGTGCCTGTTCTGGACGTGGATTATTACGGCTGGGCCGGTGGCGGCAGTTACAAGGTGGAGCAGCGCGGCGAAGCGGCTAAAATCAGCGTGAAAAAGTGCCGTGGCGGCAAACTCATCGTGGCGGGCAGCCGCTCACACGGTTCGGAGGACATGCAGCGTTATATGGCGAAGCTCGGCGATGTGGATGCGATCAGCATGGGCAGTTCACTTAAATTTTGCCTGGTCGCAGAAGGCCGCGCTGACCTGTATCCAAGACTTGGACTCACTTCGGAATGGGATACAGCGGCGGCGCAATGCATAGTGGAACAGGCTGGCGGTTATGTCACCCGGCTCGACATGAGCCCATTGCAATACAATACCAAGGACAGCCTGCTCAACCCGTTCTTTTTCGTATTTGGTGATGCCAGCACTGACTGGTCACAATATCTCGAACAGGCAGGCTAAGGCACCTGTTCGATCCGTCATCGTTTAAATGGACTCAGGCGAAGGCGTTGCGCCGCTCCCCGTTGCGCCGGTCGAAGGCGATCACGCTACCACGCTTATCCTCTACCGGAAACGCTGTTACTGCCTGTTTTCGGCGGTCACTGATTGAACGCAAAACGCGTTCGCGGTTTGCCTGCACCAGTGCATCGTAATGATCCGCAGCAAAATGAAGTTCGTCGGACACTTCGCGGCGCAGACGCTTTTGTTCGCTTCGAAACCGGTAACGCATGATCAAGACAGCAACACCGGCCAGTATCAGCAATAGCGATGCAATTGTAATTAGCGTGGAATTAACCAGTAACGCGCAAACAATGCCTGCAGCGAGATACAGGTAGGGCAGGCCCTCGTATAAACCGCGATGCAACATTCAGACACTCCTTTATTGTTGTTGTAAGTCGCCTGATATCATCGATCAATCCAGTTTAATCGCTACAAGACATCGCACTTTGTAGGGATATTGCACCTTAACCGCCAAATATACAGGCGTCAAGCCCGCAACTGTAAACCGGGGTTTACACTCCGCCAATATCCTGTTAAAAAAATGATTGCCTGCAGGCAAAACAAAGGATGTCAGAATGATCATCAAATTTTATGGTGTACGTGGTTCGACTCCAGCCCCAGGACCTGACACGGTAAAATATGGCGGCAATACTTCCTGTGTTCATATCCTGCTCGACAATGGCCGCCAGCTGGTGCTTGATGCAGGCACCGGCTTGCGCAAACTTGGACAAATTCTCATCAAGAATTCGAACCCGGTGAATATCCTGCTTTCACACGGGCACTGGGACCATATTCAGGGCTATCCGTTTTTTGCACCGATTTATCAGCCCGAGCGCCAGATTAATGTCTATACCAGCGTGGAATCCGGGCACCGACTGTTGTGTTCGCTGTTCGAGCAGATGGATGGTAATAACTTTCCGGTCAAAGCCGACGACCTGCCTTCGAACAGCTCATGTACCTTCAAGGGCGCAGAAAGCGAACTGTATGAAAAACAGATTTACGTGGTCAAAAAACCACTCAACCATCCCGGCGGCGGCAGCGCCTATAAAATCACTGAAGACGGTGTCACCTGTGCGTATGTCACTGACAATGAACTCGAACCCCCATACAAGTTGCACACCAGCTACGATGAGTGGGTGAATTTCCTACATGGCGTGGATGTACTGATACACGATGCGCAATACACTGAAGATGACATGCCACACAAACACGGCTGGGGACATTCGCTGATTTCACAGGTACGGCGACTGGCGATCGATGCTGAAATTGGCGCACTGGTGATGTTTCATCACGACCCCGACCGAACTGACGATGAACTCGATGAAATCCAGATTGAAAACGAGAAACATCTCAAGTCTAACCGCGCCCCGGCGCGCAGTGTCGTCGCCGCTGAAGGCATGCAAATAAAACTCAGCAAACCGGTCATTGGTGGCGAAACAATATTCGAAATCAGTTAGCATTGTTATATGTCACAACAGAACTGAAATACACATGAATATTCTTGTCGCTGGCGGTGCTGGATATATCGGGTCGCACATGCTCAAACACCTTGCCGGTGACGGCCACCATGTCGTCACCTATGACAATCTCAGCAAGGGATATCGCGATGCTGTCAAATACGGTGAACTTTTCGAAGCCGACCTGGGTGATCCGCTGGCACTTGACGAGGTATTCAATCAACATCGCTTCGATGCAGTCATGTACTTTGCTGCTTTCATTGAAGTCGGCGAATCGGTATTACATCCCGATAAGTATTATCACAACAATGTGAGTAATACCCAGGCCCTGCTGGATGCCATGGTGGCACACAAGGTTCGACATTTTATATTTTCATCCACGGCCGCTATTTTCGGCGAGCCAGAATATACACCGATTGACGAGGCCCACCCTAAAGCCCCGATTAATCCTTACGGCCGCTCAAAGTTTATGGTCGAACTGATGTTAAGCGATTACGATCGTGCCTACGGACTCAAGTCTACCTGTCTGCGCTATTTTAATGCCGCGGGAGCAGATCCGGACGGAGAGCTCGGCGAGCGCCACAATCCCGAAACACATCTGATCCCGTTGATTTTACAGGCAGCTTCCGGGCGTCGCGAAGACATCAAGGTATTTGGCCGCGACTATTCAACTGATGATGGAACTTGCGTACGCGATTATATTCACATCAATGACCTTTGCAGCGCACACGCACTTGCACTCAGCCGGATGCAACAAACCAGTACCAGCGCGGCTTATAACCTGGGCAATGGCAAGGGCTTTTCAGTCCAGCAGGTCATCGACGTAACGCGTGCGGTCACCGGGGTGGATTTTAAAGTCACTGATGCAGAACGCCGTGCGGGCGACCCTGCAGTGCTGGTGGCCGACGCTTCACTGGCGAAACACGAGCTTGGCTGGAAACCACAACATGACTCACTGGAAACAATTATAAAAACCGCGTGGCAATGGGAGACTGACTTTCTTTGCAAATAGTAAACCGCGCTAACGCTGCAACAAGCTCGTCAATAAAATACGTGTTCGATAACAAGGAGCCAGGCATACTTCTGCAATCGCGACTATGACACCAATTATCTCAATATCGAATCTGACAAAGACCTATGCCTCAGGCATGCAGGCACTGAAACGCGTTGACCTCGATATTCATCGCGGAGAACTGTTTGCCCTGCTTGGCCCCAACGGCGCCGGTAAAACAACATTAATCGGCATTGTTTGCGGCATTGTCAACGCCACTACCGGCACCGTACTGGCTGACGGCTACGACACGGTGCGCGACTACCGGCTGGCGCGTTCGAAAATAGGACTGGTACCACAGGAGCTGGCCACCGACATGTTTGAAACCGTATGGGACACGGTCATTTTCAGCCGTGGACTGTACGGCTTTGCACCGGATTCTGCGCACATTGAAAAAGTGTTGCGACAACTCAGCCTGTGGGACAAGCGCAAGGAGATGATCATGACACTGTCAGGCGGCATGAAACGGCGCCTGATGATAGCCAAGGCACTCGCGCATGAACCGAAAATTCTTTTTCTGGATGAGCCCACCGCCGGCGTTGATGTTGAACTGCGTCGTGATATGTGGGAAATGGTGCGCGAACTGCGTGAACAGGGCACCACCATAATACTCACTACCCACTACATTGCAGAAGCTGAAGAAATAGCCGACCGTATTGGCGTAATCAGCAAAGGCGAGATGGTCCTGGTTGAAGAAAAAACAGCGCTGATGAAAAAACTTGGCAAAAAGCAGCTCACCCTGCAATTGCAGGAACCCATGACAACCCTGCCTGCCGAACTGGGTGACTGGAAACTTGCGCTTAACAGTGATGGCCGCGAATTACAGTACACGTTTGATGTAAATGCAGAGCACACCGGCATACCGTCCCTGCTCAGGCGCATGAGCGATCTATCAATAAACTTTACCGACCTGAATACTCGCCAGAGTTCACTTGAAGAAATTTTTGTCAACCTGGTGAGTGATCGCGATAACACGGAACATCATGTCCAGTAAAATCAGACCAGCTAAAACCAGGCCTCCGCGGTTTAACCGTTATGGCGTATGGGCAATCTATCGTTTTGAGATCGATCGCGCACGCCGCACCTTGCTGCAAAGCCTTATTACACCAGTGATCACCACCTCGCTGTACTTTGTCGTTTTTGGTGCGGCCATCGGTTCACGCATGAGCGAAGTCAACGGCATTGCTTACGGCGCATTCATTGTGCCGGGCCTGATCATGCTGTCTTTGTTCACTGAAAGCCTGTTCAATGCCTCATTCGGAATTCACTTCCCCAAGTTCACCGGCACCATTTATGAAGTGTTGTCCGCACCGATTTCTGCGTTTGAAATTGTACTGGCTTATGTTGGCGCCGCGGCCAGCAAATCAATGATTCTGGGGCTGGTGATCCTGGCGACGTCGACATTGTTCGTCCCGATAGAAATACAGCACCCGGTATGGATGATTACCTTCCTGGTACTGACTGCAACCACCTTCAGCCTGTTTGGATTCATTATCGGTATCTGGGCGAAGGATTTTGAACAACTGCAACTGATTCCCATGCTGATTGTTACCCCACTGACATTTCTCGGTGGCGCGTTTTACTCGATCGACATGCTGCCCGAAACCTGGCGCACACTCACCCTGTTCAACCCGGTGGTATACCTGATCAGCGGTTTTCGCTGGAGTTTCTATGGAATTGGCGATGTCAGTATCACTGTCAGCCTGGTGATGACACTGACGTTCCTGCTGACCTGCATTGGCCTGGTGTGGTGGATATTTAAAACCGGCTACCGCTTAAAACACTAATACCGACATCGGCGTGCCGCGCGAGCACGCCCACCTCGCTGGATTTATCTTTTTCTTTTAAAACAGGCAGTTACTCCTGAGCGGCAATCACTTGCCGCCCTTCCTCCCCAGGCCTGCGCTCAGACACATTTTTAGAATCATTTTACTAAAGCCCCCTGTGTGCGTGCCGATAAACTAACTGACTGAAAAAGAAAATAAAATTTATGATTCCTGATGGACACTGTGCTCAAAAACGAAACCAGTAAGCCGCCATCCATCCTCCTCGTCGAGGATGATGACGTGACTGCGTATATGCTCGCGTACCTGCTGCAGCGTGAGGGTTACGACGTTACCAACGTCACCGACGGCAAGCAGGCACTCGACGCCATCAATAACAACCCGCCGTTTTCGCTGGCACTGCTCGATATCATGGTTCCCTACACCAATGGATTTGAACTGGTTTCACATATCCGCTCCATGCCAAGCTGGAACGATTCTGCAGTCATCATGATCTCCGGCAAATCGCAGGAAAAAGACATCATCAAGGCACTGGATGCCGGTGCGACTGATTACATCGTCAAACCATTTCAACCCGGTGAAGTTCTGGCCCGGATCCGTAAATCTGCACCGCACGCGTCATGATCCAGCAGCGCTGTATCTGGATCACGACTGCACTGCTGCTGTTATCAATACACGCCAGGGCCGCGACCAATGACACCTGCTACACAGATGCAGGTATCGCGGTTGAAACTAAAAACTTCGAGCAGGCTGAAAGCCTTTTGCAAACACATCTGCAACATGCGCCTGAAGATCCAGAGTCGCGTTTTCTGCTCGCCCGCGTGCTCTCCTGGCAGAAAAAATGGACACAGGCGATACCCTTGTTGAACACATTGCTGGAAGAATCACCGAACAATGCAGATTATTTACTGGCCCGTGCCAACACGCTCGACTGGATGGGCCGCAGCAATGAAGCATTACTGGACCTGGAACATGCGCGCGCGATTGCACCTGCGTACAGCGCGCTATGGCGAACTGAAATACGGCTGCTGCTCGTCACTGACACGCCTCAGAGCAGAAGCCAGGCGATCACACTGGTAGCAGCAGCCAGGCAACAGTTCCCTGCTGAAAACTGGGACATCCTGCCGGACCCTGACGAAACTGAAATAAAAAGCGCAAATCGTTATGCAATAGAAGCAGCCATTGGTCATGATGAACTCACAAATAACCGCTCACCCTGGGAAATCGAGATCGCTGATATGGCTGGTTCAAACACCTGAAAAACATTATGCACATCTGCAGCTCGATAGCTTTGAACGCTTTGATCTTGATGACCGGCAGTTCGGTGCCAGCTATGCCCTGCCGATTGCAGATTCCTGGACTTTCTATGCAGGCGCTACTTACAGCCCGACACACGAAGTTATTGCAAACAGGATGCTCGAAACCAGAATCAGCAAGAACATATCGGCAGGACTCAACCTGCACGCAGGTATCAGCCATGCCAGGTACACGAGTACCAACAGCCAGCAGTTCATCCTGAGCGGTGAATATTACTGGTCTGATTTTCGCGCCACCTATACTTACCGCCTGATCGATGTAATGAATGCAGGCACTGGTTATAACCACAATGTGCAATTAAATTAATACTATGCAGCAACAAATTTGATCGGTGCTTCAGTCGCCACAGGCGATGATGTTGAATTTGATGGCACGCCAGACCCGCCGATAAGTGATGTATTGACAGTATCGTTATACGGTCGCCACATGTTTCAACCACAATGGTCACTGACCTGGTCATTGACATATCACCAGCAAGGAGACTTTTACGACCGCAATGGTTTTGTTCTCGGCATTAAATTCGATTACTAATCCGGTACTTTATTACCTCACTCAGCGGGGTAGTCATAATTGCCGGACTGGTGCTGCTGATGCTGATACAGGTTATCAGCTTCAGGATTTACAGCGTCTATGAAAACAGGGTCAACGAGACTGCCAAAAATATCTGGCGTCCTATGCTGGCTGAAATGATGCTGTCGTATCCCGACAATATCCCCGAGCTACAGAGAAAACATCGACATGTATTTTTGCGTGAATGGAACCGGTTTCATTCATTATTACGCGGTGATGCACGCCTCAGGCTACAGATATTATCCAGGCATAAGCAACTGGACACCATTGCACATGCTTATCTCAAAAGCAGCAATGTGCGTAACAAGTTACAGGGCATTGTCACCCTGGGGCATGTGCAGGACTACTCGATCTGGAATAACCTTGATCGATATAATAAATTCGGAACATCCCATTCTATCTATGACAGCTGCACAGGCACTGGTTGATATCGATAGCAAAAATGCCATGCAGTACCTGATGCCTCACATTATTAAACGCAGGGACTGGCCGGTGGCGCGTGTTGCCATTTTGTTGAATTCTGCAAGGCCAGGCGAATTATCAAAATTAATCGAGCAGGCTATTGAAAAGGCACCGGTCGATGATATTCCCTATATCCTGGGGTTTCTGAGCAGCAGCCATTTTGATCCAGCGATCAGCAAACTCTGCATGCGCCTGGGAAACAGCAAGGACAGCAGGATCATTGCCGCGTGTATCAATGCCGCGAAAGATTCGCAAGGACTGACGCTGGCCCGCGAACATGCCGATCATCCGCAATGGTATATACGTCTGCATGTCGCCAGGGCGCTCGGCCGCCTCGGTACTAAAGACGACCTGCCCGTGCTGATCAAACTCTTATCCGACCCCGAATGGTGGGTCAGATACCGCAGTGCACAGGCAATTACGCACATGCCATTTGTGACAACACACGACCTAAGCACGCTTTATATAAAACTTGATGACCGCTATGCCAGAGACATCTTGCATCAGGCCATCTCAGAACTGGAATGGAGCTGACCATGCCGCACTACCTGGATTATATTAACTGGATATTCCTGTTCTACTTCGTAGGATTGCATGGGATATATTTAATGCTTACGGTGAGCTCAATGCTGTACCTTCCCAGGTTTCTCCGCGAACACAGCACCGAAGAACTATCGCCCCTGCACGCAGATTTCGAACCACCTGTCAGCATTATCGTGCCTGCTTATAACGAAGCCGCCACCATTGCCTCTTCGGTGCGTGCCTTAATGCAGCTCGAATATCCTGAATATGAAATTATCGTGGTGAATGACGGCTCGAAAGACAACACCCTCGAAGTACTAATAAACGAATTTTCATTACGCCCGTTCCCCGAGGTGTATCGTATACAGATCGAAACGAAACCAGTTGGCACCATATATCGGTCGACAAAATTCCACAATATACGCGTCATCGACAAGGTCAATGGCGGCAAAGCCGACTCGATTAACACCGGTATCAATGCGTCCTATTTCCCATTGTATTGTTGCGTGGACGCGGATTCTGTGCTGGAACGCAGCAGCCTGAAAAAAGTTGTGCGCCCCTTTATAGAAGATCCGATAACGGTTGCAAGCGGCGGCGTGGTTCGAATTCTGAATGGCTGCACAGTCAAGGACGGCTTTATTGAAAAAGTCGGCCTGTCAAAAAACATTCTTGCGCTGTTCCAGGTAGTCGAATACCTGCGCGCATTCATGTTTGGCCGTCTTGGCTGGACGCCGATGAATGCATTGTTGATTATCTCTGGTGCATTTGGTGTATTCAGAAAAGAGGCCGTGATCGCTGCTGGCGGCTATCGCACCAACTGTATTGGTGAAGACATGGAGCTTGTTGTACGTTTACATCGCATGCTCATCGAAAAACAAAGACCGTATAAAATACATTTCGTGCCTGATCCCGTATGCTGGACTGAAGCACCTGAAAAAATATCTGTGTTGAGAAGACAGCGGATACGCTGGCAAATTGGGCTTGCTGAAAGCCTGACTTCGAATATGCCGCTGCTGTTCAATCGCAATGGCGGCGTTGTTTCCTGGCTGGCATTCCCCTTCTTTTTGATCTTCGAATGTTTCGGACCCCTACTCGAAGTCTCGGGATTTATTATTGTTTCGTATGCATTTTATATTGGCCTGGTACCCAATGAATTCTTTATGATCTTCATGATGCTGGCAGTTGGACTGGGCATGCTGGTCTCTGTGATCTCCCTGGCGCTTGAAGAAGTGTCCTTCCGCACCAGCAATAGTGCATCGGAATTATTCCTGTTGTTCCTGGTAGCGATTATAGAAAACCTGGGCTATCGCCAGTTGAATGCCATCTGGCGCGTCAGTGGCATGTTCAACTGGCTGACTAAAAAGGAGAACACGTGGGGCGACATGAAGCGCGAAGCCAGCTGGAATAAAAGCTAACTATGACACTTGACCACTATGCGATTAATCAACATTAACGCTGACAATCTTGACGCCACCAAGCCCGGCTGCAACATACAGAAAACCATCTTTGTAAGTTACATGGTTGGCAGACTGCAAACTATCGAACTGCAACTTACCAAGTGGAGTAATGTTCAGTGCGTTGCAATCGGCATTACTGAAATCCTCATCTGCCTCTGCAACATACACACCTGCTTCGCCATTTGAAATAAACATCAGGTTTTCATCGACAGTAACTGCATTGGTCACTACAACCGCAGGATCCAGTCCCAGCGATGCCGGATCCGGTCGCGGGACTGAACCGATAATCTGGCCATCATCCAGGCACATGATCTGAACACCCTCAGGCCCGGCTGCAATAAAGGCCTTACCTCCGGCAATTTCCACCGTTGACTTGGACTCGGCAACATTCGCACCCGGAAATGAAAATGTATTCAGTAGATTCATTGAACCACCCGGGAATTCACCTTCTTCAAATATTGACAGCTGGCCAGGTGTGCCCTGTGCAACCACGATTCTGCCACCCTTCTTGTCCCATGCGACCCAGCGTGCGTCATGCAGTGCAAACTCGCCTGATTTTTCCATGGTGCTGTCCTTGTAGGCAACAACATGGCCATTGTCTCCAGACGTGGCATAGACTGTTTTGCCCGCATGCAGAGTGCTTGTTGCTGCATAACTACTGAGTTGAAGGCGCGCATTCTCCTTGAGAACCATCTTGCCATTCTTGAGCCTTAGCTTTTCCAGCACGGCGGGGTTAGTAAATTCGGGCGCATCCGTTGCCACAGCCGTATAAATATTAAATCCGTCGGTTGAAACCGCATTGATATCAGAGTCAATAAACGTTACTGCTGATGACAGCTTTGGCTTCTTGGTGGCGAAATAATTGATCCAGTCAATCGCCCCCAGTCGAGCAGCACCCCGCATGTTATAACTGACCATGGCCGCATCGAATTTACTGAACGACACCGAAGTTGCCTGTACAGTCTCGCCATTGACGACTGGCGATTGTATTTCAGCCACAAGCTTCAGCACAGGTAATGCCGGTTTCGCTCTCATGCCGGGCGCCGACTTTGGAGACGTGCCGTTATCAATCCCAAGCGCGTTATCGTAGTACAGCACGCGCGCTTCAAGCGTCAAGTCATTATTCGTGATACTCAGGCGCTCATTCGACTGGTCATCAGGGACGTCCAGGTTGTCGCATGACAGCAAGAATCCACTACATAAAAGCGCTGCAGTAAGCTGGAAATTTTTGTTTAGAGTTGACATAAAAGCCACCGGGTTGTGTTGGGCCATACACTTGCCTGTACGCGGCCAGTGTTCGACATAAAAAAAGTATAGTTACGCTTAATCGTATCGTTATAAACATCGGCTGGCGGTTACATTTCTTTACAAGCGGCGGATAGAAGGCCTCATTTCGAGTAACCAGCGGTTGCCTAAACGACTGGGCCAGCCTCACAAACTGCCGCACTTTTTACTGGGTCATGTCTGGCAGAGCTCTCGAAACCTGGACTTCTTATCGAAGAGAATATGGTGCCCGGGGGCAGATGATTTTTTGCAGGAAGCTAAAAATAACACGTGTTTCTTACGCGGCCCGAAGGGTGACTAAATTTGCCAGGAGCAAATTTGAATGACCGAAGGTCAGCCTGGAAGGCGAATTACATGGATGTAATTCGTTGGCCCATGGACGGGCCGAGTAATTTAACTGCCGGCAGTTCAATTGGATCGAGTCTGCTGCACTTAGTATTTATCGGGACTGCTAAGCGAAGGGATATATGGTGAGCTAAGCGGGGCAGACTAAGTTTGCCGGGAGCAAACTTGAACGCATGTTTTTTATGCGGCCCGAAGGGCGAGGCCACATGGACGTGGCGAGTAATTTAACTGCCGGCAGTTCAATTGGATCGAGTCTTCTGCACTTAGATATACCGGGAATGCTAAACGAAGGGAATATGGTGGCCGGGGGCAGAATTGAACTGCCGACACGCGGATTTTCAATCCGCTGCTCTACCAACTGAGCTACCCGGCCAGGGGCTTGACTATATATAGTGTCAGAATTTTCGAGGGGGGTCTCCCACCCGCGAGCCGCGTATTTAATCGACTCAACCGCCGTGAGTCAAGTCAGATCAGGCATACTCTTGCAGAATCCGCTGGACCGGTGCAGCCAGCGCCAGCGGGCGTGTTTGTGTCGCGCAGTACCAGCGCATACTGGCATCTTTGACCAGTGCAATGCTGGTTTCTAGCCGCACCCGGCAGGGGGTGATATCGAAATGATAATGGCTGAAGCTGTGGCGAAATCGCCTGCCGTCGGCAGCACTGTGCACCTGTACGCCCCAGCGCTGCTCACAGGCGCTGGCAATATCATCTTCCATGGCGAGTTCAGGCAAACTCCACAGACCGCCCCAGATGCCGCTGGGCGGGCGTTTTTCGAGCAGTACAGCACCCGCGCCATCAGCCAGTAACAACAGGCGGGCTGATTTCACCGGCAATGTTTTTTTCGGCCTGGCGGCGGGCAAGGCGCTGACCTGGTCATTCGCCAGGGCCGCGCAATCACTCGCCAGCGGGCACTGCCCACAGTCGGGGCGACTGCGTCGGCACAAGGTCGCCCCCAGGTCCATTATCGCCTGGGTGTAATCGGCATTATGGCGCTGCGGGGTGTGTTGCTCGGCGAGCTGCCACAGTTGCTGCTCGACCGCGGGCAACCCGGGCCAGCCATCAATCGCATGATAGCGCGCCAGCACACGCTTGACGTTGCCGTCGAGGATCACATGGCGCTGGTCGAGTGCCTGCGACAGAATCGCCGCCGCGGTGGAACGACCAATGCCGGGCAAGTCCAGCAGGGCATCAAACGCCTGCGGAAACCGACCGCGGTGCAGCTGTTGAACCTGCTGCGCCGCTTTATGCAGATTTCGCGCCCGCGAGTAATAACCCAGCCCGGCCCAGTGCGCCAGCACCTCGTCCTGCGCGGCCAGCGCGAGCTGTTTCAACGAGGGGAACGCGCGCAGGAAATTCTTATAGTAAGGAATAACCGTTTTGACCTGGGTTTGTTGCAGCATGATTTCTGCCAGCCAGACACGGTACAACGTTCTCGGGTGTTGCCATGGAAGGTCATGCCGACCATGCTTTCTGTACCAGCGCAGCACACGCTGTGCAAAATCCGCACTCACACTGCCAACCCCATTTAATTGAATAATCCCTTGAGTTTATTTTTCACCTTGTCTTCTGCTTCCTGTTTCATTTGCTCAGCTTTCTCAGCTTCCCTGGCTTTTAATTCCGCTTTCTGCGCATCCAGCTTTTGTTGTGCTTCAGCTTTGGCAGCCGCCGCTTTGGCATCTGCCGCGGCTCTGGCTGCCGCGGCCTTTGCGTCTGCCGCCGCTTTGAATTCAGCCGCTTTCGCCCCGGTTTCTACCCTGATCAGATCTGTAATCACTTTTGCCAGGCGGGTTTTATCAACTTCGAATTTCAGTTGTTCAAAGGGGCCATGAATATGCACCGGTACCGGTTTTGCCAGCACTTTGTCTTCAATATTTTGCTGGCGCTCCATGTTGAGTTCTACCAGCAGTTTTTCGTCGATGCTGTTTTTCATGATGTCAATCACGCCATCGCCGTTGACCTTGATACGGCTGGAGTTAATCGCGAGCTTGTCGTTAACCACCTGCCCGCCAGAAATAATTGCCGTGGCGACAATACTGTCAAACGCTGTTTTCTGTTTAGGTTTATAACTGCCGCGCCAGTCACTGGACACATTGATGTTTCGTGCTGCCAGAAAATCACCGACCGAGTTGCGGGTGAAATAATCGATATCAACACCGCTGACAACGGTCTTGTTCACATCAAGCCGCAGGTCGCCTGTCGCCGAGCGTTTCAGTTCACTCAGCCACTGGCCGGCAGATTTAACATCTACATTTACAGCAGCGGTACCGCCGGCGATACTGATATCCTGGTAGCCCAATATGCCGACCAGCAAGGGGTTAATCAGCGGCCCCGGCAACATCTCGGCTGTTATCAGCTTGAACTGATAGCGCGTGTCCTTGCGCACGTCAACAACGGCTTGCGCATTCAATGTGCCCTGTAACATTTTCATGTTTATCGGCGACACCGTGATGACACCTTTATCCGCTTTTGTCACCAGCTGCACATCTGTAATATCGATGGCTTTCACACGCATTGCAGCAACCTTCAATTCACCGTCGATATCGAGTGTGCGCATCATTTCGACGGGCAAGGCTATTTCAATATCCTCGTCAGCGACAGGCGTTACGGGTGGCACGGCGGCTGGCTCATCAACCACGGGCGGCAAGTAACTATCCACATCAATGCGGTCAAGTGTTAACTGGTAACGTACGCTTTGCTTTGCAATATCGGGGATATTAACAACGCCCTTCAGCGTGCTTTCATCCAGACGCAATTGAATGTCAGATAGTTTCGCGCGCGATGCGTTGGCATCGATTCGTGCAGTGAGAGTGGCAACACCGAGGCGTGATGAGTTTGCGCTTACCGGCAACTCAATACCGAATTTTTTTGCCAGCACACGCGGATTCATTTCATTGGTAGCAACTGTACCTGTTGCGGTCGGCGTGCTATCAAGGCCCGTTATAGCCAGGTCCGCCATTAATTCTGCACCAAATGCTGACAGCTTCAGTTTGTCCAGGCTGGCTTTTTGTTGCTGCAGATCGGCATGCGCAGCGGTTTGCAACCTGACATCTATACGCTCTGCCGCGATACTTTTCATTAATGCATTGACACCTAGATCGAAATCACTGATATCAAAAACAGTCAGCTCGCGATTGAATTTGAGTTTTGTATCAAGCTTGATTCGTGCATCAACTTCGGGCTTGTTATTATTGACATGCGCACTAAATGTTAAAGGCACCCAGGTGTCAAACTGTATATTGCCGGTCTCAAGATTGAGATCACTGATTGCCGCATGTGTACCCGATTGATCATCAATCCATTGAATATTCGCACCCACGAGCTCGATGCCATTAACCAGCAACCCGGCAAGCGCGGGTTGTCCGGATGTTTCTTTTTCATCCTTAATCTCTGTGTCACCTGTATCGGCTGACTGCGCGAGATCCTGCCAGTTGGTTTTGCCGTCTTTATGTGTCTCAAGCGATGCCGACAGGCCATGCAGGCGAATCTTGTGAACAACAATGTCGCGTTTTAACAAGGGCAACACTTTAACCTTGATATCAAGCTGGTCGATGCGGGCGAAATCATTTTTGCTAAATCCTTGCGCATTGCTCAACGTCAGCTTGCCAACCTCAAGTCCTATCCAGGGAAACAGTGACAGGGATATATCACCCTCAATAGAAAGCGTTCGCCCGGTCTGTTGCTCAACTGCCTGCGTTAACTGTGCTTTGTAGTCATTGGGATCGAAGGTAAATACAAACGCTGCAATGGCGATAATAATTATCGCCAGCAGGCCAGAAATGATTTTTAAAAAAGTTTTCAAGCTAACTCTCCGTAATGTACGTGGCCATGATGTATGTAACCATCATTCGCGTTGCCAGTCGCCGGATTTACCACCGGATTTTTCCAGTAATCTAACCTGTTCGATCACCATACCGCGGTCCATCGCCTTGCACATATCATAAACCGTCAGCAGGCACACCTGCACCGCGGTAAGCGCTTCCATTTCGACACCCGTCACGCCCTGTGTCTCGACCGTAACGCGGCAGATGACCGCGCCCTGTTCGACATCAGGATTCAGCGCAATATCCACATGGCTGAGTGAAATCGGATGACACAATGGGACCAGCTCTGCGGTTTTTTTGCTGGCCATGATGCCTGCTACACGTGCCACCGCGAGCACATCGCCTTTCTTATGACTGTGCGAGACCAGGGTATCGAGGGTGTGCGCCTGCATCGTGATCCGGCCTTCGGCCACGGCGCGACGCCGGGTCGACGACTTGTCTCCGACATCGACCATGTGAACTTCGCCGCGCGGGTTAAGATGATTAAACGTATCTGACATGGGGCTTACGGACTCGGTGCTAGTGCTAGTACTGGATGACCAGCATAGCAAGCCCGTTGCCGGCAATAAAGCCCGGCTTGAGGAGACGAGCAACATTTAAACAAAAACGGCCCCTGAATCGGGGCCGTTTCATCAGTGCAGATATCTGAACGATCAGAATTCGCGTTTGGCGGCATCAATCTTGATTTCAACACGACGGTTTTTGGCGCGGCCATCGCGGGTGTTGTTGTCTGCAATCGGGCGACCCTCACCGTATCCAGTGGTTTTAATTATCTGGGCGTCAACTCCGTTAGCAATCAGTTCAGCTTTCACGGCTTTCGCGCGTTTTTCTGATAATTGCTGGTTGAACGAGGCAGCACCGCGGTCGTCAGTATGACCCTCGACGATCACCTGCTTGATGTTTTCACCCTTGAACTTGCCGAGCAGATCTGCGACAGCGGCCTTACCCGCCGGACTCAGTGTGCTGCCTCCCAGCTCGAATGATGCACCCGAGGCCAGGCTTAGTTCGCGATAACGCGGTGTCGGCGAGGTTTTAACAGGCATCGCCTGCTTGGTTACTGGCGCAGGTGTTGCAGCCTTAACCGGCGCAGCTGCAGCTTTTGCAGGTTTGGTTGAGGCGCCATCAGCGCTACATTCATCACCCGATTTCCAGTTACTGGTGTGCAGGCAGGTTCCGCTACCGTCTTTTACAACGCTACCGGCACTGTCCAGCCAGACGCTATCTGTGTGCGCACTGGCAGACGTAGCAACCAGTCCCAGCGCTGAAACCAGTAATGTTTTTTGTATAATGTTCATATGTTCTCCTGTAGGACTTTTATGCCACTATTCAGCGTGGCCTGTACGTTGTGCGGGCGAGTATACAGCACGCCAGCGCGCATTTACTTATATTACTGAATACTGACCGCAATAATTGTTAACAAGTGTGTCAGGTATTTATGGCCACATCGGGGTAAGCTACGTGTATGAGTATCCAGGTTAAGTTTTTTGCCAGCCTGCGCGAGAAGCTCGGGACCGACAGCGTCGAGATTGAAGACATCGCGGTCAGCACGGTGCGCGAAGCATGGCAACAGGCCACACACCAGAACGAGGTTCCGGCAAACACCTTGTGTGCAATCAACATGTATTACGCAAAGCTGGATGATGCGGTGCACGACGGTGATGAAGTTGCGTTCTTCCCGCCAGTCACCGGAGGCTGACATGCCCGCGCGAATCATTGATCACAGTTTCAACCCATGGCAATCACTTGCGGCGCATGAGACGACGCTGAGTGCAGGGAGTTTCGGCGGCTGCGCAAATTTTGTCGGCAGCATGCGTGATTTCAACGCCGGCGATAAAGTCAGCCAGATGACACTGGAACATTACCCGGCGATGACACAACAGTATCTTGACGCATTATGCGCGGACGCGATTAGCCAATGGTCACTGGTGGATGGCCTGATTGTGCATCGCGTCGGCCTGATCACGCCCGGTGAATCGATTGTACTGACGGCGACCTGGGCGGCGCACCGCGAAGCTGCATTTGCCGCCTGCCGGTATATGATGGAAGAACTGAAATCGAACGCGCCGTTCTGGAAAAAGGAAATCACTGACAGCGGCGAGCGGTGGGTGCACGATGCACCCACCACCAGTGAACCCACGGTCAGAACCAGGAACACAAAAGGCAGACACTTAGTGCAATACATTGATGTAAGGCTCCAACATGACTTCCCGGTTATATCGCGCCGGGTAAAGCAGCTTTAACTGGGTGTGACTCTTGCGCACCCAGTCATCGGATATTCCCTGTTTGATATGGGCCAGGTTCTTTTCATAGAATTTAATGGCATTGTCCTCGAACGGGAAGGCCTGGTCTTCCAGAAGGATTTTGTATTGTTCCAATTCAGCCGTGTTGAGGTTGCCAGGTCGCTCCGAGTCCAGCAGCGACTTGCTGAAGGAATGGTAAATATCCGCAATGGCGTAAGTCGCTTCCGTGGTGGTTTCCGGCAGGCCGTAGGAGGCGGCCCTGCCATAGAGATTGAGGGCCTTCTGCAGGGCATTTTTTTTATGGCCCAGACTCCGGTTAAGCGGCAGAACCAGCCGGATTGAAGCATATTGCTTATGCTCCTGCCCTGGGCGAGCTGCAATGCGGCCATGGAGCAGATGTAGTTCGTCCTGTCTGTCTTTAAATTACTCGGCATCGTTTTATCCGTATCAAGAATCTGGTTACGCCATAGACTTGCGCGTTGTTGGTTCTGGCCGTGAGTGTAAAGCTCAGTCAGTTTTTGCATCGCCTCCATGTATTGTGGGTACGGTCGCTGGTAGGCCGCGGCATACTCCTCATAGGCCTTTATTGCGGCTGGGTAGTTCTTTTTGGACTCGTACAGCCCCGCCGCTTTCCACAAAGCGGCAGTTTTGTAGTCAACATTCTCATCAGTGCGGGAGATTTTAAGCAGTTCAGAGGCAGCGGCCGTGTCCTGGTTGGTATTCAGATAGGCAACACTCAGTTTTT
>CAWKAL010000101.1:0-34452 GCA_963847575.1 uncultured Gammaproteobacteria bacterium
ATATGCCTGTACTTGGTTCGGTTGGCGTCTTGTTCAGGTGTCGTTACGCTCGTCGATCCACGCGCCGCGCACATCGGCCAGCCCATTGAGCAGGTCGATCTTGACCGCCGGGTCGGTATAGGGGCCCGAGGTATCGTACACCGGGATCGGCGGATTGGGCTCGGCGCCAAAGCTGGCAGCGGTGTCTTCGAGGTGGATTTCACGCATCGGCACGCGAATATCGGGCCGTGAGCCCTGCACGTAGACTTTCGTCGAACCGTCCATGGGCTTGATGGAGTCGTGCGAAAGCTCGGCGGTGCGTTTCAGAAAGTCTTGTGGAATTGCGCTCATAGTGTGGCCCGGCTGCGGTTCTGGTTATATTTTCGGTTCAAACAGAGGGACATATTACCGCATTCCGCCGAGATGTACCCATGCGGGGAGTGGGCGCACTTGGTGGGTGGGCGGTCAAAAGATTAAGGCGCAACCGCAGAGGCGCAGAGGACGCGGAGAAAAACAATGATTAATGTTAAATGCGGAGCTCAACCATAGGGTGCGCCATGCGCACCTTGACTCTAACGTTTCAAATACGGTGCGCACAGCGCACCCTACATGGCAGGTAACCGTTGTCATCATTCAAGCTTAAATATCATTGCTCCTTTGCAGTCAGTCACTTACAACAATCATGAAGCTTTTCTCCGCGACCTCTGCGCCTCCGCGGTTGCGCTTTTAAAGCTTTTAGTGCCGGCTGGTCGCCAACCACTGGCTGGGGTAAAATGCGCCCCTTTCCGGCATTGCCTTATATAGAGAATCTGAGCCACATGACTGCGACGAATTTGAATTACGACCAGGCCCGCTACAACATGGTGGAACAGCAGGTACGCCCGTGGGACGTGCTCGATCCACGCGTGCTCAAGGTCATCAGCCGGATCCCGCGCGAGCACTTTGCGCCCGCACCGCACAAGGCACTGGCCTACATGGATACCCGCATCCCGCTGGCCGAGTTCAACGGCATTGCCTACACCATGATGAACCCCAATGTCGAAGGCCGGGTGCTGCAGCACCTGGATATCGGCGAGGACGACACCGTGCTGGAAATCGGCACCGGCAGTGGTTATCTCACCGCCTGCCTGGCCGCGCTGGGCCGCCATGTCGACAGCGTCGATATCAATCCCGCGATGACCGAAATGGCCGAAGAAAATCTCGCCGCGCAGGGTGTGCGCAATATCAACCTGAGCACCGGTGATGCTTCGAAGGGCTGGGAGCAGAAACGGTTTTACGATGCCATCGCCCTCACCGGCTCGATGCCGACGATTCCCGAGTGCTTCAAGCAGTCACTCAAAGTTGGCGGTCGCCTGTTCGTGATCACCGGCAATGCCCCGGCGATGACCGCGCAGCTGGTCACCCGCCTCGACAAGAACGACTTCACCGTGCAACCTTTGTTCGAAACCAGCATCGAACGTCTGTCTGGCACGGCCGAGGCCGAACGCTTTATTTTCTAGTTATTTTCAACTGCTGTAATGCTGCTGTATCTTTATGCGTGAATTGAATGCCACCGAGCTCAGGCACTACCTTGAGCAATCTGACCCTGCCCCGTTGTTGCTCGATGTGCGCCAGCCGTGGGAATACGACATCTGCAAGCTCGATAACACCGTGCTGATCCCGATGAGCCAGATCCCGCACAAGCTGAACGAACTCGACATGCAGCAGGAAATCGTGGTGATCTGCCACCACGGCATCCGCAGCCGCCAGGTAGGGCGCTATCTCGAAGCCGCCGGCTTCACCAATATCATCAACCTCAACGGCGGCATGGCCGGCTGGGCACAGCAGGTTGATAGCGCGATGGCGACTTATTAGGTTAGAAACACAAACTTAAGGCGCAACCGCAGAGGCGCAGAGGACGCGGAGAAAGAAATAATAATGTTAAAAATATCGTCATACCCGCGAAGGCGGGTATCCAGTATCTTTCTATATTAAACAATGGATTCCAGCCTTCGCGGGAATGACAAAAAGAACAGTAATGTATCTACAAAATAATTGTGTTTTCTCTGCGTCCTCTGCGCCTCTGCGGTTGCGCCTTAAGATTTTGTTTCTAAATCAATACATTCCATTAACCCCCCATACGCGCTAGCATTACCCCACTTCCAACCGCTACGGCAATGCATTCAATATGTTGCAACGACTGCTGATTTTTTCCCTGCTGCTTCCCGCCAGCGTGCACGCGCTGGATTTGAGTGAAGCCCTGCAGCTGGCCGAGCAGCACGACATTACCTACCAGGGTGCGCGCGCGACTTACCAGGCGAGTATTGAACTCGATTCACAGGCGACCTCGGCCGTGCTGCCGGAAATCAGTTTTGAAGCGTTTGTCAGCCGCATCCGCTCAGAGACCAGTAATTCCGGCAGTGCGTCTACCCCCGACGGCGTGTCCAGTTTCGGCGCCAATGGTTACAGCCTTACGCTGAGCCAGACACTCTATAACCAGGCGGTGTTCGATGCGATGGATGTCGCCAGCGCGCAAACCGCGCAGGCGCTGGCGGTATTCGAAGATGCCCGCCAGGAACTGG
This sequence comes from uncultured Gammaproteobacteria bacterium, assembly GCA_963847575.1. GTDB lineage: Bacteria > Pseudomonadota > Gammaproteobacteria > SZUA-229 > SZUA-229 > JASBSR01. Next base: position 2,541 of record CAWKAL010000101.1, read on the forward strand.
TGCTGCGCGTGGCGCGTGCCTATTTTGATTATCTCGCCGCGCAGGATACGCACAGTTTTGCCATTGCAGAGAAAGAAGCGATTGCGCGCCAGCTCGAACAGACCAGCGAGCGTTTCAAGGTCGGCCTGATCGCGGTCACCGACGTCCGCGAATCACAGGCGCAATACGACACCGCGCTGGCGCGCGAAATCGCCGCGAGCAACGCAGTGGAAAATGCGCGCGAAGCCCTGCGTATCGTTATTAACAAATTCGATGAACCGCTGTTACCGGTGCGCGAAAACCTGCCGCTGCTGATGCCGACACCCGACAACATCCAGAGCTGGGAAGACACCGCGCTGGAAAAAAACCTGCAACTGCGCGCCGCGCGTTACAACAGTGAAGCCGCGCGCAGTGCATACGACGCCAGCCGCGCCGGGCATTACCCGACACTGAGCCTGAACGCGGAACACAGTTTTAACAGTTCGGACGGCAGCACGGTGAGCAATGCTTTCAGCGGACGCGATATTGACCAGAACAGTATCATCCTCGCGCTGCAGGTGCCGATCTACAGCGGCGGCTTTACCAGTTCGCTAAACGCGCCAGCGCAATGCCGAGTATGCACTGGCGAAGTCGCAATACCAGCAACAACAGCGCCTCGCGGTGCAACAGGTGCGCACCGCGTTTCTCGGCATACGCGCGGCGATCTCGCAGGTGAATGCATTGAAGCAGGCATTGATTTCCACCCAGACCGCGGTCGAAGCCACGCAGGAAGGTTTCAAGGTGGGCACGCGCAACAGTGTTGATGTGTTGCTTGCGCAGCGCGAGCAATACGCGAGCGAACGCGATTATGCGCGCGCACGTTATGATTACATTCTTAATATCCTGGAACTGAAACGCGCCGCGGGCATACTCACCGGCGCCGATCTGCAAGAGATGAATCAGTGGCTGAGGCACTGAAGGTAAAACAGTTCCTCGCGCCGCGGTACTGGCCGATGTGGCTGTTCTTCGGTTTTCTGCGCCTGGTTATTTTGCTGCCGCTGTCGTGGATCAATGCTATCGGCAGCTTTATCGGCTGGCTGGCGTATAGACTGGTGGCCTCACGCCGCCGCGTTGCGCGCATTAATATTTCACAGGCCTATCCTGATTATGATGATGCGCAGATCGAACACCTGGTGAAACAAAGTTTCAAAAGCGTTGGCATTTCAATATTTGAAATGGCGCTGGCGTGGTGGGCGCCGCGCGACTACCTGCGCAAACATTGCAAGGTAGAAGGCATGGAACACCTGGAAAAAGCCCTGGCAAAAAACAGGGGTGTGATATTACTCACCGGGCATTTCAGCACGCTGGAAATCGGCGGCATCCTGATGGCGATGTACACACCGCTTAATGCAATTTATAAACGCGCGCATAACCCGATGTTCAACGCCTTCATGCATTATTACCGCGACCGGCATTTGCACAGCGCCATTCCCAACAAGGATGTGCGCGCGTTTATCAAGGGCCTGCGCGAAGGCAAGGCCACCTGGTACGCACCCGACCAGGATTTTGCCGACCAGTCGATCGTGTTCACGCCGTTTCTCGGCGGTATCGCCTCGACACTGACATCCACTGCACGCATGGCAGAAAAAACCGGCGCCGCGGTGGTGCCGTTTTACCCGGTGCGACTGGATAACAACCAGGGCTATAAACTGGTGATCCTGCCGGCGCTGGAAGATTTTCCGACCGGCGATATCACGCAGGACAGCGCGCGCATCAACCAGACGATTGAAACCATGGTGCGACAAAACCCGGAACAGTACAGCTGGATCCATAAACGTTTCAAGAATCAACCAGAAGGCATGGTGTCTCCTTACTAATGTTCCTTTACCGCCTGCTCGTTATTTTATTCGCACCGTTGATCGTTGCGCATGCCATGTTCAAGGCAGCGCGGTTTCGTTCGTGGGTTTATTTCAAACAACGCCTTGGTTTTGGTTACGAAGATTTACCGAAGTATTGTTACTGGTTACATTGCGCATCAGTCGGCGAATCAATTACCGCGATGCCGCTGATTGATGAACTGCACAGGCGCTCGCCGAAAAGCTGTTTCATCGTCACCACCAACACGCCGACCGGCGCATTAATTATTCATCGACAATCTGCGTCGCGCCCTTACCTGCACCATGCTTACCTGCCGATTGACTGGTGCAGTGCAGTCATACGTTTTTTGCGACACACAAAACCGGACAGGCTCATTATTATCGAAACCGAACTCTGGCCCAACCTGATAGCTGTCTGCAAACAGCACGGACTAACGTATCACTATTGCCAATGGCCGCCTGACCTCGCGCACCACCATACGCAACCGCTGGATACGCTCGGTGTATGCGCAAACGCTCGCGCGCATCGATAACATTTACGCACGTAACGAAAAAGATGCCAGTGCATTTATCGAGCTTGGTGCAGACAGGAACAAAGTCTCAATTGCGGGCAATCTGAAGTTTGCTCCGCCCGCACTTGAACTTGACGCACAGGACATTACCCAACGCGATTATGTGCTCATCGCCTCGACTCACGACGACGAAGAACTGCAAATTGCCCAACGCTGGACAGCCCTGGAACGCGATGAACTACTGGTGATTGCACCGCGCCACCCCGAGCGCAGCGATGCTATTTTAAAACAGCTGCAGACACTCACGCCCGCTATCGCACGCCGCAGTCGTAATGAAGCCGTCACCGACAGCACAAAGATTTACCTGCTGGATACGGTCGGTGAACTCATGGGCTGGTTTGCGCAGGCAAAGCTGATCATCATGGGCGGTTCGTTTGTGCCGGTCGGCGGCCATAATATTCTCGAAGCCGCGCATTTCGGCAAGGGCGTGATGTTCGGCCCGCAGATGGATAACTTCGCCGATGAAAGCTGTTACCTGCTCACACAAAAAGCCGCGCTGCAATGCGATTCCTACGATTCGCTGCGCCAGCAAATGACAGACCTGCTGGAAGACAACACCAAACTCGATGCGCTAAACCACAACGCCACACGTGCGATGCAGCCCTATGCGAAAGTAGTGGGTGAGTACGCTGATTTGTTGATGGATAAAAAATAAAAACTTAGAAGCGAAACTACAAAGTAAAGTCGCTACAGGATTGCGGAGTAAACCAGATTAAGCCACGGCACTCACGGTAGAAGCAGGCATTGCGCAATTAGCAGTCAGTAGGCAATGCCCAGCCTTATCTCAACTGAAACAACCTTAACCCAAACAAAATTAGCTGTCTCTGTGTTCTCTGCGTTCATCTGCGGTCAATGCTTTCGCCTTTAATCTTTTAAATCTTCCATATACCCCGCAATCAACTGCTTCCAGTTATCCGGCGTAAAGTGCATTTCGGTGTTTGCGTTTTTGAACTTGAGCAAGGAACGTTGCAGCCGCGCCAGGTTTGACGCCTTCCACGCATTGCCGATGTTGCGCACCATGCCCTTGTCGAAATCGATCAAATAGAACTTGTCATCATCCAGCAGAATATTGCGCGCATTCAGGTCAGCGTGATAAATGTTTTTATCATGAAATGCGCGCAGGGTTTTGCCCAGCTGTTGCCAGCGCGCAGCATCGAGCCGGTTTTCGAACAAATAATCCGCCAGGGTTTCGGTACCGGGTATGGCCACGGTGACAAGATCGGCGCGGTAGCAGAACAGGCCGGCCTTGGTAAAACTGGCCGCCACCGGTATCGGTGCCGGCAGGCCGAGTGTTTGCAGGGTTTTGAGCAAACACCATTCGCGGAAGCTGCGGGTTTTTTCTGCGACATAGCCAATGTAACGATCACCCATGATGGCGGCGACCATGCCGCCGCGCTGGTAATGCCTGAGCACCAGTTGCAAATCGCCGTGTTGATAGAACACGGCCTCGCCACGCCCGGGTGCGGTCGTAATCGTGACAGCGGGATTCTCATACGGCTGAAACAGGGCTTCATCCGGATGTTCAATCAGCGCGGCATCGTATAGGATAGTGCGCTTTCCCAGTTGCTGGATTTTTACCTTCTGTTCTGATGACTTTGTCACTTTCCACTCCGCCAAAGCGGGTCTGTATTTTGCGTCTGTCTGCGCTGGGTGATGTCAGCCATGCCCTGCCCGTGCTACGCACCCTGCAGCATCACTGGCCGTCGACACAGCTCACCTGGATTATTGGAAAATCCGAATACCAGCTGGTCAGACACATCGAAGGCGTCGAGTTTATCACCTTTGACAAATCCGCTGGCCTGTCGGCTTACCTGAAACTGCGCAGGCAGCTGGCGCAGCACCATTTCGATATTTTGCTGCACATGCAGGTCGCACTGCGCGCATCGGTCATCAGCCGCTGCCTGCGCGCCGATATTCGGCTGGGCTTCGACCGCGAACGCGCCAAAGATCTGCAATGGCTGTTTACCAACCATCGCATCAAGGCGTCGACGCACCGCCAGCACGTGGTCGACAGCTTTCTGGAATTTGTACGTTATTTCAATCTTGAACCGGTGATGCAGTGGGATTTGCCTGTGCCCGCGGAAATTTTGAAATAATCTGCGCCATACACTGCCGCTGGACAAACCCCTGCTGGTGATCAATCCCTGCGCGGTGGCGAAATCGCGCAACTGGCGCAACTGGAAAGCAGAACGCTATGCCGACGTGGCTGACTATGCCGCGGTAAAACACGGCATGCGCGTGGTACTCACCGGCGGACCTTCGGCGACCGAACAGGAAATGGCCGAGACCATTGTCTCGCTGTGCAATGAAAAACCGCTGAACATGATCGGCAAAACCTCGCTGGGTGAACTCACCGCAATCATGAAAACCGCGAAACTCGTGATTGCGCCCGACACCGGCCCGGCACATATCGCCAGCGCAGTCGGCACGCCCGTGATCGGGCTCTACGCCGCGACCAACCCGCAACGCGCCGCACCGTATAATTTCCGCAAGCTGGTGGTCAACAAGTACCCGCAGGCGCTGGAAAAATACAACGGCCTGTCGGTCGGCGACGCCCCCTGGGGCACGCGCGTGCGCAACGACGAAGCCATGTCACTGATCACGGTGGATGATGTTATTGCTAAAGTTGAACTGGCTTTGAAAGGAATAAAAGTATAAAGACGGAAGCAATTAGCCGCAAATGAACGCAAATGAACGCAAATAAAACCAGATTATATTTGTTGTGCGCCGCAGGCGCCGACAGAAACATTAGCGTTTATTTGCGTTCATTTGCGGCAAAATTATTTATTTTACGCTCTCAGTTTTTGCAACCCGCGTAATCACTCCGGTAATCAACATCCTTGCGTATGGTGAACACATCGCGCACTTCGCCCTTGTCATTGATAAATCGCGAGGTGAGCTGATAGCCATCGACATCGATCACCAGCGAACCGGCTTCGAGCATGCTCACCGGCAGTGCGGGATGGTCGATCGGGCGCCTGGTCTACTTTTGAAGATGAACCGGCGACGACGTAGACCGTGCCGGAATGCGGTTGCTTGCCGGCGGGCTTGATGATAATCGACGTTGCGGTGATTGATGCCGTCAGAGACGATGTTCGACTGGCCGAAGCTGTCGGAAGTGTCGTAATGACAATCGATCAGATACGAACGCTCGTACATGTGGCTGTGGCCTGACAGCACCAGGTCGACACCGGCCGCTTCCAGCAGCGGCAGTGCATGTTCACGCATGTCCTGCATGCGCCCGCCGCTGTCGCCTTCGTTCGTCGGAATTATGCGAGCCCTTGCTGTAGGGCGGATGATGAAACGCGGCGATCAGCCAGCGGCTTTTGTTATTTGCAAGGTCACGTTGCAGCCATTGCAGCATGTCGTCATCGACGATCGCGCCCGCTGTCCTGCGAATCGAGCACCACGACGTGGATATCGCCGTAATCGAATGAATAATAATTTTCGGTCGCCGAGGCCGCGCCGCCCGCCTCGCCCTGTTCCGGCAGGGTGAATACCCTGAAATAGGTCCAGCGCCGGTCATCGTGATTGCCGTACACCGGCCACAGCGCATGGTTTTTCAGCTGCGCGCCGAAGGTGTCGAACAGCGAGGCCTGGAACTGCTCATCGGTGCCCGAGCGGTAGGCGATATCGCCCAGCGCCAGCCAGACATCGAAGTCCGGGTAACCCGGGCGTGGATGTTCGGCGATCCAGCGCATGGCGCTGTCGCGCACATTGTTGACCACGGTGCCGGGATCACCGGAATCACCGATCACCCAGAGCCGGGCCGGTCGCGCACTGCCGGCGAGCGGCAGGGTCTGGAACCAGCGCCCGGCAGTGCTGTCGTAGTCGGGGTTCTGACGCTGCTCATCACTGCTGGCAACCGTGTAGTAATAACGCGTGTCAGGCGCCAGGCCATCGAGCTGAATGCTGTGCAGGGTGACGGGCTCGGACTCGCTGACGCTGGCATCGAGCTGCCTCGGCGCGGTGCCGAAATGCACACTGCCGATGCTTTCGTCGGTGGTCTGCCAGCGAATCACCACGCTGTGGGGGGTGGGCATTTGCACATAGGGGGCGCGCGCGCCGTCGATAATGCTGCCGGTATAGACATCGATGAAACGTGCCACGGCATAGAACATAACAAGCGCCAGTAACAGCGTGAGGCTGCGCTTAAGCCATTTTTTCAAAGCCTTCTCCGGCGGGTGCTGGGGTGCGTTATGTTACACTACGCCGTCTTTTTACGGCACCGATCTCAGTCAATTTATACAACCAGCATTCGCATACCCGATGACGTCCCTCACCCGAATATTACCCCGACTGCAGCTGTTTGCAGTGCAGCTGGTATTGCTGCTGTGGCTGGTTCAGACCGTGTTGCGGGTGGTGTTCTGGCTGCGCTTTCGCGACCCGACTGACCCGATTCCGGGCGACGACCTGCTGTGGTCGTTCTACCTCGGCCTCAAGTTTGATTTACGCATTGCCATCTATATCGCAATTCCGCTATTGCTGCTCGGCTGGATCAGGCGGCTGCACCCGGTCTACAGCCGCTTCGGCCGTCGGCTCTGGCTGGCCTATTCCGCGCTGGCATTGTTCGGCCTGCTGGCGTTTTACGCCACAGACTTCGGTCATTACGCGTATTTGCAGCAACGCCTGAATGCGACCGCGCTGCGCTTTCTCGAAAACCTGGGCATTTCTGCCACCATGGTGTGGGAGAGCTACCCGGTGATCAGCGGCAGCCTTATCCTGCTCGCCATCACCGCCAGCGGATTTGCCCTGATCCGAAAATTCAGCCGCCGGATCTTGCCCATTGCCGGGCAGTACAACCGCTGGTATAAAAAAACCGCGGTGGTCATTGTCACCTTCGTGGTCACCGTGTTCCTCGCCTACGGCAAACTGTCGTGGTACCCGTTGCGCTGGAGCGATGCATTTTTCAGCACCCAGGCGTTTGCCGGCCAGCTCGCGACCAACCCGGTGATGTATTTTTTCGAGACCATGAAAAACCGCGGCGAACACATCGATATCGACGAGGTGCGCACTAATTATCCGCTGATGGTCGACTATCTCGGGGTGCAGCAGCCGAACCTGGAAACGCTGAATTTTCGCCGCGACTACAGGTTTGATACACCTGCGGGGGCAACACCCACCAACGTGGTGATCGTGTTCCTCGAATCGTTTGCCTCCTACAAGAGCAGCCTTTCGGGCAACCCGCTCGACCCTTCGCCAGAGCTGAAAAAACTGGCTGATGCAGGTTATTTTTTCAAAAACTTTTATGTCACCCAGACCGGCACCGCGCGCTCGGTGTGGACCCTGATGACCGGCATTCCCGATGTGGAAAAAAACCGCACCTCGTCGCGCAACCCGCTGATTGTCGATCAGCACACCGTGGCCAACGCTTTTGAAGGCTACAGAAAACTCTACTTCCTCGGCGGCAGCGCAAGCTGGGCCAATATCCGCGGCATGCTGGCGTCGAATATTCCCGGGCTGGAGATTCATGAAGAAGGCAGTTATACATCACCTCGGGTGGATGTCTGGGGCATCTCCGATCTCAGTCTGTTCGAAGAAGCCCATCACGTACTGAAAGATCTGCACGACCCCTTCGTGGCCGTGATCCAGACCTCGGGCAACCATCGGCCGTACACTATTCCCGAAGATAACCACGGTTTCAAAATCCTCGCTGAAGACGATCTGCCGCATGCGGTCACCGATTATGGCTTCGCTTCGGTGGAAGAACTCAATTCCTTCCGCTTTATGGACCACAGCATCGGCCACTTCATCAAGCTGGCGCGCGAAGCACCCTACTTTGATAACACGATTTTTATTTTCTTCGGTGACCACGGCATTCACGCCGAAACCGGCAAGCACACGCCAAAATCAGAAGCCCAGCTCGGCATTAACGGCCTGCGTGTGCCCCTCGTGATCTATGGAAGCGGTATAATCACCGAGCCGCGTGCATTCGACAAGGTCGCCAGCCAGGTCGACGTGTTGCCGACGGCCGCAGCCCTGGCCCGGGTCGATTACACCAACACCACGCTGGGCCGTGACCTGCTGGATGAACAGTTCGATGAGCAGCGCTATGCCTTTACCATCGAACACAATGCGACGCGCAGGATTGGCTTACTGAGCCAGGATTATTATTTGCAGATGGGCTACACCGGCGGTGATATTAAATTGCAGGACCTGCATTCAGCGTCACCGCGTGATGACGTATCGGCGCAGCATCCCGAGATCAGCGCCTCGCTTGCACAACTGGTACAGGCGATGCGCAGCAGCATTCAATACATGCGCGAAAATAACAAACAGAGTTTAACGACTCAAACAACTGGGAAAGGCTTATGAAAAAAATTCTAATCACTGGCGGCGGCGGTTTCCTCGGTTCACATTTGTGCGAACGTTTACTGAACGAAGGTCACGAAATCATCTGCCTGGACAACTTCTTTACAGGCAGCAAGCAGAACATACTGCACCTGATGGGTAATCACCGTTTTGAGCTGCTGCGCCACGACGTGACCCTGCCTCTGTATATTGAGGTCGACGAAATCTATAACCTCGCCTGTCCAGCATCGCCAATTCATTATCAGCACGACCCGGTACAGACCACGAAAACCTGCGTGCATGGCGCTATCAATATGCTGGGGCTGGCAAAACGCACCGGCGCGAAAATTATGCAGGCATCCACCTCGGAAGTGTATGGTGACCCCGAAGTGCATCCACAACAGGAAAGCTACTGGGGACGAGTCAACCCAATCGGCATCCGTTCGTGCTACGACGAAGGTAAGCGTTGCGCTGAAACGCTGTTTATGGATTATTATCGCCAGCATAATTTAAATATCAAAATAGCGCGCATCTTTAATACTTACGGCCCACGCATGCATACCAACGATGGCCGCGTGGTATCCAACTTTATCGTGCAGGCGTTGCAGGATAAAGCGATCACGATCTACGGTGACGGAAAGCAATCACGTTCATTCTGTTATGTCGATGAAATGGTCGATGCTTTCATCCGCCTGATGAATTCCGACGATGATTTCATCGGACCGGTGAACCTTGGCAATCCCGGCGAGTTCACCATCCGCGAACTGGCGGAAAAAACCATAGCGATGACCAACTCGAAATCAGTACTGCATAATCTGCCCTTGCCAGAAGATGATCCGAGACAGCGCCAGCCGGACATTACACTGGCGAAGAAAATGCTCGGGTGGGAGCCTGTTATCAAGCTCGACGATGGCCTGGCCAGGACCATCGAGTATTTCAGATCAATAGTCGGCGAATCACACGTAGATTAGACTGATCGCATGCCCAACATCAGCGCCTGCATCATCTCTTTTAACGAAGAGAAAAAAATCGAGGATTGCCTGCGCAGCCTGCAGCCGGTGGTCGACGAAATCATTATTGTCGATTCACTCAGCAGCGACCGAACGCTGGAGATCGCCAGGCAATACACCGATAAAATATTTAATCAAAAATTCCTCGGCCATATCGAGCAGAAAAATCTCGCGGTTTCAAAAGCTGAAAACGACTGGGTGCTCAGCCTCGATTGCGATGAGCGCCTGACCGAAGAACTCCAGCATTCGATCCTTGCCATCAAGGACAGGCTGGATGACTGCGATGCCTATAACATGGCGCGCAAAACATTCTACGTGTATCGCTGGCTGAACCATTGCTGGTACCCGGACACCAAGACCCGGCTGTTCAATAAAAACAGTGCGCACTGGGGCGGCACCAACCCGCATGACCGTATTATTACCCGGGGCAATAACATCAAGTTATTGCACGGTGATATCCAGCATTACTCGTTTAATTCTATTTCAGAACACCTGTCTACCATCGACAGGTTCACCGAGATCGGCGCTGACGAACTGATCAAGAAAGACAAGCGCTTCAATGTGCTTAGCCCGCTCACCCATGGCACATGGACTTTTTTAAAATTATATATTTTCAAACGTGGTTTTCTCGATGGTTTCGCGGGGCTGGTGGTATCAGTGCTTTCGTTTATGCATGTATTCGTCAAGTACAGCAAGGCCATCATTAAACGCAAGCAGTCTTCCGGCACGAACGGCCGTGAATGAGCGACCTGGCATGAACATCCTTGAGCTTTGCCTGTCACCCAGTCTCGGCGGCCTCGAGCTGTACGTGTTTCGCACTGCCCAGGCGATGCAGGGCGACAACACTATCCATGCATGTATCAGCCCGAGCGGTAAACTGCTCGCGCGACTGCAATCACTGACTGATGTACAACTGTTGCAACTGGAACATGGTTACGCTTATTTTCCAATGCTGAATGCGCGCACCCTGGCACGCTATATCGATGACAACGCAATCGACATCATCCACGTGCACTGGGGCAATGATTTACCGCTTGCCGCTTTCAGCAAATATTTTTCCGCCCGCAAGCCTGCCATCGTATACACCCGCCAGATGCAGCTTACCCGGCACAAGAATGATCCTTATCATCGCTTTCTGTATCGCCAGACAGACCTCATGCTAACGATCACGCACCGGCTCGAAAAAGACGCAAAACACTTTATCGGTGATCAGCAAACCAGGATCGAAACACTCTATTATGGTGTGCGCGCACCTGAACGCATCCTGGAACAGGACGCGATTGCAAACCTGCGCGCTCAACATGGCATCGAAGCCGGTAGTTTTGTTGCAGGCCTGGTGGGCCGGATTGAAGATGGCAAAGGCCAGCACCTGCTGATAAAAGCGATCGCCCAGGCTAAACAGGCCGGGCAAAACATGTATGCGCTTATCGTCGGGGCTGAAATGGAACCGGGCTATCGCGACACACTCATCAAGCTGGCGCAGCAGCTCGAGGTTGAAAACCATATTACATTTCTGGCGTTCGACCCGAACCCGCAGCTGCTCATGCAGATTTGCGACTGCATGGTGCTTGCCACCTACGAAGAAACCTTTGGCCTGGTCCTGCCCGAGGCAATGCGCTGCGGCGTTGCGGTGATTGGCAGTAACCGCGGCGGCGTAGTAGAAATCATTGATCATGGCACTAGCGGGCTGTTATTTGAGAGCATGGATGCAGATAGCCTGTACCAGCAGTTATCCCGCCTTTATCAAGACCCGGCGTTCAGCCACAGGTTAGCTGCCGCTGGCAAGGAAAAAGCCGATACCCTGTTCAACCACGAGGCGCACTATGCGAAGCTCGCCCAGCTTTTTCAGACACTGACCGGCACCCCGGGGAATTTAAAAACAGCATGAAATTATGGTTTCACCGCGGTGTCAGGGCCTCAAAAAAAGCCCACGGTATTGTCAATGCGCTGCAGGCAGACGAGGTAAAAAAAATTGCCGTTGTCCGTCATGCAGCACTCGGCGACATGATGTTGACCCGGCCGTTCCTGATTGAGGCACGAAAAGCATTTCCCAATGCAGTGATTACCCTGAGCACGGTAAGCAATTACACCCGGGGCACACCCGACGATCTGGTCAATCGTGTGCACATCATGCACGGTTCTGATAAAAAGCATGCATCAATCTCTGAACGCATCCGTAATGCGCGTGAACTCGGCGAACAGGATATTATTTTCGACCTCGCCGCCTCCAACCGCTCTACCTGGCTTTGCCTGCTAACCAGGGCGAAATTGAAAATCGGTTTTCCGTATAAACGCTTTCACGCACGCTTTGTGTACGATATTGCGATACACCGCAGTGACCTGGATTTTGAAGTCAACGATATGCTCAAGCAGCTGAACATTTTTGGCATCAAGACTGCGTATCCTCACCAGTTTGCCATGCCCGGTGAAGCATTGCGTCGCGACAGGCCGTACGTGGTGTATTTTATCGGTGCCTCCACACCTGAGAAATGCTGGCCGCATGATCATTTTGCCGGCCTGATTGATCGCATGGCTTCGCGCTGGCCCGGTCATGATCACCTGGTACTCGAAGGCATCCAGAAATGGGAAACTGCCGACAAAATTCTTCAACACATAGGTGAACGCACGAATGTGACGCGGTTTTTCACCGACACCATAGACGCGACTACATCACTGATCAAGGGCGCGGACATGGTGGTTTCGAATGACACCGGGATCCGTCATATTGCCATTGCCAGCGACACACCCACGGCAGGTATTTTTTATGCTGATCCGTTTAGATACTGGCCGCGCTATGGATACCACGATATTGCCCTGCCGCGTGGCGATGCTGCACACCCGTCTGTGGAAGATATGTTTATTGCCTGTAACGGCATCATGCAGCAGCTTTAAACTGGCAGGCCGCTAGTATTCCTCGTAGGACTTCTCTTCAATAAAATCTGAACCCAGCTTGAGATTGATGTCGCGCTTGATTTCAGAACGTCGGTCATTGGTAATGTAAACACTGCGCGCCAGCTCGATGAACTGCTGGTCGAATTCCTTTTTCGCTTCCTTGTCGCGTATATCATCTTCGATGACCCATAACTCTTCATTGACACCGCGCAGCGCGTCAACTTCTGCCTCGACATCGTCTCGTGACCAGGGAAGTTTCTCCAGCAAGGCGTTCAGCGCCGACAGCTCCCGATTGATGTTCTCTCGTTTATCAGCGTCCTTGATCCGGTCGTTTTTGATTTCGAGAATCGTGATTTTGTCGAAAAACTCGCCAATCGAAATCTCCACATTGACATTCATGATAGTCACACCGCCTTAAGATTTATGAATTGATAAGCCGCCCGGGCAGATGCAGGTGCCGGGCGCGCACAGCGGCATTATATCAAGCCCGGCCGGGAAACGTTTGTTATAAGCTCAGACCGATGCAATCAGCACCCGCCCGGCCTCACCAGCGGGTACTAATGGATAGACGCCCAGTACTGGCACCCTTGTGCGCAGCGGTGCCGTGCTTTATGACTGGCATCCTGGACGTGAACCGATGAATAGAACAGGTTAAGATGCACCACACAATAGCCGCCTGTAAGCAGTTCTTTCCCGGGTCGACAGGGCCGGCACACATCCATGATTCTCAGGAACGCACTGGTGAAAAATAGTTTCATATACCTTGTTAGCCGCATTATCAAAATAGTTGCGAATATCTCGAAGTTTCTGTGTTACGGCTTTCATTTTGTATTGCCCAAAAAAAGATTCACGCTGCCGCGGCAGGCGCGGCCAATTTTCCGTAAGCGCAAACAGGCGCTGATTCCTGCCATCCTCTGGCAGACAAATTACACCGACCGTGTGACCCTCCCGGTATACCTCAACTACCTGTTCAATCGCCTGCTGTCGTACAACTTTGAATATCGTTTCATGATCACACAAGACCGGGCTGATTTCATTAAAGCGCATTACCCGCCTGAAATATACCAGTCATACTCAAGGCTACAGATCGGTGCTGCCCAGGCTGATTTGTGGCGACTGCTGGTGTTACAAAAATACGGCGGCACCTACATGGATATTGACGCCCACCTGGTCTGGCCCCTGAGTTCCATCATAAAGCCTGGCTATGAAGAACTTTACCTGACCATCAGGAACGGTGAAATCAGTAACTATTTTATTGCCAGCAAAAACAATAATCCGCACCTTGCACAAATGATTGACATTGTTTTGAAAAATATCGAAGACGACAGCATCAGGAATGTGTACGATTTGACAGGCCCTGCAGTATTCAACCAGGTGCTGGACAAGTCTACAGTCAATACCATGCAATACCGCTATATATGTAACCAGGGCAACTTCACAAATGAATATTTCCAGTACATTGATAAACCAGAGGGCAAATGGACGCATGCACAGAAACAGATAGACATCGTGAAAAAATAGATGTTTCTGAAACTGATGATCACTGCCCCTTAACCGACCATGGCAAATATACTTGTAGTGCGCAATGACAAGCTCGGCGATTTTATGCTGGCATGGCCGGCGTTATCGCTGCTCAAATCAAGTTACCCAGAGTCACGCATTATTGCCCTGGTACCCGGCTACACCAGGCCGCTGGCCGATATCTGCCCGTGGATCGACGATGTCATTATTGATACACGAGGTGCATCAACACTTAGCGACGCTATTGCACTGTCACGGCAGCTAAGAATCGCCCACATCGATGAATCTATTTCACTCTACTCGGAGACACGCACCGCCCTGGCGCTCTGGCTGGCTGGCATTCGCCAGCGTTTTGGTCCCGCGACGAAAATTGCACAATTGTTTCTTAATAAACGCTTGCGGCAGAAACGTTCGCAATCAGCCAAACCTGAATTCGAATACAATACTGACCTCGTGCGCTACTTTATTGATGCACATCATGACCATGCGGCGCCACTGCCCGGCCCGCCTTACCTGGATTTTGATAGCGACACGGTCAACAATGAAAGAGACGAATACATTCGGCTACAAAATATTGATGCCGACAGCAAACTTGTCCTGATACACCCCGGCACGGGTGGCTCGGCTATAAATCTTTCTTTGGAACAGTTCGCTGATATCGCCAGAGCGCTGGCCGACAGCGTCAGGTTGCATATTATTATCACCGCAGGTCCTGGCGAACTCGAAACCGCAGATGCTCTGTCAGGCAGGCTGCAAGGAATTCAACATTCGGTCTACCACTCGACCCAGGGACTGGTGTCGTTTGCACGCTTTATCGCCATGGGTGATTTATTTATCAGCGGTTCAACCGGGCCGTTACATATTGCCGGCGCACTGGATGTACCGACAGTTGCATTTTATTCAGCGCGGCGATCGGCGACCGCATTGCGCTGGCAGACACTCAACTCGGAGAACAATAGAATGGCGTTTTCGCCCGACGCATACCAGGACGAAAGCGATATGCGCAGACTGGACGTAAAGCGTTGCGCCGAGGAAATTGTGCGATATTATTTCGGAAGTACCCGGTAAATAATCGGTTTCAGTCCAGCCAGTACCAACCTAGGTCTGAAAATCAGTATCACTGTGCTTGTGATAAATTTTCAGGCTCTCACTAATATTGTCGAGTTCGTTAACTTTTTCAAATTCAACAAACAGGTGGCTATCGATAAGGATCTTCGGGTTAATCATGAGCTGGAAACTTTCTTTGAAAATTGCCTTGCGCTCGTCTTCACCAACAAACCTGTTTTTACGCAACGCCCGCCGGTATGCACGCCAGGATGAAAACAGGATCAGCGGGTAGAGCAACAGCAGAAGCACCAGCGATGTAATATTCACCCGCGTGTGGTGAATACGTTTGATTCGAAACCCGGCCAGGCTGGCCAGCAGTTTGAGCCGGTGAATACCTATCAGAAACATGTGCCCGAAATAGTAACGACTGCCCATGCTACTACCCTGGTCACCGCCCCGCGCCTTATCATCAGTATTACTTTCACCAAACCAGATCGACTCTACCTGGTTCGGCGGCATCAATTTGTATATTTCGGATTCATTCAGAAAATAACTCAGCTTTGCACGCAGGTTCGAGTAATTCGGCGTTGTCAGCAGCAGCACGCCGCCGGGTTTTAACACCCGGTTCATTTCATGCAGCACATGAAGCTGGTCCTGCAGGTGCTCTATTCCCTCCTGGAACAGCACAACATCTGCAGACGCATCCTCCAGCGGCATGGTCTTGTTAAGATCGGCCGACTGGCAACGCACACCTGCGACCTTGAAAAACTCCGGGAACAGGTCAAACGGCCTGACATCAGCACCGGTTTTCAACAGAATTTCGGTTGAATAGCCGGTGCCGGCAGGCACGTCGACAACCACCTTATTATTTAAGCTCGTCGCAATACTGTTGAGGTATGCGCCGACATATTTTTTGATATCTTTTGATCCAGTCAATTTCATAGTCAGGCCAGCCGGGTTTATACCAGCACTTCCATCCATTGTTTGATTTCGCGTTCACTGTCAAAAACTGTTTTCGCCAGCGCCGGGTTATTTGCCGCCAGCGCTTTCTCGTTGACGAGGTTTGCACATATCGCCAGCAACGCCTGGCCGAGCTTATCAGGCGCTGCATTGTCTACTGTATGGAAATGAAAGCCCATTTTTGAGAATTCTGGGAAAACAGTATTATCATAAGCAAGGCATACCAGCGGAAAATGTAATGCCTCGACCACTGAGCCCGGCATGCCTTCACCCGCGCTGGGAAACAGGAATATGTCAGCCGACGCCAGGTAACTGTAGATATCATCCACAAAGCCCGGGCTAATTAGATGATCTTTATATCGACTGTTTTTAATGGCCGTGGTGACAGCCCGCGCATACGGGTTGCCATCATTCTCACCAATGATAACCAGCCTGCAGTTATGCCCTGCGGCGATCGCCTGCTCCGTTGCATGGATGGCATCGAGCTGGCCTTTGCCATCCGCGATTCTGCCTATGTGAAGTATATTAATAGTACCAGGCGTTTTATCAATCGCCTTCACCCCGCAGGTTTCTATCTCCTGCGATGGTGTAATCAGCCTGAAATCGACCGTGTCTGTTAACGGAACTATTTGCTGAATGTTTTTCAGCAGGTGTTCTGAAATAGTGACATGGTGCTTAACATTGGAATACACCAGCCTGTGTAATACATCCCGCTTGGGGCTGCTCTTGGTTGTTCCGTGCCAGACTACAAGGTTAATATCCAGGCCAAGAAAGGCAAAATGCAGTGTTTTTAATTCCGAGGCGCCGAGAAATATCACGTTTTTTATGTTGTGATCAATCACAGCCCTGCGCACAGTCAGCA
The DNA here is from genome assembly GCA_963847575.1 of uncultured Gammaproteobacteria bacterium. Classification (GTDB taxonomy): domain Bacteria; phylum Pseudomonadota; class Gammaproteobacteria; order SZUA-229; family SZUA-229; genus JASBSR01. Next base: position 19,531 of record CAWKAL010000101.1, read on the forward strand.
ACATCGAAAGACTGAATGTCCGGCTGCTGAAATTAACAGGCACACAATGAATAGCGTCAGGCTTGTCATTCATCAGTGTCTCTGCAAATGAATCCTGCTTGCAAAAGAATGAAACGTCGGCGACAGCGGTTAACAACCGTGCCAGCCGGGCAGCTGTCATTTCCATACCACCAGCGCCACCAGAAAAGCACATCACAGCGGTGTTTTTCTTATTCTCGCCGGTTAAGGTCAAACCAGGGACCCCGGCTTTTTGTTCATCAGGATTGAAGACAGTGCTATCACATACGTGATGTAAATTGATATCACCGGCGCCCTTAGAATCCACGATTCTGAAAGTCCAAAAATAATATATGACGCTATCACCAGCATACCCATGGTTGCATACGATTTATGACAGGCTTTATTACGATAAAACAACAGCAGCGGCGCTATCACCAGGCCAAAACCCATGGCAAGAAAACCCGCAACACCGGTACCCACTATGGCCTGTACAAAAATATTGTGCGTACTGCCATAGACATCTGCCTCGGGATATTCACCCCTGCGCTGGTAGCGCACCATGTCTTCATCAAAGTCGCCGAGGCCGGACCCGATCACAGGGTGCTCTTTCCATACATCGTAGGCAATCGACCACATTGCCAGCCGGTGGCCTATTGATGTATCAATGTCACTGCCGTCAAAGAACTGACTTACTTCAGTCACTGCTTCAGCGTAGCGTTTTTCGATGATGTTACCTGCCGGTGTCAACACTACCAGTGCAGCCAGAACAGCAGCTGTTATCAGCAGCTTTAACAGGGCTGATTTTCTCGATGCCATGTTGTAGCCAAAAAATACCAGCAGGTATACTGGCAACACAATCCATGCACCTCTTGCCTGTGACATGAAAGCCGCATACAGTGCGCACAATAAAGACAGGCCGATTACAAAACGATATACCGGTTGTTTTATCGGCATGAGTAACATCACGCTCATTACACCGACACTCAACATGGCGCCATCACCAAATGTAATATGATGGTAATGGCCCGCGGCGGGCTGGCCTGGTTTTAGATATAGATTATTCAGGGTAAATCCCAGGTAAACAAACCCGGAAAGCACCACACCTGCAAGTAAATAACGCGAAACATCCATGTTTTTCAGTCGCATTACCAGGTACACGGGAATAATCAGGGTAAACCTGAGATAACGACCAAACTGTTTTACAAATTCATCAGTATCACTGGCGTTCACCCAGGACAGCAAGGCTGTCAGTGTATACAACGCAAACCCTATAAATACCACCTTTTCTGCCATCTCAAGCGACTGCCAGGCTGCAACCCAGTGACGAACATAGAACAGGCTGAGAATAAACATTACCGCCAGCGAGGTACTCGCCACATTCTGCATTGCCGCGCCAGATGCAACCACCATAAAAACACACAGCCCGATAATCAGCTGTTGCGGGTTTTGTGCAGCCTTACTTAATAATGTCCGCATATATAGTTTCTACTGTGATATTTTTCAGACAATTGGTGTGGCCGAGCGGGCATGTGCGTTTAAAACAGGGACTACAATCCAGCCCGAGATAAAAAATATTTTTCAACGCCGGCTGTGTCAGTGGCGGCGTATAGTCGGGTGTCGACGATCCGTATATCGCATTGAGCCTGACACCGGTAGCCGCTGCAACATGCATCAGACCCGAATCATTTGTCACCACCTGTTCAGCGCATGCCAGTAAATCAATCGCATCTACCAGTGATGTTTTACCGCACAGGTTCTGAATCCCATCCCGCGCTGGCAATAACGTCACCGAAGACCGCATCTTTCTTCGAACCCAGCACCCATACCCGGCGACCGCTATCGACTATCCGTTTTGCCAGCTCGGCATAATACTCAACCGGCCATTGTTTGGCCGGGCCGTATTCGGCGCCTGGCATCATGCACACAACGGGCCCGCCTGTTTTCAGCGCAAGCTTCGAAATCAGCCTGGCCTGGTTATCAGTATCGACACTCAGCACGGGAAAGGGCGTATCAATCTTTGTTGTAGCAGATGAGCCTGCACCCAGCGCCACGTAACGTTGCACTGTCTGCCTGAGCAATGACTTGTCCAGCCGCCTGATATCATTGATCAGCGCAAAACGTTGCTCGCCTTTGTAACCTGTTCTAACCGGTATGTTTGCAAAAAACGGTACCAGCGCAGATTTCCACGAACGTGGCAACACGATTGCGTGGCTGTAATTTTTGTCTCTCAGTGCCCTGCCCTGGCGCCAGCGTTTACCAAAACCAAACTCACGATGTTGTGTACTGTCTTCGATACCGCTGCGCACCTCTGGCATGCGCGCCAGTACCGGCAACGACCACGCAGGCGCCAGCACATCAATTTCACAATCCGGGTGTTGCTGCTTTAGTGATATAAATAAACTTTGTGCCATGACCATGTCGCCCACCCATGACGGGCCGACCACCAGGTAGTGACGCGCATCACTCATGCTACTGATCAACCACGCCAAAACGGCTGGCTATTTCAACATTACTGCGCAGATGCTCTGGATTAATAGTGCCGACAATCATGCTGCTGACACCGGGCCGGGTCAGCACATGTTCGAACGCCTCTTCGATACTTGAGGCGTGGCCGCTCTGCAGGCCTTTTTTCACCACGACACCGGTGTTCATGGCATGTGCGTGTTGTATCACTGGCAGCTCGGCATCCGTTTCCAGATTGTATGTCGCCATCACCACATCACAATGCTCTACCACCCACAGTCCGCCCTCGACAGTTTTAGTCGACATGCCGAATGCGCGAATCAGGCCCTGCTGTTTGAGTTTTTCCAGCGCATCGAATGCACCTTCATTATTGATGATATCCATATCATTGCCGTCAGAGTGCACCAGCACAATATCGATCATATCGCGGCGTAGCAGCTTTAAACTTTGCTCGACACTTTTACGCGTATAGTCATATCCGAAATTAAAGCTGGACGCACCCTGCTCAAAGATTTCGCCCACCTTGGTCATCAGCACCCAGTCATGCCGGGCTGGCAGTAATTTGCCGAGCCGGGCTTCGCTTGTACCATACGCCGGCGCGGTATCAATGAAGTTAATTCCCAGCGCCTGCGCAAGTTCGAATAACTCGATGACACGATGGTCATCCGGGATTTCGAATCCCTGTGGATATTTCACCTGTTGATTACGGCCGATTTTCACCGTGCCCAGGCCAAGCGCACTGACATTAATCCCGCTCCTGCCGAGCGCACGCTGAATCAATGCACACCCCAGCGATGCGGCTCACACCACGGGAACGTGGCGATCGTTGGGCGCGGCCAGGTCGGTAACTGTCCGCCCGTGTGTTTAACACCTGAGTCTGCAACCAGCTGCAAAACGTGTTGAGCCAGCACCGGCGCCAGCGCCAGTTTTGTCGGCCACGCAGTAATCACCCTGTCCTGATGCGAGGCATAATATGTGTCCGGTCGTGCACCACCCGGTTTTCGTACTTCGGCGCGATCAATATCGAGTATGCCCCATTCACTGTTTGTCAATGATAACCACGGGATGAGTTCGGCAAGTTCTTTGTGTGCCTGGCTGATTTGCTCGGCGTTGCTGCGTTTTACGCCCTCTTCTGCCAGCTGGCCACCCAGATACCAGACGATATTATTATTTTCATCAGTGTGTGATGTGATGGTGACGCGCGGATTGACACTGGCACCGAGACAATGCGCAAACACCCTGTCGTGCAGGTCGCCGCGCAGCATGAGCATTTTCAGCGGTCGCAATTGCATTTCAGGCTGGCTGTAACCCAGCTGCGCCAGGCAATCACGGTTACCACTGCCTGCCATCAGTACCAGCTGCTGGAAATTGAATGTATACGATGCGCCCTGTTTGTCTTTGACTGCCAGCGAATCTTTTCCAGCTTCAACACTGCTGGCGTCGATTTCGAGAATGTGGTCCATCATCGGTTCGGCGAGGGCAAGCAACACGCTGAGGGTATCGTAGACCGGTTCATCAAGCTGGTATATCTGGCCGCGGAAATCCGGGTGCGAGAACAGCGCGGGTCGCGCCGTATCTTCGAGCGAAGCTGTGCGGCTGCGCATTACCTTGCTGGCAAAAAAACCCGAGATGCGTGATGTCAGGGCTGAAGTTGACCACAGGTAATGTGCATCGGAAAGCTTTTTTGCATCTGAAATATCAAGCTCGCCTTCACCCGCGTGGCAGGCGCGCCAGTGTGCAGGCATGTCGGCGACGGCTTCGGAGGACGCCGTCAGCTTTCCGGTCAGCGCGTACTTGGTGCCGCCGTGAATAATGCCCTGTGCATAGCGGGTTTGCCCGGCACCGAGCGCATCGCTTTCCAGCAAAACAGCGCTGTATCCCTCGCGCCTGAGTTTTGCCAGTGTCCATAGCCCGGCGATACCGCCGCCAATGATAAGCACATCAACGTCGAGAGCGTTATCCGCAGTCATGTACAAAGCTCTTGATCACTGCTTAAACCTTTTTGCTACGAATTGCGCCAATGATCTGCGTGGTTGAAACACCAGCCACGTAAGACAGCACTTTAACTTCACCACCCGCCTTGCGCACACACTCACCACCGGGAATATTATCAGGATCATTGTCGCCGCCCTTTACCAGGATGTCTGGCAACAGTTCACAGATCAATCGTGTCGGTGTGTCTTCTTCGAATGCCACAACCCAGTCGACACATTCAAGCGCGGCCAGCATGCGCATTCTAAAATCGACCGGGTTCACCGGCCGGTCTGCGCCTTTTAGTCGGCGCACAGTGTCGTCCACGTTGACTGCGACCAGCAGGCGTTCACCGAGGTCGCGTGCCTGCTGTAAATAAGTGACATGGCCGGCGTGCAAAATATCGAAGCAGCCATTGGTCATGACGATGGTTTCACCGTGTTCGCGACAGGCATCGAGCGCACGTTTGATACCGGCCTCATCCATAACACCGCGCTCAACTACAAAATTCTCGCGCAGTGCATTGCGCAACTCTGCAACACTGACACTCGCAGTACCGGATTTGGCGACTACCAGGCCAGCAGCGAGGTTGGCCAGCGCGGTGGCTTCAAGCAACGAGTCACCGGCGGCGAGTGCCGCCGCAAGTGTTGATACCACGGTATCGCCCGCGCCGGTTACATCGTAAACCTCGCGCGCGTGCGTCGGTAAGTGACGCGCTTCATCCTTGCTGATCAGGCTCATGCCATGTTCGCTGCGTGTCACCAGCAAGGCGCCCAGCTCGAGCTGTTCACACAGGGCTTTTGCCTTGCTGACCAGTTCGTCATCGTTTGCGCACGGCCCGGCAACGGCTTCGAATTCGGCAAGGTTCGGCGTGATCAGGCTGGCACCGCGGTAACGCTGAAAATCAGTGCCCTTGGGATCAACCAGTACCGGAATATTTTTCTGCCTGCAGAGTGCAATCAATGCCTGCACATTGTGCAGGCTGCCCTTGCCGTAATCCGAACACACCACCACGTCGTGTGCATCGAGCATCTTGCTGAATGCGCTTTCCATCGCTGACAAATCAGCGCCGATAAAGCCGTCTTCAAAATCCAGCCGAATCAGTTGTTGATGCCGACTCATGACACGCAACTTGGTAATCGTTGGATTGTTCGGCATGCGCACCAGCCGGGTATTCACATTGGCTGCCTGCAGGTGCGATTCAAGTGCATTGGCGGCATCATCATCACCGCTCAGCCCGATCACGCTGGAATGCGCACCCAGCACGGCAATATTCAGCGCAACATTGCCGGCACCGCCGGGACGTTCTTCGATTTCATTGACGTGCACTACCGGCACCGGCGCCTCGGGTGAGATACGCGACGTCGGGCCGTGCCAGTAACGGTCAAGCATCAAATCGCCGACCACCAGTACGCGCGCATTTTCGAAAGACGGGATTTTTATGTTCATCAGCTCAATAGTTGTTGAAGGCGATTATATTGTGCGCCGGCATTACACCCGCGAACGCACTCAGTCCTTCAGTACGTATTCAGTGCCACAATAAGGACACTTCGCATGACCGGTTTCTTCCACCGGGATATACACCTGCGGATGCGAATCCCACAACGACGAACCTTTCATCGGGCAATGAATCGGCAAAATACTGCGCGACACTTCGTAGCGTTTGTCCTGGTTGGGCGTTTCCAGGTCTGTCTGTATCGCGGTGTGTGGATTCGGCATGATTTGTTCCTGTTATTAATAATAAGTTACTAGCCGCAAAGAACGCAAAAAACGCAAATTGTATTTATCAAGCGATGATGATCCAGGAATAAACTCAAAACATTCGCGAGCTTTGCGTATTTCGCGGCAGATCATTTACTATTCTTTCACCAGCGTTAACCAGTCATCGTGGCCACTCAGTCGGCCGTGCACCAGGTCGAAATACATGGTCTGCAGTTTTTCCGTGACCGGGCCGCGGCCACCGTTGCCGATGGTGCGGTTATCGACTTCACGGATGGGCGTCACTTCGGCAGCGGTGCCGGTAAAGAACACTTCGTCGGCGATATATACTTCGTCACGCGTGATGCGTTTTTCGCGCACTTCGATGCCGACTTTGTCGGCCAGCGCAAACAATGTATTGCGCGTTATGCCATTCAGCGCTGATGTCAGGTCCGGTGTATAGATCACGTTGTTTTTCACCAGGAAAATATTTTCGCCACTGCCTTCGGCGACATAACCTTCGTTATCGAGCAGCATGGCTTCGTCATAACCGTCGGTCATGGCTTCGCGCAGCGCCAGCATGGAATTAATGTAATGGCCATTGGCTTTGGCCTTGCACATGCTGATGTTGACATGATGGCGGGTATACGAAGAGGTGCGTATGCGTATACCTTTCTCGAGGTTTTCCTTGCCGAGATAAGAACCCCACTCCCACGCAGCAACAATGACATGCACCTTCAGGTTGTCAGCACGCAGGCCCATGCCTTCGGAGCCGTAAAAAAACATCGGCCGGATGTAGGCAGATTCGAGTTTGTTTTCACGCACTGCCAGCTTGTGCGCTTCGTTAATCGTTGCCTTGTCGAAAGGTGCCGGCATTTGCATGATATGCGCAGAATCAAACAGGCGATCAGTGTGCGCCTGCAAACGGAAAATCGCAGTACCCTGGTCGGCCTTGTAAGCGCGCACACCTTCGAACACGCCCATGCCGTAATGCAGGGTGTGAGTGAGCACATGGACTTTGGCCTCACGCCACGGTACCAGCTCACCATCAAACCAGATAACGCCGTCACGATCGGCCATGGTTTGCATAACAATCTCCCGAAATTAATTTTGAAGCTCTGAGCGCCTTGGCAGCCTGACAGAGCGGGTCTGTTTAAAAATACATTTCTACCATGATTAAACCCATGGCGGTGTTTTCAATGCGTCGGGCCATCAAACATAGTGCCTCAATGCGCCGGCCCTGCCCCGGCAAACAGGCGCTGCCATATGGCGCTGACCTGTTCCCTGTACTGTTCAATACTGGCCGTCTCTTCGGCCGATAGTTCAATCTGCAATGCGCGCTGATTGAGCTGATGACGATACAGTTTGTAGGCCGCCTGCATGCGTTCAACTTCGTCCGGCTGCAACCAGCCAATGCTTGCCAGGCCTTCGAGCAACACCAGGGTCGACGTGCTCTGCAGCAATGCGCTGTGCTGCGCCGCATTCAGCAGCACCCCGGCCTGGGTCATAAATTCGATGTCGACAATGCCGCCCGCGTCCTGCTTCAGATTGACATCCTGGCTACCCTTGCTGCCCAGGTGTTCGCGCATTTTCGTGCGCATTTCGGCGACTGCACTGAACAGTTCAGCGGGCTCATAGCCTCGCGACAGCACGGAATGGCGGATTCTATCAAATTCCTCGCGCACGTGGTCATCTCCCGCGACCACGCGCGCGCGAATCAGCGCCTGGTGCTCCCAGGTCCAGGCCTTGTTGAACTGGTAGTCCTCGAACCCGGTGAGACTGCTGACCATCAGGCCGGCGCGGCCGTCGGGGCGCAGCCGGGTGTCGGTTTCATAGAGCAGCCCGGCATAGGTGCGGGTGCCGAGGATATGCAGCGCGCGCTGCGCCACGCGGGCGAAGAAATTGCTGTTATCGATGGATTTTGTGCCGGCGGTGTATTCATTGTCTCCGCGGCTGTTGTGCAGAAACACGATATCAAGGTCGGAACTGTAACCCAGCTCGTAGCCGCCCAGCTTGCCATAGCCGACAATCGCCATGCCAGGCTTGCGGATCTCGCCATCGACGCTGCATTGCGGCTCGCCATAACGCGGCACCATCTCGTTCCAGGCCAGTTGCAGGGTGCGTTCGAGGATGACTTCAGCCACATAACTCAGCACATCACCCACCCCCATCACATCGATCACGCCGCCGATATCCTGCGCCGCGGTGCGCAGCAGGTGGGCATTGCGGAACTGGCGCAGGCGATCCATGTGCTGTTCCAGGTCGGCTTCGGGCACGACTGACATAACGTAGTCGAGTTCCTGCGCGATGCCGGCGCGATCAGCGACCTGGTAGAGCTCGCCCACGTCCAGCAGCTCGTCGAGCAACAGCGGATTGCCTGTCAGCTGGCGTGCAAACCAGTCGCTGGCAGCGCACAGCTTGAGCATTTGTTCACGCGCCACGGCGTATTCCAGCAATAAATTCACATACACCGCGCGGCCGACGATGGCACGCAGCAGGTCCAGCATGCGTTCGAGCAACACCGCCGGCGCCGGGCAGTCGACGATTTCGGCCAGCAGGCTGGCGAGCAGTTTCTGCAACCGCCCGCTGGCGGCTTCACCCAGTTGTGACACCTGCGCATGCTTGCTAAAACGCGCCAGTTGCCGGGCGATGTCGGCGGTATCGGCATAGCCCAGCTCGGCCAGCCAGCGCTGCAGCCCTGCGTCTTCCGCAGTATTGCGCCAGAAGGCCTGCAGCGCGGCCTGCGGTTTGGGGGTGTCAGCCGTCTCGGAGACAATACTTCTGAATATTTCGCTGACCTGGGCGCGCATCGCGGTCAGCGCGGTGTCGAGTGCCGGCCAGTCGGGCAGCCCCATGGCGAGCGCCAGGCGCGTGCGGTCGATTTCGGACCTGGGTACCACGTGGGTCTGCTGATCTCGCAGCATCTGGATACGGTTTTCCAGCCGGCGTAAAAAACGGTAACTCTGATCGAGCCTGGCGGCCTCGTCGGCATCCAGGCATTTCAGCTCCACCAGCACGCGCAGCACGTGCAGAATGCTGCGAATTTGTAACGCGGTATCACGACCGCCGCGGATCAGCTGGTAGGTCTGGCCGATAAATTCGATTTCGCGGATGCCGCCGCGACCGAGCTTGACGTTGTCGGCAATCCCCTTGCGCCTGACCTCGGCTTCGATCATGTCTTTCATTTCGCGGATCGAGGCAATCGCCGAATAATCCAGGTAGCGACGGTAGATGAAAGGCCTGAGCAACTGGTCGAGGTAGGCAATGTCAGCGGCATCGCCGGCAATCGCGCGCGCCTTGACCATGGCATAGCGTTCCCAGTCCCGGCCCTGCGACTGGTAGTACTGTTCCAGCGCGGCAAAACTCATCACCAGCGGGCCGCTGTCGCCGAACGGTCGCAGCCGCGCATCCACCCGGAAGACAAAGCCATCGGCGGTTATCTCGTTGAGCGCGCGGATCAGTTTTTGCGCCAGCCGTACGAAAAATTCGTGAATGCTGAGGCTGCGCCCGCCCTGGGTCTGGCCGTCCTGCGGATAGCCGAAAATCAGGTCGATATCGGAGGAAAAATTCAGTTCGTAGCCACCAAGCTTGCCCATGCCGAGCACCAGCAACTGCTGCGACCTGCCGTTCTCATCCAGCGGTGTACCGAATTGCGCGCTGGCGGTCGCATGCAAATGATCCAGCGTTACCGCGACCATGGCTTCGGCAAGAAAACTCAGCTCTGCCAGGATTTGCTCGAGATCTGCTAACTCACCAATATCGCGTATCACGAGTCGCAGCATTTCACGCTGGCGCAGCTCGCGCAGTGCATGCATCAGCGCTGCTTCGGCCGCGGCATCATTCACCAGGCCGGCGACTGACTGTTCAATTGCCGCTTTCACCCGGGCTGAATATTGCGCCAGGTCGCGGTCGATGTGTACGCCTTCATCCAGCACAGCACGCAGTAAAGCAGGTTTGCGGGTACACACCAGTGCGGCGAAATCACTGCAGGCCCAGATTTTTCCCATCACCGGCAAATCTATCGCCGCATCGATGCCGGCATCTACGCAGGCATCAGACCAGTCCTGCCAGTAAGTGGAAACAATTGCCTGCAGGGACTGCGGCACATCGGCTAATAACGGCTCAGGGATAGCACTCATCGAACAAAAAGGTCACTGGATTGAATCGGGTTCACGTACAGTATTGATTACTGGCTGACTATTTGACAACAATCATGCAAGGCTGCATTCGCTGCATGACACATACTATATGCATTATTATGCACCAACTCGACATGTCAGGTATGATTTGGCTGAAATTTCGGAACCTGACTCACCCGCCGCGGAAAAACTGAATGAATCTGGAAGGTAAAAAAATCCTTGTCACCGGCGCAGATGGCTTTATTGGCAGCCACCTGGTCGAAGCACTGATCGCCCGGGGCCATGATGTCAGGGCATTTGTTTACTACAACTCGTTTAACTCCTGGGGCTGGCTTGACACATTACCCAGCGAGCAGCTGAGAAATCTCGATGTATTTGCCGGCGATATACGCGATCCTAACGGGGTGTTGACTGCCATGAAGGGCTGCGATGTAGTGTTTCACCTCGCGGCCCTGATTGCGATCCCGTTTTCGTATCATTCGCCCGATTCATATGTCGATACCAACATCAAGGGCACGCTCAATATTCTCCAGGCCGCGCGCCAGTGCGAACTTGAACGCGTGCTGGTGACGTCTACGTCCGAGGTGTACGGCACTGCACAATATGTACCGATAGATGAAAAACATCCGTACCAGGGGCAGTCACCCTATAGCGCCACCAAGATTGGCGCTGACCGCATCGCCGAATCATTCTATCGTTCGTTTGATACCCCGGTGACCATAGTGCGGCCGTTCAATACCTATGGCCCGCGGCAGTCGGCGCGCGCGGTGATACCCACCATTATTACGCAGCTGCTATCCGGCGAAACTGAAATCAGGCTGGGCAGTCTCGAACCCACCCGTGATTTTAATTACGTGGTCGATACCGCGGAAGGCTTTATCGCGCTGGCCGAATCCGACAAGGCGGTTGGACAGGAAATCAATATCGCCACCGGCGCTGAACGCTCGATTGGTGACCTGGCACATTTTCTTATCAGCCAGCTGAATCCTGACGCAGGTATACGACTCGACGAAGTCCGCGTGCGGCCCGACAAGTCCGAAGTCGACCGTCTGCTCGGCGACAACACAAAAATCAGCAAATTGACCGACTGGTCGCCCGGCCACGATCTTGAGTCAGGGCTGATCGAAACCATTGCCTGGTTCAAACAGGACAGTAATCTAAGCCGTTATAAAGAATGGCTATACAATATTTAATGAAGAGGCCCGCTGCATGCGCGCAATAATTCTGGCCGGCGGCAAAGGCACCCGCCTGCGCCCCTACACCACGCTGATTCCAAAACCGCTGGTTCCGATTGGTGGCAAATACTCCATCCTCGAAGTCGTACTGATGCAACTGGCCGACGCCGGCTTCAGCCACGTCACGCTCGCGGTCAATCATCTCGCCAACCTGATACAGGCGTATTTCGGTAACGGCGAAAAATGGGGCCTTAAAATCGATTACTCGCTCGAAGATAAACCGCTGAATACCATCGGGCCATTGACCCTGATAGATGATCTGCCAGAGAATTTCCTGGTGATGAATGGCGACATCCTCTGCGACCTGGATTATAAAAAGTTTCTGCAGGGCCATATGGAAACTGATGCCGATGTATCGGTATCGGCATTTCGCAGGGAAGTCAAAGTTGACTTTGGCGTGCTCGAATACAACGCACAAAACAGGCTGACTGCGTTTCGCGAAAAGCCCGAATACAATTTTGATGTCAGCATGGGCATCTACTGCCTCAACCGGCGCATGATTGAAAGACTCGACAAAGGCGCGAGTTACGGTTTTGACCAGCTGATGCTGGACGGTATTGCGCGCGGCGATCATATTTCAATCCAGCCGTTCGACGGTTTCTGGCTGGATATCGGCCGCCCGGATGATTACGCCTACGCAGACGAACATTTCGCTGAATTTTCAGATCGCTTCAAATTTTTACAGTGAACGTTCTTGTCACAGGTGCATCGGGTTTTGTCGGCAGGCACCTGCTGGCGTACCTCGGCGCACACCTGGAGGCAAACCTCACCGGCCTGACAAGAATCGCGTCAGACAATCCCGGCAATGTCAGCTGCGAACTCACAGATGCGAAGCAGGTAAACAGCATCATAAAAAGTTTGCAGCCCGCGCTGGTGTTTCATGTCGCCGGCAGCTTTACCAATGATTTCGAAACAGACTATGCCAGTAATGTACTGCCAGCAAAAAACATTCTCGAAGCCTGCGCCCTGCACAGCAGGGACAGCCGGGTCATGCTCATGGGCAGCGCAGCCGAATATGGTGAAGTCTGTCACCAGGACAATCCCGTCAACGAGGACAGGCTGTTAAATCCTGTTAGCGTTTACGGCTGGTCGAAAGCCGCCCAGTCACTGCTGGCACCCCTGTATGCCAATAAATACGGAATAGCGGTAATGGTCGCGCGCACCTTTAACCTGTCAGGCCCGGGCATGTCCGAGCGGCTTTTCACCGGTCGTGTCGAGCGCCAGGTAGCCGACATTCTCGCGGGCAAGGCGAGCCGAATTTCGGTCGGTAACCTCGATGCGAAACGCGACTATATCGATATAGAAGATGCCTGCGCGATGTATTTGTCGATCGCGGCAAAAGGCCAGCCCGGCGAAATTTATAATGTGGGCAGCGGTATCGCGATCAGTATGCGGGACTTGTTACACACCCTGCTTGAGGCGCACGGCCTGGATGAATCGGTGGTTGACGAAACCCGGGAGCATAATCCCGGCAAGGAAGTCAGCATGATTTATGCCGACATCAAAAAAATAAGCGCCCTGATGAAATCAGGTTCACACACCTGAGTTGTGGCCGTTTATTTTGATGATAAATATGTCCACAGATGAACGCAGATGAACACGGATGCTAAAAACAATATCTGCCGCTAAAAAACGCAAAGGACGCAAAGGACGCAAAAAAGATTAATTATTAATTCGCGTCCTTTGCGTTTTTCGCGGCCAATTGCTTTACTTTTTATCCGTGTTCATCTGTGTTCATCTGCGGATAAATTATTTATTCATTTCAGCGTAGATCCAGTCATCCGCCCAGTTGATGCCGTGGCTGAATGTTTTGATGCTGTAACCGTTTTGCTTGAGTATAGAAAGCACGACTTCTTTAGTGCGATACCATTCACCTTCATTATTATTTGCCCTGAAATCATGGCATGAAATTATAAATCGCCTGATAAAACTGAAGTCATCGATATGTTGCAGAATTTCTTTTTCTGCGCCTTCTATATTCATTTTGAACAGGTCAATTCGGTCAATGTTATAGCGTTGTAAAAATGTTTCCCACTTCATCGTCGGGACTTCGATATAGCCTTCGGGATATTTCACCGACGGATGCATACGAGAACTGGCTGATGAATTTAACCATGTCACGGTCAGATATCACGTAGGGTGACGCGGTGAAATTTTTACCCAGGTGACGATAGGTATTCGCCAGGCACTCGTAGATCACCGGCTGCGGCTCGACACCGATGTACCTGACCTCCGGGAGAAACCGTGGCGATATAGGCGGCTTCCTCACCATAGCCTGCACCTAGATCGACCACAACGTCAGTATTCGATGGGCGGTAGTAATGAAAGAATACTTTTTCACATAACCATAGCAAGTCCTGTTTTCTCAGAAAATGCCTGGGGTGCCTGATATAAATATAATCGCCGAATCTTTTGTAACGGAAAAACCCGGTTGCAGTATCAAACTCGACATTGGCAGCCCAGTTAATTCTTTTTTCTATACTTTTATAGATTCCCATCCGTCACGCCCGTGTTAGCAATCGACATTGATATTCATTTTGTATTTTTCTGGATTATACAGGCTGGGCGCGGTGATAGAAAACTTATGGCCGTACGGACGCGAGATGATTACACTATTTCAATTGCTCGATTTATAGTTGCAGCGGATTGTGATATTTCCGTAACATAATCACAGCATTTTTTCGCACCGACAGCTCAACTTGAACATAACATGCTGTTTATTATGGCACTATCAGCCTGCCCGCTCACATGCAAGCCCCCTTCAGGCGCCACAATCCGTTTTCTATCTGACACAGGTCAATATGTCTCGACATTGCGTTTAACCTGATCGTCATACCAGCTTCAACCCATGTTCACAAAGTACAGCTCAGCTATAGAATGGGTGAAAACCTCAAGGACATAAATGGCGTTGATGCAGACGAAATATTCCTGCAATCGCAGTATGTTTTCTAAACGCTAACACCCATAACGCACAAGGACTCCTGCTGACCATGGATGGCTTTTTTATAGATGTGCATTTATCTCAGCATGCCATGTTGCGTGATTCAGCATGATTTCAGGACAACCGAAACTGCCTGACAGCATTGATAAATGTATTCTCTGTTTCACGATTTCGCGATACCCCGTAGACCAGCGCCTGGTATAACTTAATAATCACGCCTGCCTCGTCTGCATGGCCCGGCACGCGCTGCACAATCCGATCTACCAGCTCCTGCGGCGTGTCCTGCGGCCTGACTTCGATACCTGCGCGCGCAATTTTATTCCTGAATTTATCGTAGTGTATTCGCACACGGTCTCTTTTCTTATACCTGCTATCACCGATCACCCACCATGCTACCAGCAATCCTGCTACGCTCATGGCAGCCACCAGCCATCGAGCCAGCTCGGATTTTTTAATATTATTTACACCAAATTTT
>CAWKAL010000102.1:0-6778 GCA_963847575.1 uncultured Gammaproteobacteria bacterium
GTTGACTCCTGTGGGTCGTGGCCAGAGACTGGGTTTGTTCGCCGGCAGTGGCGTCGGCAAGAGTATGTTGCTCGGCATGATGACACGCTATACCAATGCCGATGTGGTCGTGGTCGGGCTGGTCGGTGAACGTGGCCGCGAGGTAAAAGATTTTGTTGATAATATTCTGGGTGAGCAGGGCCTGTCGCGTTCAGTGGTAGTCGCCAGCCCGGCAGATAATTCACCCTTGATGCGTATGCACGGCGCCTGGCTGGCGACAACGGTGGCTGAATATTTTCGCGACCAGGGAAAACAGGTGCTGTTGTTAATGGATTCGCTGACACGTTTTGCCCAGGCGCAACGAGAAATTGCGCTCGCTATTGGAGAACCGCCTGCGACCAAGGGTTATCCACCGTCGGTGTTTGCCAAGCTTCCACAACTGGTAGAGCGCGCGGGAAATAACGGCAGCAACGGTGGCTCAATCACGGCGTTTTATACCGTGCTGGCTGAAGGCGATGACCAGAATGATCCGATCGTAGACGCTGCACGTGCCGTGCTTGATGGCCATATCGTGTTGTCACGCAAAATGGCCGAATCGGGCCATTATCCGGCGATTGATGTCGAAGCAAGTGTCAGCCGTGTAATGAACGACGTGATTTCACCGCAGCACAAACAGGCTTCGCGGCGCTTTAGAAAATTATATTCAGCGTATTTACAAAATCAGGACCTGATCAATATCGGTGCCTACCAGCCAGGCAGTAATCCGGAGATTGATGAGGCGATTGAAGCGTATCCCGGCTTTGCGCAGTTTTTGCAACAGGACAGCAGCAGGGCGGTCACGTTTGAAGACAGCCTCGCGGGTTTATTAAACCTGACCGCAGACATGCAGGCATAACAAATCTTCGTGCAAAGCCTATGACGACAGCCCGACCCACGCCACCAATACTGCTCGATCACACGCATCAGGAAAGTGTTGTGAAGTATGCCATGGAGAAATGTTCAATCCAGCTCGAGAATCATAAAGCCCGTCTCGAAACCCTGCTGGGTTATCGATCAGCGTGCGAGGCGGGGATACGTGCTGCAGTGCATACGCGTAATTCTCGCGCGCATATACGCGAATACCAGCTACTGTTATTACACCTCGAACAGGAAATTGACACGCAGAAAACACAGCTGGCTATGAGTCAGCAGACGCTTGAACAATACCAGGCTCGGCTGCGAGCATTGCATGGTAATAATCAACTCAACGAAATGAAAGCGGCGATTAAATCAGTTGAACTCAGGCAACAGCAGGTAGTTTCAGCAGGCCTTAAAAAAACATCAAACATGAATGCACTACACGTTATGGATGTTGCACGACATCAATATCACAACGAATTACGCATGGCGTTAAGTGATGTCAAAAAATAACAGGCGGAGAAACAAGATGAAGCAATCGGAAAGTTTTAAGCCCGTGGCAATGGTGGCAAAAGAGCGCGAACGCAATGCAGCCAGTCAGCTGGGCAAAAACCTCAGTGAGTCACGATCGCAACAACAACAGCTTGAAGAATTGATTCGTTATCGAGAGACCTATGCCAGAAATTATCAAACTGCTGGCAAAGCCGGTATGTCATCGGTGCGACTGCAAGAGTACCAGCTATTTCTCGCCCGCCTCGATACGGCCATTGCCCAGCAAAAACAACTGGTGTCGATCAGTAATCAGCATTTTGAAACCAGCCAGACGCACTGGCAGTCAATGCGCAATCGCAGTGAGATGATAGAAAAACTGCTGGAGAACAAACGCCAGCTGGAACGTAAACACCGCGATGAACAGGAGCAGAAAGAAAACGATGATCGCCCGCCTGGCGGCGGACGCTTTCCTTATTCATAGTAATTGTCCACAGCCAGGCGATATTGGCACGTAGTTTGCTGTAATACAGGTAACACATCAGGGCGAGAATGATAATGAGCGACATGGCACCACTACCGGCATCAACTGACACTGGCATAAGCCAGAACCAGGGCAATGGCCAGAACAATGGCCAGAACACTATCCAGGGCAATAGCATTGCCGGCAGTGTGAAATCTGCCCTGGGCCTGTCGAACAAGCCCGTGACTGACGAAGCAGAGAGCAGTGAAGCCACCTTTGTTGATTTTTTGCAGGGCGTATTACAGCCTCAAACCACGGATGCAGAGACAACCAGCTTTGTTAACAGCGGCAATGCCTTGCCACTGCCCGGGCAATTACCCGGACAGGCGGCAAGTTCCGGCCAGCCTTTGCAGGCATTGACAGACGCGGCTGACAGCCAGCGTCTGCCAGCTGCTGGCCTGCTGCCCGGACAGGTCGCGACTGATGAGGCACTATTAACGGCTGTGCACAGCGCTGTTACTCAATCATCGCCACTGAGTGCCGAGTCCATATCAAAATCAATTGCTGTCAGTCTGAACTCGCCAGCAGGCCTGAAAGCTGAATCCACTGCAGCTGCAAACCGCCTGCCCGCCGCAGCGGCAACCACCAATACTTCGGCAGTAGACATGACTGACCTGCAAATCGAAAGCCTGCCGCAGTTACGTCCGTCAAGCGCCAGCGCAGTGCCTTTGATGGAGCTTACTGCCAGCCGCCAGGGCGTGGATGCAACACTACCGACAGGCACAACAATGTCGGACTCTATCAGCGCCTCGTTGTTGCGCAGTCCGCTGCCGCAAACCAGCATGAGCACAGAGTCTGCATTTCAGGTCAGCACGCCGACCATTACAGAAACCTTTGGCCGTCCCGACTGGAACCAGGGCCTCGGCAGGCAAATCATGTGGATGGTCAACCAGAACATGCAATCGGCCGAGATTCGCCTGAATCCCGCGCATCTCGGTCCCATCGAAGTGCGTATTGAAATGGATGACGAGAAGGTCAATGTCGCCTTCAGCAGTCGTCATGCTGCTGTCAGGGAAGCAGTTGAAATGGCCTGCCGCGATTACGCGAAATGTTTGAATCCAGCGGCATCAGCCTGGCAGATGCAAACATTTCACAACATACCTTCGCCGAGCAACGCGAGCAGCAGTTGCGCGAAGAGGGTATTAATAACATGCACATGGGCAGCAGTCATGTAACCGAGGATGGCTCACCCCAGGACGACACTGATACCCGCCAGGCGCGTAATGCAAGCTCGATGATCGACTACTACATCTGAATTCTGGACAGATACATGGCTTTCATTATTAAGCCTGAAAACAATCTGGCCGCTTACCGCTACGCGGCCCCACGCAAATGAACGCAAATATATAATATTGTGCGCCTGCAGGCGCACTGAGCTGTACTGATCTTGCGACTCAGGCCAGATCACCTGGAACTTAAATATAACTATTTTTATTTGCGTTCATTTGCGTGGGGCCGTCAGCGGTAAGCGGCTAATAATTTAATTTTTAAACTCCCAGCGCCG
This sequence comes from uncultured Gammaproteobacteria bacterium, assembly GCA_963847575.1. GTDB lineage: Bacteria > Pseudomonadota > Gammaproteobacteria > SZUA-229 > SZUA-229 > JASBSR01. The sequence goes on from CAWKAL010000102.1 coordinate 3,393, forward strand.
ATATTCTGGCACAGCACCCCGTCCTGAGCACTCCTTATATATAGACAGCTTTCTGTCGCGGCCTTGAAAGGTGTCGCCAAAATTCCAGCGCGACACAAATCACGTCCTCATAACCCATTGATTATATTGCAATATACTATTGCCGTTTCCGTTGGCACGGGAATTGCTCTTATCCAGTTATCCAGCATCAATCAGCCGTGCGCTGAAATTATCGAAAATACACAGGACAGAGAAACATGGCCATAGAAGATACGAATGACGAGCAGGAAACTGAAGAAAAAAAGGGCGGTTCTTCATCGTTGAAAATAATCATTATCTCCGTGGTGCTGTCGGTACTGCTCGGCGGCGGCCTGGTAGGCGGCACAATGTTTCTTCTCGGTGACAAGGATGCCGAGCACGGCTGCAGCTGACGCTGAAGAGGACGATGAGGCAGATGAAGACGAAGCTGAAGACAAGGCAGAGGCGACCGGACCGGTGGTGTATACCGCGCTGGATCCAAAATTTGTCGTCAGTTTTCACGACCAGCGTAAGGCACGTTTCATGCAGTTTGCGCTGCAAATAATGACCCGCGACAACGCGGTAACAAAAGACATCGAAATACACATGCCGGCTATCCGCAGCAACCTGCTGATGCTGATAAGCAGCCAGGAATATGAAGTTGTCAGTACGCGCGAAGGCAAGGAGAAGTTACTGGCAGACATTACAGACAATATTAATACCACCCTGGATACACTGGATGCTACATCCGGGGTTGAGGCGGCCTATTTTGAATCATTTGTAATCCAGTAGGAATCGATGCTTTGAACGAAAATTTAACACAGGACGAAATCGATACGCTGTTGCACGGTGTTGATAGCGGTGCTGTTGATACCACGCCAGATGCATTGATGGATGCTGAAGTCACGCCGTATGATCTGTTGAGTCGTGATATGGGTGTCAGTGGTCGCATGCCGGCACTCGATATGGTGAATGATCGTTTCATTCGTAATATGCATAGCAGCCTGTTTAACATGCTACGCCGCACCGCGGAAATAAGCCTGGTCGGTGTATCGATGCAGAATTTTTCTGAATACGTGAAAACAATAAACAAACCGGCGAACATCAATAAGATCAGTGTTAAGCCCTTACGTGGTACCGGCCTGTTTGTGATTGATCCACAGCTGGTATTTACCACTGTCGATAATTATTTTGGTGGCGACGGTCGCTACCAGGGCAGTAGTGAAGGCCGTGATTTCACGCCAACAGAAATGCGCATCATCCAGTTGTTGATGAAAATCTCATTTGCTGATTTGCAGAAAGCATGGGAGCCGGTAGCCAAACTTGAATATGGTTATATCGGTTCCGAGACAAATCCACAGTTTGTCAATGTTATCAATCCAACAGAAGTTGTCATTATTACCAGTTTTAAAATTGAACTGGGTGGCGGTGGTGGAGAGTTCCAGCTGGTCATTCCATTATCCATGTACGATCCGATTCGCGAATTACTCGAAACAGGCGCACCGGCGACAGAGGAAGTTGTCGATCCTCGCTGGCGCCGTGCATTAACAGACGAGATGAAATCGGCGACGGTGAAACTAGACAGTTTCATGGGCCATACGCAGCTTTCACTGGGCGAAATACTCAATCTCAATCCGGGTGATGTGATCCCGGTGAAATTACCGGAACTGGTCACCGTGCGTGCAGCAAAAATACCGATCTTCAGGGGCGCGCTGGGCATATCAAACGGTAAAAACGCCATTAGTTATGTTGAATCAATTCCGCGGCCTGATTATTCACACGATTGAAACTGAATATTAAACAAGCGACTAAATAAACGAGGAAATGCAAGATGAGTGAACAAGAATCCACAGGTAATGAGCCAGCGAGTGCTCAGGACGAGGCACAAAAAGCGGCCATGGCTGCACAGAATGCTGCACCTGAGGCAGCTGATGATAAAGAAGCCGAAGCAGGCAAGACCGATTATGAGCGTGCACGGTTTATGGATCTTTCGACCGATGACGCCGGGTATGGCGCGGGTGAACCCAATCTTGACGTGATCCTCGATATTCCGGTAACGCTTTCAATGGAAATCGGCCGCACTGAAATACCGATTAACAACCTGCTGCAGCTCAACCAGGGCTCGGTTGTCGAACTTGACCGACTGGCAGGTGAACCGATGGATGTGCTGATTAACGGTGTGCTTATTGCGCACGGCGAAGTTGTGGTGGTGAATGAAAAATTCGGTATCCGCCTGACGGATGTCATTAGCCCTGCAGAACGCATTCGCAAACTGAAATAAGGAAACACTGTTGATGTTAAATCCTCGCGCGCTTGTTAGTTCGCTAAAATTTTGCATATTCATGCTCATCTCGAGCGTGGTGGCTGCTGAAGACGCGGTGGTAGATGCAACGCCTGCAGCCGGTGTGCTAAAAAATAATATTACGAATAATCCGATGAATGCAGGTTACCTGGCACAACTTGTTGTGGGCCTGCTGTTCGTTATTGTCTGCATAGTCGCACTCGCCTGGTTTGCCAAACGCTTTGGTCGCCTGCAGACAAGTTCTGACGGTGCATTGCAAATGCTGGGCGGTATGAGCATGGGTGCGCGTGAACGTATTGTGCTGGTCCAGGTGGGTGATAAGCAGCTGCTGCTGGGTGTCGCTGCCGGTAGCATTAACACCTTGCACGTACTCGATGAGCCTGTGGAAACAGTGCATTCACGTTCAGTCTCTGCACCCGGCGGAAGTTTTGCAGAAAAACTCGGCGCAATACTGTCACAGGGTAAAGCCTCATGATGCGAATACTATTGTCTGCAGCATTGCTCATGCTACCTGCTTTCAGTGCGGTTGCAGCGCAGGGGATGACAGCATTTACGGTAACGCCTTCGGCCAATGGCGGTGAAACCTATAGTGTAACGATCCAGATCCTGGCGATGATGACTGCGCTCAGCCTGTTGCCGGCTGCGCTTATCATGACAACGTCATTTACCCGCATCATCATTGTATTTTCAATTCTGCGCCAGGCGCTGGGGACTGCGCAGACGCCCTCCAACCAGATCTTGCTGGGGCTTTCACTGTTTCTGACGTTTTTCATTATGGCGCCGGTGTTCAATACCGCCTACGAGACCGGGCTGAAACCCTATCTCGATGAACAGCTCAGTTCTGAAGTGGCATTCGAAAAAGTCTCTGAACCGTTTTATGGTTTTATGCTGCAACAGACGCGTGATACCGATCTGGCCATGTTTGCCGATATTTCCGGCCATGGAAAACTGGACCCCGACAAGAAAGTGCCTTTTTCATTATTGCTGCCATCGTTTGTCACCAGTGAACTTAAAACTGCATTCCAGATTGGTTTCCTGATATTTATTCCGTTCCTGGTGATTGACCTGGTCGTCGCCAGTGTACTGA
>CAWKAL010000103.1:0-23870 GCA_963847575.1 uncultured Gammaproteobacteria bacterium
GATAAAAAAATTAAATCTATAAAACTCGAAGCGCTCGAACTCCTGCCACGAATTCACTGGGATGCCGCCTTTGCCAAATTCTGGCAACCCGGTGAACATGGTGCGCATGCACAACTGGAACGCTTTTTAACCGATGCTGCAGCCGATTACAAAATCGGCCGTGACCATCCTGATACTGACGGCACATCGATGCTATCGCCGCATTTGCATTTTGGCGAAATCAGTCCGCGGCAGATCGTGGATGAAACCAGTCGCTACACCAGCGAACATACCCGGGCGGGCCTGGTTGCCAACACCGAGGCCTTCATTCGTGAAATCGGCTGGCGCGAGTTTGCCTGTCACCTGCTCTACTACTACCCGCAGACCGTCGAAAAACCACTGCATACCCGCTTCGAAAAATTTCGCTGGGAAAAAAACTACAGCCGAAATTTGCGTGCATGGCAACAGGGCCAGACCGGCATTCCATTGGTCGATGCCGGCATGCGCCAGCTCTGGCACACCGGCTGGATGCACAATCGTGTGCGCATGATTGTGGCTTCGCTGCTGACAAAAAATATGCTGATTCCCTGGCAGGAAGGCTCGAAATGGTTCTGGGATACGCTGGTGGATGCCGATCTCGCCAGCAACACCCTGGGCTGGCAATGGGTCGCCGGCTGTGGCGCCGATGCCGCGCCTTATTTCAGAATTTTCAACCCGGTAACGCAATCGCAAAAATTCGACCCCGGCGGGATCTACATCCGCCGCTGGATTCCTGAAATCGCCAGCCTACCAGACAAGTACCTGCACCAGCCCTGGACAGCGCCCGCAGCCGTATTAAGCGAATGCGGCATAAAACTGGGGACGCATTACCCCAAACCCGTCGTCGATTTAAAAACCACGCGCGAGCGCGCACTGGAACGCTTCAAGGCAACTAAAAACCAGGCAAATAAAAAAGCCCCGTAAACGGGGCTTTTTTATGTATGGCTGGGGAACTAGGATTTGAACCTAGATTAGCGGAGTCAGAGTCCGCTGTCCTGCCGTTAGACGATTCCCCAATGGATCTCGATCTCAAGACTGGCAGCGAACATGCAGCCGATGTCGTGACGCGATAAATTAACGCTTCGAGAACTGGGTAGCACGACGCGCTTTGCGCAGGCCGACTTTCTTACGTTCGACTTCGCGTGCATCGCGTGTAACAAAACCTGCTTTACGCAGCGCTGGACGCAGACTGCCATCATATTCCATCAGGGCACGGGTAATGCCGTGACGAATTGCGCCTGCCTGGCCTGAAATACCACCACCGGTAACAGTGATGTTGAGGTTGATCTTGTCTTTCATGTCGACCAGCTCAAGCGGCTGACGCACGATCATGCGCGCTGTCTGGCGACCAAAGAAAACATCCAGCGGACGACCATTAACAGTGATGTCGCCACTGCCCGTGCTCATGAAAACGCGCGCGCTTGATGTTTTGCGGCGACCGGTTGCGTAATATTGTTCTGCCATGCTGATACCTTAAATTTCCAGTGGCTGTGGTTGTTGTGCAGCGTGCTGGTGAGTTGCGCCTGCGTATACTTTTAACTTGCGGAACATGGCACGACCAAGCGTGTTTTTCGGCAGCATGCCTTTAACCGCAGTTTCGATAACGCGCTCAGGCGCTTTTTTAATAAGATCTTCAAAATTAATCGACTTCATACCGCCGATGTAACCTGAATGCTTGTAATACATTTTGTCTTTGGTTTTGTTGCCCGTGACACGAACCTTCTCGGCATTGATAACAACGATGTAATCACCGGTATCAACATGAGGTGTATATATGGTTTTGTGCTTGCCGCGCAGACGGTGCGCAATTTCAGTGGCAAGACGACCCAGGGTCTTGCCATTGGCATCCACCAGGAACCAGTCCCGCTGTACAGTTTCGTTTTTTGCACTAATGGTTTTCATCAGGTGAATTCCGAGTTATCTATTATTATCGTGTATCGAACCGTTTCAGGGCCTTGCGGCGCAATTCGGGTCGCACAAACAAAGAGGCGGAATGTTACAGAAATTCATCCACACAGACAAGCACTTTACCCGGCACCCGCACAAAAAAAAGCGCGGACAAGGAGTCCGCGCAAATAACCACCAAAGGGAGGATGGAGGAGTTAAAAACTGCCCATAGGGACAATGTATTAGAATGTTATAATATATCTATTCTATTGTCAACAATTATTAGCTCCATTCCAGCCATACCTGCCCGTTCAGAGCAACCAGCTCTGCGCTGAGTTTCAGTATATTATTATAATATTCAGATAGTTATATCAAAAGTCGCTCAACCACCTGGCCCTTTCCAAGATGCTGGTCGATGATTTCGTCGATGTCTTCGCGATCGATATAGCTATACCAGACGGCCTCGGGATAGACCACGATGACCGGGCCAAGCTCACAACGGTCCAGGCAGCCGGCGGTATTGATGCGCACCCCGCCTTCGCCCGCCATGCCAAGCTGCTTGATTCTCGCCTTGGCATATTCCCTGATTTCGCTGGCATTGAACTGCTCACAGCACATTTCGCCGCCCTCGCGCTGGTTGGTACAGAAAAAGACGTGGTATTTATAATATGGCACGTGGCCCCCCGAGCTGGCTGATATGATTCTCAGGCGGGATATTGCACCCTGGGCGAGTTGCATTCAATATACACACCATGCGTGATTACACTGCCGTCGACCGCCTGCTGATGCACCTTGATACTGCCATGCGCACTGTCGCCGGCAAACCCATGGTTACGCAACGGCCCTATCCTGCCGCCGAAATTGCCGATCACACACTCGATGACAGCACGCGAAATCATATCGCCGGGCTGATGCGGGTAAACCACGCGGGTGAAGTCTCTGCGCAGGCGCTCTACCAGGGCCAGTCGATGATCGCGCGAAATCCCCAGTTGCGCAGCAAGCTCGAGCAGGCCGCCGCTGAAGAAAATGACCATCTCGCCTGGACCGAAAACCGCCTGCACGAACTCGGTTCGCACACCAGTCGACTGAATCCATTGTGGTATTGCGGTTCATTTGCGATCGGCGCATTAGCCGGTGCACTGGGCGATAAATGGAACCTGGGTTTTCTTGCCGAAACCGAACACCAGGTGGTCGAGCACCTGCAATCACATTTGCAGCAGCTGCCGCAAGAAGACGAGCGCAGCCGTGCCATACTTCAACAAATGCAAACTGATGAAGCCAGGCATGCGACCACCGCTATCGATAATGGCGCCAGTGTCCTGCCCTCCCCGGTGAAAAAACTTATGCGTGCGATGTCAAAAGTAATGACCACGGCCGCGTACCGCGTTTGAGTTTAAGCAAGCTCTTAATAATTCCATCCAGAAATTATCAGGACACAAAAACCTGGAAGTATGATTTTTGGTGTTCTTGATTATTCCGTCGAACTGTATACCGGCGACTTGGGTAATTTACGCCCATAGAAAATTTCTTCCATTTCATGCTTCAGGCGCGCACTGATAATTTCACGTTCTTCTTCGGTGTAGTCCTTGCTTAAATCACCAAACAGGTAATCATCCAGCTGCCAGGTGCGCAACATCATCTTGGTGTGAAAAATCTTTTCACCGTAGACATTGAAGTCCACCATCTGGAACTCGGATTTAATATCGTCATCGATAAAATCCTGGATCGAATGAATGGTGTGATCAATAAAGTGCTTGGTGCCGTCAATATCACGGGTAAATCCACGCACACGGTAATCCACCGTGACAATATCGGTTTCAAAATTAGTGATCAGGTAATTCAATGCACGCAGCGGTGAAATCAGCCCGCAGGTTGATACATCGATATCAGCACGAAATGTACTGATACCATCGGTTGGATGGGTTTCCGGATAGGTGTGCACGGTGACATGGCTTTTATCCAGGTGCGCAACCACGCTCTCGGGCTTGACCAGGTTTACCGGTTCTTCAGAAATCAGCATGGTCACGCTGGCACCCTGCGGATCGTAATCCTGGTAGGCGACATTCAGAATATTTGCGCCGATGATTTCCGTGACTTCGGTGAGTATTCTGGTCAGACGGTCAGCGTTGAACTCTTCATCGATATAATCGATATATTTCTTTACGTCGTCGCCCATCGCGTAACAGACGTCGTACATATTGAAGCTCAGGGTTTTGGTCAGGTTGTTGAAACCGTGCAGCTGAAGCTTGTTTTTCATGGTGAAATACCACCCAGTCAGAAACTACAACAAATCATCCCTGTGACAGTGGCGGGTGATATATCATCTGCACCACGTTGCCATCCGGATCCTTACAATAAAAGCTACGTGCGCCGTCACGATGGTCCTTTACCGGACTCGCCATTTCTACATCAGCCTTGAGTAAAAACGCGTACCAGTCGTTGACATCCTGCGCTCGACGGCAGATGAATCCCAGGTGGTCCAGCACCTGTTGCCGGTCGCGAGCAACTGGCTCGGTTGCACGGTGCAGGGCCAGGTTATCGCTGCCCGATGTCAGGTAAATATTATCCGCATCGGGCTGCCACTCAATCTTCATCCCGAGCAGGCCGGTATAAAACTGCAGGCATTCATCCATGCGATTGACGTAAATCGCGAGGTGATGCATTCCCTGTGTTGGCGCCGGCCGGTTCATGCCCGGTCCATCATCGCTAATTGTTTCATCGCCATATATCGCACGCTTCAGGTGCCAGCTTCGAAGACAGTCGTGCGCAACTGTTGCCAGACATCCGCGCCACACATTTCTGAAATCACCAGCGGCAGGGCAATCGAGCCCTGCGCCAGAATCTTATTATGAAATGCATCCAGGGCCATACTATTTTGGCCGACACAATGCTCGCGCAGCTGCAATATGAGCTCTCGCCCGGTGGCGTAACACAACGGCACCGTGGGCGCCGAACTATACCAGCCCAGCTCGCTTTGCGCCTGATTTTTATCAAATCCGAGTTCATCAATCATGCGCGCGGCTGCCTGCTCCAGCGTCATCTGGCCGGTCTGGATGCTGACATCCACGATCACCCGCAAGGCGCGCCACAGGCGATCGCGCAACAACATGAATCGATGCTCATCCTTGTCCAGCATGCCCTGCTCGATCGCCAGGTCTTCGCTGTACAGCGCCCAGCCTTCAAACAGGGTGGCCGAGGTGTGTAACAGCCGCGCCGGACTGGCGTTCTGCTGTTGATTGGCGGTGACAAATTGCAGATGATGTCCCGGAAAAGCCTCGTGCGCACAGGTCAGGTCGATGCTGAAAATATTCTGCTCGGGGTGCAACTGCGCATGCTCATCGATGCTCACGTAGTACCAGCCGTGCTGTTCGGCATCGCCCGGCATCGGCGGCTCGTACGCTGCAAATGGAATCAGCGGGCGCATGAACGCCGGCGTTTGCTGCACCTTGAGCGACTGTTTTGCGGGTATATCGACCAGTTTGGCCTTTTTCAGCCACTGCAGGCTATCGCGCATGCGAGTGCGATAATGGTCCAGCAGCGTTGCCGACGCCGGCGTCTGTTGCTGAATTTTTGCGAGCAGGCCCTGCACGTCTTCATCTCCCTGCATGCTTCGGGTTTGCGCCAGTAACTGCTGGCGGGTGTCAGCCAGCAGGCGCTCACCGAAAGCGAGCACCTGCGCCGCACTCACATCAAGAAAATGCTGTTTGAGCAAACGCCGTTCGAAGCGCTCAATACCGCAGGCAAAATTTCCCTGCGCGTGCCGGCCAATACCTTTTTCAAGAAAGCGCGCAAAATCTTCGAGCGCATGCGCAGCTTCGTCGAAATACGGTTGCAGGCGAGCGGGGTTGGTAAACTTATGGGTGATCAGGGGGTGACGGCCCAGGTTGCGTACAAAGCCGGCGCCGGCCTGGGATTGCGCTATCGCCGCTTCCAGCCATACCGGTACCACCTGTTCGGGCGCCTGCGAGAGCATTAACTTGGCACCGCGCAAATGGTCCGGTATTGCCTGCAGCCGATGTTTTAGCGCCTCGTGCACACCCTCGATGGGACGGATCAGTAACTGGTAGAGCGCATCGACTGGCAAATACTGCAGCGGATTGCGCAGGCGCCAGTCCTGTTCCTCGATGTCGTGCAGCTCAAGCTCGACAGCACCGGCGGTGAGCTGGAAATCGATCTTCTGCGCTGGCGCAAGTTCGCCGCTATTGATCTCACCCAGGGCAGACAGCATTTTATTGTTCAGCGCAATCAGGGCGCCGATATCATCACTGCTATAGGGTCGCAGCTTGCCGGCGTAATCGGCGATACCAATATCAACCGCCGCTTCCGGGTGAAACCGAAGCCAGGCGTGATAGTACTGCTGTTGCAGCGCATCAAACGACTGCATTGTGGAATTAGACATTCGTTCAGACATCCACTATTTCATAATCGTGCGTCACCTCGGCGACTGCAGCCAGCATGATAGAGACCGAACAGTATTTCTCTGCCGTCAGGTTGACTGCGCGTGCCACCTGCTTTTCGTTTAACTGGCGGCCCTTGATAATGTAATGCACGTGGATTTTGGTGAATACCTTGGGCACTTCGGCGGCGCGCTCGGCTTCGAGCTCGACATGACAATCGACGATATCCTGGCGCGAGCGTTTCAATATCATCACCACATCAAATGCCGTGCAGCCGCCCATGCCCAGCAATACCATTTCCATCGGGCGTACGCCCATATTACGGCCACCCGCTTCAGGCGGACCGTCCATTACTACCGAGTGCCCGCTGCCGGATTCTCCGACAAAAGACATATTATCCAGCCATTTTACTGTTGCTTTCATCTGCCCCTCGCAAGCCATGCGTAGTACACCACCGAATAAAGCATGGTGTCAGTTTAACGAGTTGTGTATTATGCCCTTTATCCACGAGGACAGGCCAAGAAATCAGGCAGGACACCCATGAATATTATTCGTGAAATCCCCAAACTGAACCCATCACTGGAAAACCTGCTGAAGAACTCGCATCGCAAAAACTATAACGCGAAGCAGGTCATTATCCACGAAGGCGACGTCATCTGACAGCCTGTATTACATCATCGAAGGCTCGGCCAATGTCCAGGCTGAAAATGAAACCGGTGACGAAATTATCCTCGCACACCTCAACCAGGGTGACTTTTTTGGTGAAGCCGGGCTGTTCGACCTGGATACAGGCGAAGAAGGCAAGCGCACTGCGTGGGTGATCGCACGCGCCAACTGCGTGATCGCGCATATCAGCTACCAGAAATTCAAGCAGCTGGTTCCCGAAGACCCTACCGTGATGTTTCTGCTCACTGGCCAGATTTTTGACCGCCTGAAACGCACCAGCCAGAAAGTGCGCGACCTGGTATTCCTCGATGTTAAGGGCCGGATTGCACATTGCCTGCTGGAACTATGCACAGAACCCGATGCCATGACCCATCCCGACGGCATGCAAATCAAGGTGACCCGTCAGGACATCGCCAAAATGGTTGGCTGCTCGCGCGAGATGGCCGGGCGCGTGCTGAAAGAGCTGGAAGAGGATTCATTGATCACGGCGCATGGCAAGACTATCGTTGTGTTTGGTACGCGATGATTTAACAACCGCCCGGTTCAGCTCACAAACTCATCGCCAGACACTTCACCAGACACATTACCAGCGCAGCCACTGCCTGTTCAGCGCGTGCAGAAATTCCTGCTGCATCGCTGAGCTTTTTAAACCTCAGTACTGCCTGACTGCTTCACCAAACAATTTGTGCAAGCTTGCTGCCCGGGTCTTCTGCACGCATGAAGGCCTCGCCAACCAGAAACGCATAAACGCCGTTATCTATCATTAACCTGACATCCTCGGGTGTATGAATACCGCTTTCTGTCACCAGCAGACGATCTTCCGGGACCTGGTCGAGCATCGACAGCGTTGTCTGCAGCGAAGTTTCAAACGTATGCAAACTGCGATTATTGATGCCTATTAGATGTTGCGCCACTTGCTAGTGCGCGCTCAAGTTCAGCTTCATCGTGCACTTCAACCAGCGCATCCATGCCCAGTTGCTGGGCAAGTTCGAGCAGCTCGGTCAACATTGCATCATCGAGTGCAGCGACAATTAATAAAATACAGTCGGCGCCCATCGCGCGCGCTTCATAGACCTGGTACGGATCAATCATGAAGTCCTTGCGAATCACCGGCAGCGTGCAGGCGGCGCGCGCCTGTATCAGGTAGGCATCACTGCCCTGGAAAAAATCAGTGTCAGTCAACACTGACAAACAGGTGGCGCCGTTGGCGGCATACGATTTTGCAATCGCCACCGGATCAAAATTTTCACGCAACATACCTTTGCTGGGTGAGGCTTTTTTAATCTCGGCGATGACCGCCGGCAGTTGATTGGCAGCACGGCTTTCAATTGCATTAAAAAACCCGCGAACCGGCTGGGCCTGTTGCGCACGCGCGATGATCTCATCGAGCGGAACCTGTTTAACTCGCGCAGCCACTTCCTCGCGTTTGCGCGCCAGGATGGTTTGCAAAATATCGGTAGTCGGTTTATTCATTGTTGCTGACTTTTCACGACCAGCGCCTGCAGTTTTTCCGCCGCCTCACCACTGGCTATGACTTCGGCGGCACGCGCCACGCCTTCTGCCAGCGTGGCTGTCAGCCCGGCAGCGTAGATTGCCGCGCCTGCATTCAGGCACACGATGTCCCTGGCGGGGCCGGCTTCGTTGGCAAACACGCGCCTGATAATGGCGAGACTGTCTGCAGCGTCCTGCGCCCGGACCTGGTCGAGACTCACAGCTTCCATGCCGAAATCCTCGGGACTGACGTCATAGGTTTTAATCTCGCCGTCAACAAGTTCGGCGATATGCGTCACACCTGCGATGCTGATTTCATCCAGCCCATCTTCGGCGTGCACCACCAGTACGTGCTCACTGCCAAGCTGTTTCAAAACTTCTGCAAGTGGTTTGACCCAGTCATTACTGAACACACCCAGCACCTGGTTGGGTGCACCGGCGGGATTGGTCAGCGGCCCAAGCACATTAAAAATTGTGCGCACCGCCATTTCACGGCGCGGGCCGATGGCGTGTTTCATCGCGCTGTGATGCATGGGTGCGAACATGAAGCCGACACCGATGTCATTCACACACTCGGCTACCTGTTCCGGGCTGAGTTCAAGATTAACGCCCGCGGCTTCGAGCACATCTGCACTGCCGGATTTACTCGAGACCGAACGATTACCATGCTTGGCAACACGGCCGCCGGCGGCGGCGACGACAAACGCGCTCGCGGTAGAAATATTAAAACTGCCGGACGCATCTCCACCGGTGCCACAGGTATCGACCAGGTTTCGCGTATCGACATCTACGTGGGTAGCGAGTTCGCGCATCACGGCTGCCGCCGCTGCGACTTCATCAACAGTTTCGCCTTTCATGCGCAGACCCACGAGAAAACCGCCGACCTGGGCCGGCGTTGCTTCACCCGTCATAATCAGGCGCATGACAGCCTTCATGTCATCGGCAGAAAGATTTTTGCGCTCGGTTACAGCGCGGATCGCGGTTTGCATATCCATGGACATATCTGGTCGCCCCTTATTTCATTTCCAGAAAATTCTGTAACAATTCGTGACCGTGTTCGGTCAGTATCGATTCGGGATGGAACTGCACGCCTTCAACCGCAAGCTGCCTGTGCCGTACTCCCATGATTTCGTCGAGCTTACCATTGGCATCTTCAGTCCACGCAGTCACCTCAAGACATTCCGGTAAGGTATTTTTGTCAATCACAAGCGAATGATAACGCGTCGCTGTGTAGGGATTACTCAGGCCGCTGAAAACGTGTTTATTGTTATGATGAATTTGCGAAGTTTTTCCATGCATGATTTCACCTGCGTGCACAATATCGCCACCATATACCTGGCCGATGCTCTGGTGACCCAGGCACACGCCGAGTATCGGCACCTTGCCGGCAAAATGCTTTATCACGTCCATTGACACACCGGCTTCATCCGGCGTGCATGGGCCCGGCGATATCATGATGCGCTCGGGTTTGAGTTTTTCGATTTCCTCAAGTGTCACTTCATCATTACGAAACACGCGCACATCCGCGCCCAGCTCACCCAGGTATTGCACCAGGTTGTAGGTAAATGAATCATAATTGTCGATCATTACTAGCATAGCGGGCCCGCAAATATTTTGATTATTGACGCTGTAAAATCTCTGCCGAAAAATTCTTCATTAACGTTTAGCTACCGAGTATGGCGTTGCAAGCGGCTCGCCGACAAACACGCCCTGACCCGGCCATTGCACGCTTTTCCAGTAGGCTTCTATCAGGCTTTCACCGCGCGTATAACGATCGATCACAATCCCGGGATTGGGAAACTTTTGCACGAATGCACACGGCTCCACTACGCTGCCATAACTGGCCGTCGCACCGGCATCGAGCCAGCGCAATATGCTCATCTGACTGTCCACCAAACAGGTTGCCACCGCTTGAAGTCAGGTGATCCGCGATAGCACCATCAACAAACGTGTTGCTCTCGATATTATTCACTGATACCAAACCGGTGAAATAAAACATGACATCGGGTTTGTTTTCGAGCATATCACTGTGCACGATCTCGATTGGCAGGCGATGGCCCAGTTGTGCGACTACATCAGGATAGAGCCGTGCACGTACATTGCGTGCTTTATTGGATGTACTTACCAGGTACGCAGTCGCCCTCGGCTGCCCTGACTGATGATGGTCTGCACGCACGCCACGATCAATCATCGCCCGTGCCTGCTGACAGTGTACTACCTGCAAGCATCATCGACGGGCGAATTTTAAAATCATCGTAAGGTGCAGTGCTGTCACTGTTGAAATACGCGCCAGGCGCTGTGGCCACACAACCACTACCACAATATTTCTCGTCAAAACCAAAGGCAAAAGCGCTGGTGACGGACATACAGGCAACGCGGTAGGGCTGGCTCCATGCGAGCGCGTAGTACTGCACCCCGGCGGGCGTAGCCTGGATTACCTGGCTGTATATTTTCGCAAACTGGTCACGATTGAGTTTTGAAATACCCGGCGGCATTTCAACCGCAATCATGTTTTGCGGTGGAATTTTTCGCTGTTGCTGGTAATAACCCGCCAGTTCACGGCTGTCTGGATCTGCGGTATTAAACACTACCGCGAGTTGACCTGCACTGATTGCATGTGCATTCATGCTGGCGCAGAGCACAAGCAGCGTACTGCAGAACAGGCGAGCAGACTTTGATACGAGTTTCATCGACGCACCTGCAACGGGTTATCCAGCCCCGCTTCCGCCTTGCTGACGGCACGAAAAATAGCGCGACCCTTGTTCATGGTTTCGGCCCATTCGTTTTCGGGTATTGAATCGTACACAATACCTGCACCGGCCTGGATAGACAGCTGGTTGTCCTTGATCACTGCAGTGCGAATTGCTATTGCCGTGTCCATGTTGCCGTTCCACGACAGGTAACCGACAGCGCCCGAATAAATCCCGCGCTTGACCGGTTCAAGTTCATCAATAATTTCCATCGCGCGAATTTTTGGTGCGCCGCTAACAGTGCCTGCCGGAAAAGTCGCGCGCAATACATCCATTGCATTCAGCCCCGGGATGAGTTCACCGGTGACATTGGAGACGATATGCATGACATGCGAGTAACGCTCGACCGCCATTTTCTCAGTGAGTTTTACGCTGCCGGTCTGGCTCACGCGCCCGGCATCGTTGCGACCGAGGTCGATCAGCATCAGGTGCTCGGCGAGCTCTTTCGGATCGGCCAGCAATTCCTGTTCCAGCGCAAGATCACTGGCTTCATCTTTGCCGCGTGGACGCGTGCCCGCAATCGGACGCACGGTGACCTGGTTATCTTCCAGCCGCACAAGGATTTCCGGCGACGAACCCACCACGTGGTGATCACCCAGGTCGAGATAATACATATACGGTGATGGATTGAGGCTGCGCAACGCGCGATACAGCTCCATCGGCCGCGCATTGAACGGAATTGTCAGGCGCTGAGACAGCACTACCTGCATGATGTCGCCGTCAATTATATATTCGCGTGCTTTTGCAACTGCAGCCTTGAAACCTGCTTCGGTAAATCCGGAAACAAAATCCGTTTCACTCACATGGCGCGCCTTGTGAGTCGGAATTTCGATGCTGTTGTTGCGCAGGCTGTCTTCGATCTCCTGCAGGCGGCGCTCACCTTGTTCCTGCGCCGCTGCATTATTCGATTCAACATGCACAATGATGTAAAGCTTGCCTGCAAGATTGTCGAATACCACGACTTCTTCTGACACCATCAACAAAATATCCGGCGTGCCCAGCGGATCGGGTTTGCTCGTGCCCTGTTTTTCTATATCCAGCCTGGACTCGATGTAACGAATGGTCTCGTAACCAAAGTAACCGACCAGGCCGCCGGTGAATCGCGGCAGGCCATCTCGCTCTTCTACCTGGTAGCGCTGCTGGAACTCGCTGATGTAGCTCAGCGGGTCTTCAACCGTCATGCGCTCGATGACAGCATCGTCTTGCTCGATGACAATATCGCGATTGAACACTTTTAGCCGGGTGCGACACGGCAATCCGATGATGGAATATCGCCCCCATTTCTCACCGCCATGGACAGATTCGAACAAATACGAATACGGCGCATTGGCGAGTTTTAAATAGGTGCTGAGCGGTGTGTCGAGATCGGCCAGCACTTCACGCACCAGCGGCGTGCGCTGGTAAGTTGCCGCTGTGTCAGCCGACTGCGTGCTTGTTGCTGGATTAGATTTCGGTTTTTTAGATGTCATGGCGTTTTCCTGAGTCAGGGTAACAATGCCGCATTACACAAATGCGTGCTCACACTCAATACTCACCATCGCCATGCGCGCTGGAGTGCTTTGCCCTGCTGTGTGGAAAACGTTTTCATCGTCTGCGCAGTGTAGCCGAATTTATGCCCTTCGTCGCCTGTCCCGGTGTGCTGACCTGGCGCTTACCATGCCACCAGTGATTGCACTTCAGCCATCGAATCGACCACCGCATCGGGGTGATAATCGCGAATATCCTCACCATGGTTATACCCGTAAGACATGCAAATAATACCAAAGCCGGCGGCACGCGCGGCTTTTACATCGCTCATCGAATCGCCCAGCATCAATGAATCTTGCGGTGCCACGCCGAGCTGCTGCGCTGCCTGTAACAGCGGCATCGGATCGGGTTTCTTCTTTTCAACCATGTCGCCGCAAATCACCAGCTCGAAATAATCCGCAATGCCGAGGTCGCGCAAGATTGGCAGTGTAAACTGGCTCGCCTTATTGGTCACACAGCCGATTTTGACGCCGGTGGCTTTAAGGAAATCCAGCGCCTGCTTCACACCGTCGTAGAGGCAACTGCGTTTCGAGGTGTTTTCACTATACAGCTGCTGGAATATCGGCAGGGCTTTCTGGTAGAGCGCATCATCGGGCATGCCATCGAGCTGGTTCATCAAAGCCCGCTGCACCAGGCGCTCGACACCATTACCGACCCAGTGACGCACACGCGCTTCACCGCGCACCGGCATGCCCAGCTGTTTCAGCATTTCGTCCACGCACCAGGCGAGGTCGGGCACGCTGTCGACCAGGGTGCCATCGACATCGATCAGCACCATGGCCGGACGTTTTAATAATGCCGTGTTAGACGTTGGTTTTGTCTGCATAGTATGAACCCGCAGGCCAGCTCAATCGCCTTAAGCGACTTTTGCCAGCTCCGCACGCATTTTGCCTACAACCGTATCGTAGCCATGCGCATCCTTATCTGACCCCGCACCAAATATGGCGGAACCGGCGACAAACGTATCGGCACCGGCTTCTGCGATTTCGCGGATGTTATCGACCTTGACGCCACCGTCAATTTCCAGACGGATATCACGACCCGAGGCATCGATAATCTTGCGTGCCTGGCGTAATTTGTCGAGCGTGCCTGGAATAAATGCCTGGCCGCCGAAACCCGGGTTGACCGACATCAGCAACACCATGTCGACCTTGTCGAGCACGTAGTTCAAGATAACTCAGCGGTGTTGCCGGGTTGAATACCAGCCCGCTCTTGCAGCCGCTTTCACGGATCAGCTGCAGGCTGCGATCGATGTGATCACTGGCTTCGGGATGGAAAGTAATATACGTCGCGCCCGGCCTTGGCAAAATCCGGAATGATGCGATCCACCGGCTTCACCATCAGGTGAACATCAATCGGCGCGGTCACACCGTGATTGCGCAGTGCTTCGCAGACCAGCGGTCCGATGGTCAGATTGGGTACGTAGTGATTGTCCATCACGTCGAAATGCACAATGTCGGTACCGGACTTGAGTACGTTGTCGACTTCTTCACCCAGCCTGGCAAAATCTGCCGACAGTATGGATGGGGCTATCTGAAAATCTGCCATGTCATATTCCTCGTAGGCTTAGGCTCGAAAAGCGGCACACTTTACCACCAATGCACGGGGCTTTGCATATCCACACAGGGACGACTAATATGCGCACACTCTTGAAATGCACAAATGAGATCAAAAATGTCTGTCAGCATCGCCCTGCATATTCTCGCCTCGGTCATCTGGGTCGGCGGCATGTTTTTCGCCTACATGGCGCTGCGTCCAGCGGCGGCACAGGTACTGGAGCCGCCCCAGCGCTTAAGCCTGTGGATCGAGAGCTTCAAACGCTTTTTTGTCTGGGTCTGGCTGAGTATTATTAGTGCTGATCGTTACCGGCTACTGGATGGTGTTCAGCATTTTTGGTGGTTTTGACAGCGTCGGGCTGCATGTTCACCTGATGCACGGCATGGGCATCGTGATGATGCTGATCTTTTTCCACGTTTACTTTGCGCCATACCGCCGGCTGCGCCACGCCGTGATAATTGAAGATTATCCTGAAGGCGGCCGCCGGCTGGGGCAAATCCGCATGCTGGTGGGATTGAACCTCACCATCGGCCTGATTGTCATAGCTATCGCCAGTGCCGGGCGTTACCTGTAATAACAGCCAGTAAATTTGCATTTCGAAACATTTGGCGTATATGCAAGAAATCCTGAATTACTGTAACATCCGGCGCGTATCAGTTTCTCGCCGCGCCTGCATAATGTAAGCGCATGATTTTTAACAGATATTCTGACTTTTTCAGATATATCACTTTTTCCATACAGGAGAAAACAACATGAAACGTCAAATTCTGACCCTACTGTCTGCACTTGCACTTGCTGCCGCCGCCAATGTCGCCACTGCAGGTGATGCTGCTGCCGGAAAAGCCAAAGCCGCCAGCTTGTGCTGGCTGTCACGGTCCCGCTGGTATCAGCGCTGTGCCGACTTACCCGAACCTGGCCGGCCAGAAAGAAGCTTACCTGGTTGCCCAGATGAAGGCATTCAAGGACGGCACCCGTGCGAATGCAATCATGGCGCCTATGGCCAAGCCACTCAGCGATGCTGACATTGCTAACCTGTCTGCCTATTACGCAAGCCTGAAATAAGCAGTTCGCTTGTTGCTATAAAAGCCCCACAGACTGCAGAGTCTCTGGGGCTTTTTTGTGCCTGCTGTTTACAAGTGCCAGCGTTTCGGCCGACGCATTCATCAGCCGCGACCAGAATCCACTGGTGCTGATACACGGCCTGCCCTTTGTCGCCCAGTGCACGCGTAACACCGCGCGACAGCTTCGACTGGTCGCTCAGTTATAACATCACCAACACCCTGAATTCGGAGAGTGATTCAACGCAATCCCTGCTGCTGGATTACGAATCACACGAACTCAACTACAGCCTTAGCATCGGTCTCGCGCAGGACTGGGCCTTCAGGCTCGATATTCCACTGATCCATTACGGCGGCGGTTTCCTCGACAATGCAATTGACGGCTGGCACGAAGCCTTCAGCCTGCCGCAGGCGAACCGGCCCAACGTGGCCGATAATGGTTTTCACATCCGTTACCTGGATAATTCGAACACGGTTGTCGATATAGTCGATTCCAGCAGCGGTATTGGCGATGTACAGCTCGGACTGGGCAGACAGCTGCATGCATCGGCAAATCACGCCAGCAGTGTATGGCTCAGCGCCGACCTGCCCACGGGCAATCAACGCGAGTTAACCGGCAGTGAACACACCGACTTCATTCTGCAACTGGCCAGCGTGCATAAACTTCACAACGACTGGCAACTCGATGCCAGCCTGGCGCTGGTATTACCGGGCGATTCGCAACTCAATGGCGTCGAAGTCGCTGACACTGTCTGGTTTGCACACACCGGACTCGAATGGAATGCACATCGCGCATTTGATTTGCGGGTGCAACTCAATGGCCACACCGACATATATCCTGACAGCAGCCTGAAACTACTCGGCAGCAGTTACCTGATCGTGTTCGGCGGGCGCATACATCTTGACGACTGCGCGGATTTTGATATCGCCATCAGTGAAGACCTCAAGGTGGGTGCATCACCCGATGCGAGCTTTATATTCAGCTATCGTCAACGCACCGGCTGTGACTGAAACAGACTTCATTATTACCGATAATTATTCAGGGCAATAAAAAACGGCGACCGAAGTCGCCGTTTTTTTAGTATTAACAAATCGTGCTTAAGCGCGACGACGTGCAACACCTACCAGGCCAATCAGACCAGAACCGAACAGCCAGACAGCTGCAGGAACAGGCACAGGCTGCAGGTCAACCGCCAGAGCGCTGCCTGATTTGTCGATCCGTCCGCAGCCACACCATCAAAATTAATCAGGTATGTATCAGGGCTGGATAGCAGCGAGTAACTTGTATCACCGTAGTAACCAGCACCCCAGTCAACACCCAGCGAGAACGTTGTTACCACCAGCCAGGGTAATCGATCCACCCGATGTATTAGTAACATTGAAGAATTCAGCATTCCATGAGCCATCCAAGTTGTCGGTAAAGACCACGTTACCACCAGTTGAACCAATCACCAGGGCAGTACCGCCAAAGTCTGACTCGTCAAACAATGCCAGCGTGCCGCCGTTGGTGGTGATACCAGCAAAGTCAAACTGAATAAAATCAGTGTCTTCATTGGTAGGTGTCCATATTGTGGCTGCTGATGCAGCAGCTGAGGACAAGCCAAGCACTGCAATGCTAAGATGTGTGAAATTTTCATGATTTATTTCCTTGTTTATTAATTGTTTAATTTCATAACGGTAATTATTTCTAATTCCCATAATCCGGATTTCCCTGACGACTCGCAATTGATATACGCAGAATAATCTTCCCTGATAGTAATACAATAAACGTGCCAACTTATCGATACATTATTATACACTTATATTTCAGTTAGTTATACCCCAGCGCTGAAGACAGACAAAAACATCTGCAGAAAAAGTGTATTAAATATCGACACATGTCATGGTCAATTACCACGGAATCAGCCATATTTCAGGCGGTTACCCGCGAGTCTAGTAGTCTATTTCGTAATAAAACACCTACAAATATTCGCTGATTACCTGGACAACTAAGTATTATTTATTTATTTATTCAATAAGTTAATTGATATTTTAAATATGTAAATAATTCCGACATATAATTAGAAAGCAATACTTGATAAATATGCGCAATTTACCCATAGATCATAATGTCTATTAGTAAGTATTTCCGACACAACTGGTTCATAAAAAACCGTTACCGCAACCCGGAACATCTGCCCGTAGGCGCAAAGCGCACAAAAACGGATCACTCGATCGCGTATTTACCTGTGGCTGAGATACAAATGTACAGCAATCAGATCTTGCTTAACCAGGATCTGTCGAACGAAGCAATAACATAAGGCGGAATATATTCCAGACAAAAAAAATCAGCGACCGAAGTCGCTGATTTTTTAGTAGCTGCACTGAATCGTGACTAAGCGCGACGACGTGCAACACCTACCAGGCCAAGCAGGCCAGAACCGAACAGCCAGACAGCTGCAGGAACAGGCACAGGCGCAAGGTCAACCGCCAGCGTGCTGCCTGATCTTGCAGATCTGTCCGCTGCCACACCATCAAAATTAATCAGGTATGTATCAGGGCTGGATTGCAGTGAGTAACTTGTGTCACCGAAGTAACCAGCACCCCAGTCAATACCAAGTGTGAAGTGTTGCCTACCAGCTCAGGGTAATCGATCCACCCGGTGTGTTTGTAACATCGAAGTACTGCAGCATCCCATGAGCCATCCATGTTATCGGTAAAGACCACGTTACCACCAGCTGAACCAATCACCAGGGCAGTACCACCAAAGTCTGACATCATCAAACAATGCCAGCGTGCCACCATTGGTTGTAATGCCAGCAAAATCAAACTGAATAAAATCAGTATCTTCGTTGGTGGGCGTCCAGATCGTAGCCGACAATGCAACTGATGAAGCTGTCATCAAAACAGTTGCTGCTAAATATTTAGTTAGTTTCATTTTTTATAACTCCTTAACGAAAAGTAAAATAACCCTCTGGATGACATGCAAAATCAACTAGCCTTGCAGCATGCACCCACGAAAAATCGCTTGATACCCACCATAAGATACGATGACCATCAAGTACTACCTAATACCATACAATATTTATGCCAGTCCAAAAATACATTTAAAATCATAGACCTAACATCTGGCGTCGAAACAAATTTTCTTAAATGTGTAATTATTTTCGACTTTGCGGGATGGCGACGACAAACACACAGTGCACTAATTATTTATACATTTCAGTTAGTTAGATAATTTCCGCTGATAACACGAATGGCTGTCATCCCTGAATAAAAATGCCGATTAATCGATAATTTTCGCGCAAAAACAATTTATTTCATTAAATATCAGATAGATATCTTGAGCTAAACTGTAATGATTTTCGACAGGCCGGATTCAATCTGGTTTCAGGCACCAGAAATTACACTGCCGGCAGCAGCCTTCGCTTGCTAGCTCTTATCAGCTGGCACTGCTTGTGACCTGATGCGGATTTCGCAGAAACTAAACGCCTGTATTTGCTAACCAGGCTTTCTTCTCAGCACACCCGTCAACAACAGTGCAAACACCAGGACGGGTGCGAGCGAACCACTGGAACTACTCGCTGGTGCTGGTGTAGTACTGGTACTCGAGGGAACAACGCCATCCCACGATAACGCATAGCCGTCAGCATTGTCATCGCCGAACACGCGAAGGTGGTAAATACCCGGAGCGGGAACCACGTAGTTAATCGATTCGTTAATGCCAACACCATTCAGCGATGAAGCCAGCACAGTACCGCCAGAATCTCTTAATTCGAGATCGAGATCAATCGCATCCCCGGGAATCCCCAGGTTATGGAACCTCAAAGAGGCCAGTACACGTTCATTACCCTGGGTAACATTGATGCTGTACCAGTCCTCATCCGATTGCACACCCAGGACGACAGCATTCTCATTGATAGAGACGGCTTCATTGTTCATGTTATTCGGTTCATTTCCATCATCGGCCGTCGTCAGTTCAGTCCAGGTCAATGTATAACTGTTTCCTTTGTTACCGCCAGGTGTTGCGCCGCCAGCATAAACCCATAGGTAATAAATTCCTGAAGTTGATACAGGAGTATCTAGAAATTCATTATCCGTGAAATTACCCTCACTATTGGCCTTCAACACTCCCGGTACAAAACTACCAGGCGCAAACCCGTCCTCGTAGAAGCCTAACTGCATATTGCCATCGGCATGGGTAAAGGTCAGATCGATTAGCAGCCGCTGGCTGCCAGTTACATTGATTACGTACCAGTCGGCATCAGACTGCGCACCACTGGTAGTGGCGTCCTTAACGAGCGCAGTCGCATTCTCCCAGGTGTTATTCGGCTCGGTATCCGCGATAGCATTAGCAAATAAAAATATAGCGGGAATGATGAAGTAAGTCGCACGCATTAATTTGCCCATACGTTGTTCAGGATCTGGATCTAATGTTGATTAAAACGTTTGCTTCACATTTATCGAGCCGCCCTGCACAGGCTCGCAGCCGGCATTAAGCTGATGGCAGAATGGGACTGGATACTGATTCTTATAGGCGGAAATCACCACGAAATACATAAATACCAGCAAACTCTTGTCGCTTTATCGAAATCGCCAGCGCCTGCTCACAACAACTGACCTGGCAGGACCTTCTTCAATAACTCGCTACCTGCATTTAGACGATGCGCCTGTGTGCTGAGCTCCCTGCGCCAGTGGCGAGCACCGGGCATTCCGGCGAACAGGCCATAAATATGCCGGGTGATGGAATGCAGCCGCGTGCCTGCGCGCAGTTCCCCATCTATGTAAGCCAGCAGCTGCTCTACCACCTGCTCGCGCGTCACGGCATCAGTCTGTGCCTGATAAAAACGCCGATCAACTTCAGCTAGCATAAAAGGATTGTGGTAGGCCTCGCGACCGAGCATGACACCGTCAACCTGTTGCAGGTGCTGCCCTGTTTCATCGAGTGACTTAATACCACCGTTGATTATTACCCTGAGCCCCGGGCGAGATTGTTTTAGCCGGTACACGAGGTCGTAGCGCAGCGGCGGGATGTCCCGGTTCTGTTTCGGGCTGAGCCCCTTGAGCCAGGCTTTACGCGCATGCACGAGAAACGTATCGCAACCCGTTGCAGCGACCGTGTCGACAAACCGGACAAGTTCGTTGTAAGTCCTCCTGTCGTCGATACCGATGCGGTGTTTTACCGTGACCGGAATGCGCCGCGTGCATCGCCGCAATGCAGTCCGCCACCAGCCGGCTCGGCCATCAGGCAGGCGCCGAAGCTGCCGGACTGCACCCGGTCACTGGGGCAGCCGACGTTCAGGTTGATTTCGTCGAAACCCCGGTCTTCGCCGATCTGCGCGCACGCGCCAGCTCAGCCGGGTCGCTGCCGCCCAGCTGCAGGGCCACCGGATGTTCGGCAGGATGGTATTTCAACAGGATTTCACGCTGGCCGTGCAGCACCGCGCCGGCAGTCACCATCTCGGTATACAACAGCGTGTGTTGACTAATCAGTCTGAGGAAGTAGCGCGCATGACGATCGGTCCAGCCCATCATCGGCGCGACGGAAACCGTACGTGCCGGGGGTGTCGGTGTATGGCGGTTTTTTGCCGGGAGACTCTTCACTGGACGATGCCGATCCGTGGACGAACAACGTGACCCTGAACGGCAACATCGGAGGAGGCCAGAAGAGTTATAACGTGGTGGATCTCTCGGCCTGCGATGCCACCGCGGTCTTCGACGGATTTATCATCACCAACGGAGCGGCCACCGATGCCACCAAGCATTCCGGCGGAGGGATTTACTCAAACGGCGGCAGCGCCACCATTTCGCGCTGTCAGCTGACAAGCAACAGCGCCAATCAGAAGGGCGGCGCAATTTGCCTCCTGGGCGGAGCTCCAATCGTTACGGGCTGTGATGTCTCCACCAATGTCGGAAACCAGGGCGGCGGCCTCTACCTTGAAAACTCGGCCGGTGAGATCCTGAACAGCCAGGTGACCAACAACACCGCCAGCGTGAATGGCGGCGGGGTGTGCCTGATCGGCGGAACGCCCCTCGTGAAAGGCTGCACCGTCTCCGACAATGGCGGAAACCGCGGCGGCGCCTTCTATCTCGACAACTCCGCCGCCAGGATCGTGAACTGCCAGTCGGCCCGCAACAACGCCGCGACCGATGGAGGCGGGATGTGGACGCAAAACTCTTCCGGTGTTCTCGTGCACGGCTGTGAGTTCCGCGGCAACGTGGGTTCCGGTCCCGGAAGTCTCGGCGTGAACGGAGGCTCGGTCTCGGTGGTGAGTTCGCTCTTCAGCGGGGGACAGGCCTGGTTCGGCTCCGGCGGAGTCGAGATCAAGGCGGGAAGCATCGATCTCGTCAACTGCACCGTCACGGCCAATTATTCCTGGGCCCAGGAGGGCGGGGGACTCCTCGTCAGCGGAGCCACCACCGGCTCCAACGTCTACAATTGCATCATCTGGAACAATCAGGCGGCCTTTTCGACAGCGGATCCTGGTTCTTCCATCGGACACTCCGGGGCTCCGGATCCCCAGGTCCACCACAGTCTCGTGCACAACTCCGCCCAGTCCGGCGCCTGGAGTGTGATCGGATTCGATGGTGGCGGCAATATTGATGTCGATCCCGCCTTCACCGCGCCCGTTGATCCAAACGGGAGCGGAGACGATGGAGGCGACTTTACCGTGCCTGCCAATTCAGCAGCCCTCAATGGCGGATCGGTTGCGCTCCTTCCCGCCGATGTGGCTGATGTCGATGGCGATGGTGATTTCGGGGAAGTAAGTCCGCTCGATCTGGCGGGTGCACCACGGGAAGTGAGTACCAGCGTGGACATGGGCGCATTTGAGTTCGGCGATCTCGATCTGCTCGATGCCGACAACGACGGCATCTCCGATGCCTACGAATTCGTGCACGCCGGAGATTACGTGAGCATCAATCCCTTCGATGATCTCGATGGCGACGGGCTCGACTGCTCTGGCGGAGTTCGCCCATGGTCTCGATCCCGCGACCGGGCTCAGCGCCCCGGTGGGAGCCTTGACCGCCGCCGACTTCGCCGGCGTGGACTACCTCACGATCACCTACAACATCAGTGATGAGGCCTTGAACTTGCTTCAGATCACGGTGGAGCGGCGCACCGATCTCGACGATCCTTACGGGTGGAAGGGGGGAGAGACCGTTCTGCTCTCTTCCGATCCCGTGGCAGGCCAGCCTGGAATGACTCGCGTCGTCGCTCGCTCGACCGTTCCGTTCGGGACGACCAGATGTGAGTTTTTGCGCATCAAGCACGAGCAACTGCCGTAAGCGCCGGCAGGATCGCTCTGGGAAGAGGGACCCTCCCATCACAAGCGCGGGCAAATCAGCCCGCGCTTTTTTTGCGTCCGAGCGCGGGGCTCCGCAGCCGAAAGCGGTAATATTTACCGGCAAAACGCGGCATATTTCTTAGATTCATGTGATATACAGTCGTCATAATTATGAAAATTCACGAAAGAGATTTGCCCAGCGCAATCCGCTTTGCTGATGATGAGAGGTCCAGAAACGAAGTTTGCCGTTGCCGTTGCCGTTGCCAGTGCGTTGGCCGGGTTGTTCTTGTTGAACGGCGGCCTGAGGTCGCTGGAACCGCCTGCAGAGGAGAGCGCCGTGAAGGCAGGGTCTGGCCAGATGGGGCCGGAAGGCGAGGCGAAGTTTGTCCCGGAGGAGCAGAAGGAAACAGAGATCGCCGTGCGCCCTCCTCGCGTGGGAGACGTGTCGCCGCCCCTGGTAGATCTTCCCAAAAATGCCTCTCCCAGCGATAAGATCGCGGCGTTCCTGAGCGAGCCGCACGATCTTTCGGATCCCGCCGTGCACGCCGAGTTCGTGGCGAAATTGCGGGGTCTCGAGGCTCTCTCAGAAGGCGGCAACCGAGCCAAGGCGCACAATTGGGTCTGCCGTTGCTCACCGAGCACGGTTCGCTGCTCGCGGGATTCGAAGGGGAGGTGCCGCTCTACGAGATTTCGCACAACGCCAAGGTGGCCACGTCGATGGGGACGGACTTCGTTCGCGAGGTGGCGCCCGTCTTTCCGGACGGGCGGTATCGACAGATCGGACTCTGGGACGTCTACTACGGGCCGACTACTGCCCACGACGAGATGCCGGAGATTCACCTCATGGACGACGCCGTGGAAGGCGGCTACCACGCCTCTCACGTGGCGGGCACTCTCAGCGCCTTCGGGAACGATCCCGCGGCCAAGGGAATGGCCCCGGAGGCTCGAGGTCTGGGGTTTCTCCAGCAGCAATGCGCTTTTGGAACTCGCCACCCACGCCGCGCAAGACGCCGCCGACTTCGGCAAGCTCTTTGTTTCGGTCCACCCCTACGGTGTGGCTTCGGGTTGGGAATACGACGGAGAGGAGTGGTATGGCAGTTTTTCGGACGACGGCGACAACAGCAATGATGTCCCGACCTACCTCGGGCAGTATGGGAGCAGCACGGCTTCCTGGGACGGCACCGCTTCGAGCTTTCCGTTCCATCTCGTGGTCAAATCGTCAGCAATACGTACTCGTCGAGCAGACGACATAAA
>CAWKAL010000104.1:0-4494 GCA_963847575.1 uncultured Gammaproteobacteria bacterium
AGCGATGTGTTCGGGCTGATCGCCGCCGGCCTGCGCCATGTCAGGACGACCCCCGCCTTTACCACCGACTTCGGCGGCAGCCACGTTGACCAGGTCACCCGCGCGGATTTTTCCGGTCAGGTCCTTGCTGACACCGGCAATCAGTTTCACCTTGCCGTCTTCCTCGGTGGCGAGCAGGATCACTGCGGAGCCGAGTTTGTTCTTCAACTGGTCCAGCGTAGTGCGCAACTCCTTGTTATCTACTTTCTCAAGTTTAGTCGCTAATACATTGATACCATTTATATTTTCAGCTTGCGAACTAAGGTCGTTCCCGGCCTGTGAAGCGAGTTTGGATTTGAGCTGTGCCAGCTGTTTATCCTGCTCGCGCAGGCGCTCGATGAGCTGTTTAACTTTATCTGCCACATCTTCACGACCGGTGCGCGCGGCGTCGGCAATCGCATCGAGCTGCATTTCCTTGTGCTCAGCCCATTTCACCGCGGCCTCGCCGGTCACCGCTTCGATCCGGCGCACACCGGCAGCGACCCCGCTCTCAGCGATAATTTTGAAAAACCCGATATCGCCGCTGCGTTGCACATGGGTACCACCGCACAGCTCGGTCGAAAAATCGCCCATACTGACCACGCGCACCATGCTGTCGTATTTTTCACCGAACAATGCCATGGCACCCGCCGCTTTCGCAGCATCCAGCGCCATTTCTTTATCGGTGGTAGCGTTGTTACTCATGATCTGCTGGTTCACCATTTGTTCGATGCGGTAGAGCTGTTCGCGACTCACCGGCTCGAAATGTGAGAAGTCAAACCGCGTGCGCTCAAGATTGACCAGTGAGCCTTTTTGCTGAACATGATCCCCCAGCACGCTGCGCAAGGCGGCGTGCATCAGGTGAGTGGCCGAGTGATTACGCTTGATAGCTTCGCGGCGTGCGCAATCGATCATCGCGTGCACGCCATCACCGATCGCGAGCGTGCCCGATTCGAGATGGCCGATATGCAACACCGATGCGCCCTGCTTCTGGGTATCTTCGACGATAAATACCGCGCCATTGTTGATCAGCTTGCCGGTATCACCCACCTGGCCACCGGACTCTGCATAAAACGGGGTTTCATCCAGCACCAGCACGGCACGTGCACCGCTTTCAATTTTATTCACCGGCTTGCCCTCGACGAACATCTGTTCAAGCCTGCTGTTGTGTTCAACCTCGGTGTAACCGGTAAACACCGTGCTGGCTTTAACATCCAGCTCGCGATTGTAATCAACCCCGAACTGGCTGGCAGTGCGCGCGCGTTCACGTTGCGCATCCATCGCCACTTCAAACCCGGCGTGATCCACAGTCAGCCCGCGCTCGCGAGCAATGTCGGCCGTCAGGTCAATCGGAAAGCCATAGGTGTCATACAGGCGAAACGCAGTATCACCTGGAATTGTCTGTCCACTGAGTGCGCTGATATCTGTTTCCAGAATGCGCATGCCCTGGTCGAGGGTTTCAGCGAAGCGTTCTTCTTCGAGTTTGAGCACACGTTCGACATTAGCCTGCGCGCTGATCAGTTCGGGATAGGCCTGCCCCATCTCGGCAGCGAGTGGTGCCACCAGGCGGTGGAAAAACAGGTCAGTCATTCCCAGCTTGTGGCCATGGCGTGCAGCGCGGCGAATAATGCGACGCAATACATACCCGCGGCCTTCGTTGGAGGGCATCACGCCATCAGCAATCAGGAACGCGCAGGAACGGATATGGTCTGCAATCACGCGCAGAGATTTACTGTCGGTGCCGGCCGCGTGGGTCACCTCGGCAGCGGCGCTGATCAGGTGGCGGAACAGGTCGATATCGTAATTATTGTGTACACCCTGCATGATCGCGGCGAGGCGTTCCAGCCCCATGCCGGTATCGACCGAGGGCGCGGGCAAGGTATGCAGTTCGCCATCCGCACTGCGGTTGTACTGCATGAACACCAGGTTCCAGATTTCGATGTAGCGATCACCGTCTTCTTCGGCCGAACCCGGCGGGCCGCCGGGAATAGCTTCGCCGTGATCATAAAAAATCTCGGTGCAGGGACCGCAGGGACCGGTGTCGCCCATTTGCCAGAAATTATCTTTTGCGCCGATGCGCCCAAAGCGTTTCGGATCGACCCCGATGTGGTTCAACCAGATATCGGCGGCTTCATCATCTTCTTCAAACACCGTGACCCAGAGACGCTCTTTGGGCAGGCCGACGACCTCGGTGAGAAATTCCCAGGCATAGCTGATCGCATCCTGCTTGAAATAATCACCAAAGCTGAAGTTGCCCAGCATTTCGAAAAAGGTGTGATGACGCGCGGTGTAACCGACATTTTCCAGGTCGTTGTGCTTGCCACCGGCGCGCACGCAGCGCTGTGCCGTGGTGGCGCGGGTGTACTCACGCTGGTCACGACCAAGAAACACATCCTTGAACTGCACCATGCCCGCATTGGTAAACAACAGGGTGGGATCATTGGCAGGCACCAGCGAGCTGCTGCGCACGATTTCGTGCTGCTTGCTATAGAAAAAATCGAGGAATTTCTGGCGTATTTCTGCGCTTGCAGTCATGTCTTAACTTACTTTAAGTAATTAATATAACTTATTGTTTAATATTGTTTTATATATGGCTATTCAAGTTCATCCATGACTTTATGTATCGCGTCCAGGGTAAATCCCCGGTATTGCAGAAAACGCATGCGTTTTGCGCGCTCTTCAAAATCAGCGACCGCTGTACCACGATATTTTCTGCGGTATTCATTGCGCAATGCATCGACCCAGATATCATCGCTTGCATGCAGATGCGTTGAATACAAGGATTCAGCGATACCCCGCTCTTTCAATTCCAGCGCGATACGCACCGGCCCATAACCCCGGTTTCTGCGACTGCGAATATAGGCCTCGGTAAAACGTTCATCCGACTGCCAGTCAGTGCCCTGCAACCGTTCCAGTGCTGCGTCAATCGCCTCACCTGCAAAGCCTTTTTGCCTGAGCTTTTGCCGGATTTCGAAAGCAGAATGCTCGCGCCTGGCGAGCATTCTGACAGCCACCTGCCTGGCATCGGGTTCAGCCAATGGCGAAAACTACCTGCCTCAGGCTTCTTCCATTACCGGCTCTTCATCTATAGCCATGGCTTCTTCTGCACGCGACCTGGGTTTGACCAGCAGCAGCTCACGCAACTTCTGATCAATATCGTTAGCGATTTCGGGATTGTCGTGCAGGAACTGGCGTACTTTTTCCTTGCCCTGACCGATACGGTCACCGTTGTAGCTGTACCAGGCACCGGCCTTGTCGATCAGGTTTTGCTGCACACCGAGGTCGATCAGCTCGCCTTCGCGTGAAATCCCCTTGCCATACAGAATTTCGAAGGTGGCTGATCTTGAATGGCGGCGCCACCTTGTTCTTCACGACTTTGACCTTGGTTTCATTGCCCACCACTTCATCGCCCTGCTTGATGGCGCCGATGCGGCGTATGTCGAGACGCACAGAGGCATAGAATTTTAGTGCATTACCACCGGTGGTGGTCTCAGGGCTGCCGAACATGACACCGATTTTCATCCGGATCTGGTTAATGAAAATCACCATGGTGTTCGAACGCTTGATGTTACCGGTGAGCTTGCGCAGTGCCTGTGACATCAGGCGCGCCTGCAGGCCCATGTGGGAGTCGCCCATGTCACCTTCGATTTCTGCCTTGGGCGTCAGCGCGGCCACCGAGTCGACCACGACGATATCGACGGCACCCGAGCGCACCAGCATATCGGTAATTTCCAGTGCCTGCTCACCGGTATCGGGCTGCGATACCAGCAGCTCGTCCACATTCACACCGAGTTTTTCTGCATAGGACGGGTCGAGCGCATGCTCGGCATCGACAAAGGCCGCGGTGCCGCCGAGTTTTTGCACTTCGGCGATCACGTGCAGGGTTAAAGTGGTTTTACCCGAAGATTCCGGGCCATAAATTTCAGTCACGCGGCCACGCGGCAGGCCGCCGATACCGAGCGCGATATCCAGCCCGAGCGATCCTGGCCATTCTCTCTGGCATAGATAGCAACCGTTACTGGGTCACAGTCATATGTGCCACCATTGTCCTGTCAAGTGACTGGTTGCCATGCAGTTTCACTGTTCTCACACTCGATGAGAACATTGGTGCTGGATCCCATGTGATCCTTGCTCCCCCTTTGGATGTTCCCTTTGTGGTACAGAATCCATCTGATCTGCTTCAATGTAGTCAATGATGTCATTATAAGCAATGACTTCTTCGCATTGACCATTGATGAGACACTTGAACTTAACCCTCTCTGAATGAAGTTCAAAGTTGTTATCTTCACAATGATCCTTAATCATTTCCATGATCTTAGCTCTGCATTGGGAGCCGTCTCTTCAGGAGGCATCAGGAAGGTTCTGTTGATCAGTTCTTCTGGCGGAAGTATGGAGGATTCCACTGCATTCTCTGTTCTCAAGTTCTGGCCTGAGAAGTCACCTGGAACTTGTTCTGAGTTCGGTGCTCCCCATGGA
>CAWKAL010000105.1:0-13084 GCA_963847575.1 uncultured Gammaproteobacteria bacterium
TCGAGCTGCTGCAAAATACCTCAAATACTCTAGGGGCAAAAAAGGTTATTGGCGACGATGCGATAGTGAAAATATCGCTGGTAGGTGTGGGTATGCGCTCACATGCCGGTATTGCTAATACCATGTTCCAGACACTGGCGGATGAACGAATCAATATACGGATGATTTCGACCTCTGAAATCAAGATCTCCGTGGTAGTTGATGAGAAATACCTTGAACTCGGCGTACGTAGTCTGCACGCAGCGTTTGGACTGGATCAAGCCGGCAAACCGGACAGTCTGTCATAGCGTAAAGCAGATAAATTTGACATAATTATGACAGGATGCAGTAGCCCCGGCTGTGCCTGTATATGTACCGGGGAAAAGTGAGGGAGCAGAACTATCGCGCTGTTCGATCCTCTCACTTAACTATATGTGCCAAAAAGGAGAAAGGATATGTTGATCTTGACAAGACGCGTCGGTGAGACGCTGATGATTGGTGATGAAGTAACCGTAACTGTTCTAGGCGTAAAAGGTAACCAGGTACGAATAGGTATCAATGCCCCCAAGGACGTCGCTGTCCATCGTGAAGAGATTTACGAGCGGATCAAGGCCGAGCAAGGTAACACTGCAACTACCGAATAGCTTTACCCATTGACTCAACAAAGGTAAGCTTCGCACCTCGTGTGCGAAGGCTGCTTTTTTGTTTTTTTCAGGGCCTGAAAAATCAGCTTTTGAACGCACGAAGTGCGGCCCAAAGGGTGATGGCCGGGAGTCTGCAGACACGCGCACGTGCGCCATGTTTAGACAGGCAGCACTCGGCTGAACTGGTAACAATTGAATTCGGAGAGCTGGCCGAGTGGCTGACTAAATCGCCGGGAGCGATTTAGAACATCAGCGATTTTTGCTGATGGCCCGAAGGGCGAAGGGCAGGAGCCCGGAGTAACGCGCACGTGCGCCATGCATATCCTGGCGCAATGTTTGTTACCAGAAAAATTTGAGTTTTGGAGAGCTGGCCGAGTGGCTGACTAAATCGCCGGGAGCGATTTAGAACATCAGCGATTTTTGCTGATGGCCCGAAGGGCGAAGGGCAGGAGCCCGGAGTAACGCGCACGTGCGCCATGCATATCCTGGCGCAATGTTTGTTACCAGAAAAATTTGAGTTTTGGAGAGCTGGCCGAGTGGCTGAAGGCGCACCCCTGCTAAGGGTGTATGGGGGTAACCTCATCGAGGGTTCGAATCCCTCGCTCTCCGCCATCTACTTATGAATGGGCCCATGTATTTTTGGGCCCATTCATAAGTAGATTGAGGTGAACGAGGCTTTGGTGAGAACCCTTGTTCGACTAAAATCGCCGGGAGCGATTTTGAACATCAGCGTTTTTGGCTGATGGCCCGCAGGGCAAAATACATGGATGTATTTTGTAATCCCTCGCTCTGCGCCATCTACTTATGAATGGGCCCATGTATTTTTGGGCCCATTCATAAGTAGATTGAGGTGAACGAGGCTTTGGTGAGAACCCTTGTTCGACTAAAATCGCCGGGAGCGATTTTGAACATCAGCGTTTTTGGCTGATGGCCCGCAGGGCAAAATACAAGGATGTATTTTGTAATCCCTCGCTCTGAGCCATCTACTTATGAATGGGCCCAAGTATTTTTGGGCCCATTCATAAGTAGATTGAGGTGAACGAGGCTTTGGTGTAGCGCCAGCTATAAATGAAATTGACGCCACGATTACAAACACACATAATTGCGCCCCTTTACAGAATATGCGCCTGTAGCTCAGCTGGATAGAGTACTCGGCTACGAACCGAGCGGTCGGGAGTTCGAATCTCTCCAGGCGCGCCATATAAACAAACCCGCTTTTGCGGGTTTTTTTATATGGTGTGGCTGGAGAATTAGGTTCGGACGCCTGGTTCGACAAATTTGTCAGGAACAAATTTGAACGCACGCAGCGCGGCCCGCAGGGCGGATTACATGGATGTAATCCGTAATCTCTCCAGGCGCGCCACACAACAAACCCGCTTTTGCGGGTTTTTTTATATGGTGCGGCTGGAGAATTTGGTTCGGACTCCTGGTTCGACAAAATCGCCGGGAGCAAATTTGAACGCACGCAGCTGCGGCCCGCAGGGCGGATTACATGGACGTAATCCGTAATCTCTCCAGGCGCGCCACACAACAAACCCGCTTTTGCGGGTTGTTTTGATTTGAGACTTGATGGTTTTGCGCCTGTTACCAGTGATCGGCTTAATGCGGTGGTGACCATCGGTGGATGATCTCCTCGATATCGGCTTTTGAAAACGGCTTGCTCAGGTAATCATTCATACCCGCTACACGGCATTGTTCGCGGATACCTTTTTGTATATCCGCTGTCAGCGCAATGATCGGTATATGTGCATATTCAGCCTGCTGCTTACGGACCCGGCGAGTTGCTTCGAGGCCGTCCATCTTTGGCATCTGGCAATCCATTAGCACCAGGTCAAAATGTTTGTTCTTTAATGCCTGTAACGCAAGTTCACCGTCATCGACGATAGTAACTTCGCAGCCAACGGATTCAAGCATGGCAAGCGCGACTTCCTGATTGATTTCATTGTCTTCAGCGAGTAATACACGTGTATGTGGTTTGATATTTCCGGTACCCGCAGTGGCTGAATAGTGACTTTTCACTTCACTAACAGATTCTATATTTTCATTTCTTGCATTTTTTGGTTGTTTTGTAAGCTGGAGTGATACGGTAAATATCGAGCCTTTGCCAGGTGTACTCTTGACTGTAATTTCACCGCCCATGAGCGTGACAAGTTGCCTGGTGATAGCAAGTCCCAGGCCGGTGCCACCAAATCTACGCGTCGTCGTATCATCAGCCTGGGTAAATGCATCGAAGATATGTGACTGTGCGCCGGGTGGAATACCGATCCCGGTATCCTCTACTTCAATCTTCAGGTGCATGCTATCAGCATGGTCCTGGAGCGGCACAATGCGAATACATATTTCACCGTACTGAGTGAATTTTACTGCGTTACCCACCAGGTTAATTAATACCTGCCTGATTCGCTGTTCGTCACCTACGAAAAATAACCTGGTTTCCGGCGCATCTAAAACCAGGTTTAGTCGTTTGATTCGTGCGGCTTCAGATACTATTTGCAATACGTCATCAAGCACGTCAGCCAGGTTAAATGGTAAATGTTCGAGTTTTAGTTTACTGGATTCCATTTTTGAGAAATCCAGAATTTCATTTATGAGGCTGAGCAGTATCTTTCCTGAACGGATCGCGGTTTCTGTAAATTTCTGTTGCCTGTCAGTCATTTGTGAAGATTGCAGTAATTCGAGCATGCCAAGAACACCATTCATCGGTGTGCGCACTTCATGACTAATGGTGGCCAGGAAGCGACTTTTTGCAATGTTGGCGGTTTCTGCGGCACGTTTTGCTTCTAATAAATCGAGTTCTGCCTGTTTCTGTTCAGTGTCATCGCGCCCATAGATGTTGACATAATCACGCATAGTGCGCGGTATGAAGCGCAGTGTAAAATGTGTGCTGCCAGCAGTCACTTCAAGTTCCTGGTGTTGTTCCTGGCGTAATACCTCGTTAACAAATTTGCTGATATCACCAGGCGCATGTCCGCCGATATGTGTTCCCCAGACGTTAAGAATTTGACGGCCTGGTTCGTTACTATAGAGTATCAGGCCATCTCGGTTGATACGTAGAATTGGATCTGTATTTTCTTCAGAAAAAGCGGCGCGTGCAGCGTAGCCCTCGAGTTCCTGTTCATGCTGCCTGTCTACCAGGCGATGTCGCCACGCGGATATTGCTGCAATATAAATAAGTAAAAAACTGACAACGGAGACCACTGTCCAGACATAGTTTATATTGCGAATGTCAATTTCTTTGCTGACGTTGAGCTCGGTCTCCTGACCATACAAATTTAGTCCACGTGTGTGAGTCAGTGCCGGCAGTAGCGCATAACTGTTACTGGCCAGGTTTTTTTCTACCAGTGAGTACTCAAATGATTCATTCGAGTCTGGCTTGTTCTGGTTTAATTTGATATTCAGGTCCAGCGTATCAGGCACGAGCTCACCGAGCAGACTGTCGGCGCCGACTTCAATCGCAATAGCACCATTGAACATGCTGATACGTTCTTCAAGACTGCTGGGTGCGTATCTTCCCTGGTAGACCGTTTTGAAAATCATAATGCCACCGTTACGTTGCAGCAGGTGCGTGACAGATGAAGCCACGCCTTTGCCTGTGCGGATGGCCTTGCTAACGGCTGTGTTGAGTTCCGGGCTGGAAAGTACGTCGTAGCCGAGCAAGGTGCCCATATGGGGTTGCAGCGGTTCGATTACATTGATGATCAGATACTCGGGTCTCTCACGTGCCGGGATGAGCCTGTTGCCCTGAGCTGTTTCAGATACCTGGAATTGAAAATAGCCGAGATCATTTTTTTCTTCTTCAAGACTTGCCCTGTCGCTGTTATTGAGTTTTCGCAAAGAGACAGCAGATCGTATGTACGGGTAGGCGTTGAGGAGTTCCTGGGCGAACGTCGAGAACTGGACTTCGCTGACATGGTCGCTCGCCTGGTGGAAGCCTGCGAGCGCGGTGAGTACTGCTTCAAGTGTGCTATATCGGCGAGTCAGTTCATCGTATACCAGGTTGGCCTGGGTTTTAAATTCATGCTCGGTCCTGGATAATTCCAGGTTAAGTGTCCACAGTCCAATGATAGAACATAACACCAGGCCAATAAGCCAGAACATTAAACGTTGCAGGTTGGTGATCACTGGGTTCATGTGCTCGACTCGTTCTTCCCTATACTCAGCGTAATAGCAAAATTATTACTGTATTTGTTTGGACTTACGTAAAAGTCCATCTGATAATTTCATGCCGCTCGCATCCAGCAGTGCTGAGTTTGTCCATATATCCCATTTGCGGTTTGGAACAATAGCGATCCTGGCAATATCTACACCGTCGAGAATGCTTAAAGCAGCCATTGCGGCAAGCTCACCCTGTTCTTCTGCGATCTTGGTGAAGCCTAGCATGCTATAAGGCATCATCCATTCATGACTGGTAACACTTAGTTTCTGGCTTACGGATATTATTTCACCAATGATGTAGCTCTCGTCCCATTCGGGGATGCCTGCATTGCTTCCGACGATAATAAAGTCATATAACTGTGCTTTATTATAAGCTTTAATCCACTGCTCGACTGTGTCAGCAAGAACTGAGTCCATGTGTATTGACAATCTTGCGGTGACTTTCTCGAAGCGTTCGAAATTCTTTTTTTCAGTTGTTGTATTAGCGCCAATGTATAGTGCTCTGCGTGCGTGAGGCAGCAGGTCTTGTACTTTTTCAAGGAGCGGAGTAAGCGGGGCAACTTCAATGATGCCGGTAACATTGCTATAGGGAAAGCCATATTCTTCGGCAGTCCAGTTGACGCCGCAAAATACAAAAGGAGTTTCTGCATTTTTATAATATTTCTGGATAATATATTTGGCTGCATTATCATCAGCGGTAATGACGACATCAGGCAGCCATGTGTCTATCAGGGATTTTGCTTCCAGTGCTTTAGTCTCGGCATATTCGCGATTTTTATGTCGCTTGGTATCCATGTCAAATTGTTTGATTTCGCACTTGTCTCCAAGCGTTGAGCGCACGCCTCGCTCGACACCGTCTGACCAGGCATAGCCCTGATGGTAGGATGAGATAAACAGACATTTGCCAGCAACAACCGGTTGTGATGCCAGGCAGGTCAGTCCAATGAACAACAGGGCGTTTACAATCCAGCTGAATTTCGATTGAAGCTGCTCGGCAATCCCCCGGGTTCTCATTGATAAATACATTTAAATCTCGTTATATGTAAGAGGATCCTTCTCAGTTGTTATTAGTTATATTCCTGTTCTGTTGATGTTATTGCTTGCATTGAGTGGATCAATAGATCGCCAATATAATGTATATGTCGACATCATGCTACAAAACATGAGCATAATTCCCGCTATATCGTTGATCTGGCCCGGTGACTAATCCGGGCGAGAGGGTGGGGGTCCGGCGTGTGTCAATATTAACAAGAATAAGACTCATTCACAGGGCAACATTACGAGGGATCAACAAACTCAACAGTCGCTGCCAGCTGGTATCCCTTGTTCCTGACCGTTCTGATCAGCGCAGGTGTGTCAGGGTTGGTTTCGAGTTTTTTACGTAATTTGGATATCGCCATATCTGCAGAACGATCAAGCGGTGTCCATTTACGACCTGAAATAATACTCAGGATGCGATCACGACTGATTGCCACATAGGGCTTGTTGACCATGGCGGCGAGCAACTGGTATTCACTACTGGTAATCTCGATCTGGACGCCTTCAGGGGAGGAGAGTGTCTGATCCAGCAGATTAAATTTCCAGCCTGCGAATACTGCCTGCGATTTCTTTTTGTGTTGATTGTGCGTGGTTGTTGAGCGCCTTAACACTGAATGAATCCTGGCGAGTAATTCCTTCTCTTCGAATGGTTTGGTGATGTAATCATCGGCACCGATTTCAAGTCCGTTGACCTTGTCGCTGATATCGGCTTTCGCACTCAGGAAAATAAACGGGATGTCAGATGTATTTCGTATTTCCTGAGCAAGTGTTAGTCCGTCTTTACCAGGGAGCATAATGTCCAGCAGGATCAGGTCATAGGATTCCTGTTGTAGCTGGCTGTTCATCATGTCGCCATTTGTGACACTGGCGGTCTCATAACCGCCCTGTTCAAGATACCGAGTCAGCAATCGACCAAGACGTTGGTCGTCGTCGACAATCAGGATTTTTTGTTTCTGCATATTCTGTTTTACTAATATAGTGACAATCTGGAGAAAGCTGCTTTGTGTATCGACACGTGCCTGAAAAGTCACTGCAACTACCTGTTAAATATAGCAGCTATTTATCAAAAATATATATCATAATCAATGTTTTGCAGATTAATTGATTTTAACTATGCCTGGTAAATAGTAACACTATATCTCGGCTGAAATCGACTGAATTTGAACATAGATCCCCGAATATTGCTGTAGACAATTGTGCCATTTTCTCTGGCAGATAGCGTGAAGCTTGCTTGAATTGTAGCGTTCAGGCTGGGGCAGATGATATCCCTGTGGTGCTTACCAGTCCTAAAGCCGTGTCCTTTCTGGCCGATATCTAAGGGTGTGCCGATAGACAAGTTGCTGTCGGTAAACCACTGATTCGGGCAAATACTCACTAACAGGCGGGACTGAAATGGATCTGGCTACACTCATCGGCGTTATCGGGGCAATGGGCGCTATTATGGCGGCAATTATGATGGGTGGCGAAATGTCGATGTTCGTCAACGGGCCCAGCATCATGATTGTTATCGGCGGAACATTTGCAGTGACGCTGATGAAGTTCCCGCTGTCCCATATGCTGGGTGCTTTCGGCATTGCCCTCAAGGCGTTTGTTTATAAATCGACGCAACCCAGTGCGATCATCGAACAGAGCATCGAGCTCGCCAATGTTGCTCGAAAAGAAGGCTTGCTCGGGCTGGAAAATGTTGCGGTGGAAAATGAGTTTCTCAAACATGGGATACAGCTGGTGGTGGATGGTAATGCGCCCGAGCTGGTACACAAAATTTTGTCGAAAAATATCAGCCTGTCGATCGAGCGCAACGAAACCGGCCTGAACATATTCAAGGCCATCGGCGACGTGGCACCCGCGATGGGCATGATTGGTACCCTGATCGGCCTGGTACAGATGATGTCGAACATGAGTGATCCTAAATCCATTGGCCCGGCCATGGCGGTCGCCCTGCTGACCACCTTGTATGGCGCGGTCATCGCAAACACGATTGCATTACCCATTGCTGACAAGCTTGCACATCGCAGTAATGAAGAGCGTCTTAACAAGTCGATGATCCTGGAAAGTATCAGTGCCATCCAGGAAGGGCTGAATCCACGCATGATCGAAGGGCTATTGAATGCCTATTTACCCGCCGCCAAAAAATCAGCCGACGTGGCAGAGAAGGCGGCCTAGTGATACATGGCTATGCGTGAACAGGAATTATTGAAATGAACGAAGATTGTAACTGTCCTGCAAGTATGCCGGCATGGGTAATGACCTTTGCCGACCTGATGTCATTGTTGCTCGCATTCTTCGTACTATTATTCTCCTTCTCAGAGATGGACAAAAACGTATACAAGGAGCTGGCAGGCTCGTTGAAAGATGCCTTTGGCGTGCAGCGTGACATCAAAGTCAAAGATCCGCCCAAGGGTATCAACATCATCGCGCGCGAATTCAGCCCGGGTATTCCGTCGCCAACACCTTTCAACGAGGTCAGGCAGTCCACTACGGATGATTATAAATTGCACCCGGTGTTTACTGATCCGTCAGAGCAGGGCCAGGAAAGCAGTGAAACCAGGAATGTGCCTGAAGAACTCACCCAGGATGAACTGGACCTGCTGGATCGAATCAAGAAAGAAAGTGAGGAAATTCGTGTGGCGCTAGGCGAGGAAATCAATGATGGACTTGTTGAGATGGAAGTCAAAGAGAAGCAAATTATTTTGCGTATACGCGAAAAGGGTTCGTTCCCGTCCGGCAGCGCAAAAATTATTGAGCCATTCAAAAATATCACCCGCAAAGTCAGTGAAGTATTCAGCGAGTTTGATGGCACGATAATCGTATCAGGTCATACTGATAATATACCGATACATACTGACAGATTTCGTTCGAACTGGGAGCTGT
Organism: uncultured Gammaproteobacteria bacterium; assembly: GCA_963847575.1. Lineage (GTDB taxonomy): Bacteria > Pseudomonadota > Gammaproteobacteria > SZUA-229 > SZUA-229 > JASBSR01. The sequence goes on from CAWKAL010000105.1 coordinate 8,688, forward strand.
CTGCGTCACGTGCTGTCAGTGTTATCCATGTGCTGTCAAAAGACAATGTATTAAGGAACAAGCATTTTCAGCTGGCGGCCTTTGCAGAAACGCAGCCCGTTGATTCGAACGATACCTGGCTTGGACGCACAAAAAACAGGCGTGTTGAAATTACCTTGTCCTATGAAAAACCACATATGGCTAACAAGCAGTCAAAGATAAATAAATCAGCTACTGGAACAACGCAACCTGTGGTTGTAAATCGGCAAGACGGACAACAGAGCAAGTCAAATATCAGAAGTATTAAGGCGGAGAAGGTACTATGAAGTCTGCACCTGAAAATTCTGCACTCGAGCAGCGCGAGTATTTCCGTATCGACGACACGGCGATAGTTCAATATCGCATTATTTCTGAAGACGAGTATCAGCAGCTGGCTGTCATTGGTAATGATATTCCTGACAAGCTGACTTTGAAAGCAAAATTTGACTACATGAGTCGCCAGCTCCAGCCCTTACACCGAACCATTACTTCAAGTCATCCTGATATTGCACAATTTCTTTCAATACTTGACCAGAAATTGAACATGCTTACCGAGCAGATGATTAAAGATGAAATAGGTGAAGTGGATCACCGCCCACAGGTCGTAAATATTGGCGCGGGTGGTATGTCTTTTTCTGCAGAATCACCGCTCATGACGGGCGCATTGCTGGAGCTCAGGCTGGTGCTACTGCCGGAGATGACAGGTGTATCCACCTATGCGAACGTCGTGTCATGTGTGCGTAATAAAGCGGCTGATTCTGCAGAGGATGAATACCAGGTTGCGGTTCACTTTGAAAATATGAGTGACGAAGTCAGAGATATTATCAGTCGCCATGTGCTCACCAAGGAGCAATCAATGCTCAGAAAACAGAAACAGGACTAGCGTGTTTGAAAACAGGCCACGTTGTTGTATTGCAATGCAACAACGTGGCCATGGCCATCACGCCGGAGTAGAGTTGCGATCAATATGATACTTGCGCATTTTCTCGGCAAGTGTAGTGCGTTGTAAACCGAGTGACTTGGCTGCGTGTGCGATAACACCGCCAGAGTTGTTTAGTGCATCAAGGATAATGTTTACCTCGATATTCGATATGTATGACTTCAGATCGAACCCATCCAGTGGAAATTGAACATCCTGTGCATTCTTGCAGCGCATGTACGCCTGATCGTCATTCAGGATAGTGTCAGTATTTCGCTGCGCCTGGCCCGAGCTGTTGTCCATGGCGCTGCCTCGAATTCGCTGCGGTAGATTACGTACCTGAACAAGCCCGCCGGGGTGCTTGATAGCCATGCGTTCAATCTGGTTGGCCAGTTCGCGAACATTACCCGGCCACTCATAACATGACATAGCCTGCATTGCTTCGGGAGAAAATCTGACTGTGCTGTGTTTGGTGTGCTCGAGTCGTGCCACCAGTTCGTTTACCAGTAATGACAGGTCTTCGATCCTGTCGCGCAATGCCGGCAGACGAATTGGGAATACATCCAGACGAAAATAGAGGTCTTCACGAAATTTCCCCAGCTTGACCATTTCTTCCAGGTTGCGATTGGTGGCGGCGATGATCCTGACATCGGCCTGTATGCTAGCAGTGCCGCCGACGCGTTCAAATACACGCTCTTCAAGAACGCGTAACAATTTGACTTGCATGGCCATTGTCATTTCGCCAATTTCATCCAGAAACAGGGTGCCGCCTTCAGCCATGGCGAATCGTCCCTGGCGAGCTGTGATAGCGCCAGTGAATGCGCCTTTCTCATGTCCAAATAGTTCGGATTCGAGCAGGTCATGGGGTATGGCGCCGCAGTTTACCGGCACAAATGCTTCATTTCGGCGTTTCGAGTGATAGTGGACATTGCGCGCTACCACTTCTTTGCCTGTGCCTGATTCACCCAGGATTAGAACATTGGCATCGCTGTTGGCAACTTGTTCAATTTCTCGTCGCACCGCGAGCATCGACGGACTTTTGCCGACAAGGCTGCGGAATAGGATTTTGGCGGCATTCGTCTGGCGCGATTCTTTTGGCTGTCTGGTATTCATCATCATTACCTCGCAGCTATGATGTTTGATTGATTTGAAGCTACCCTGCATGTGTGTTTTAAGATATTGTTGTGAACTGCTTTGCTCATTGACATCTACCTGTTGCGTTGTGTCATTAGTTTGTAGTGTTAAATTTAGTACGCAGGACAAAAAATTGGCGTAGCTAACGCAGGTATTATGTAAAGATATGTAATATTGGCGAACCGGCTCTGTTTATTCGGTGCCAAAAAATGTTAGGCGACTAATAAGGTAAGCAGTTAATACACTGGTGGGTAAACGCAGCTGACCAGCGGTTACACGGGTACTACAGGATATCCTCGATCTTTGAAATCAGCTCTAGCTTGCCATACGGCTTCTGCAATATTTGAAAAATTTGCTCATTGTCGGAGCTGACTTTCATTGCCTGTCTTTCAGAAGCCGTGGTCAGCAGTATTTTGATGCCAGGATAATGCTCACTGGTCCAGGTGGCGAGGTCACGCCCGTTCATATTGCCAGGCATAAGTATGTCGGTAAACAAAAGGTTGATATTGACGCCTGAAGAGATTATTCCCTGGGCATTATCAGCGTTATCAGTTTCAATTATTTTCAGTCCAAGTTGTTCAAGGCAGCGTACAGCAAACTGGCGTACCGCTGGTCGATCTTCAACCACGAGCACTGTTTCTGCATATAATCGGTTCGCTTTGCTATCTGAAATCAGGGTTATTTTTTCGCATTTACCGCCATGCACAGGAAATCGCATTCTGAGTGCTGTGCCTTTGCCGGGGCTGCTGTCGATTTCGAGTTCTCCCCCCGACTGGCGCATAAAGCCATACACCATACTCAAGCCAAGGCCGGTGCCGTTGTTTTTCGTGGTATAAAACGGTTCAATTGCGTGCTGGAGTACGCTGGAGCTCATGCCGGTGCCGTTGTCAGCGATCGTCAATAACACCTGCTGGTTACTGGCAATATCACTGTCGCTTGACGTCTCTGTTGACAGCGTGTCCACTTGTTCGGCATGAATCAGCAGTTCACCGCCATCTGGCATTGCATCACGAGCATTAATCACGACGTTGAGTAATGAGCTTTCGAACTGAGCCGAGTCAACCAGGATGTCAGGCAAATCCGGGTTGATGTCGATCACCAGGTTTATGTTGTCACCCAGGGTATTTTTGAGTAGCTTGCTGAAGCTGGTAACCGAGCTGCCTAAATCGACATAGTTTGCGACCAGTGATTTCTTGCGCGAAATAGCAAGCAACTGCCTGGTAAGTTCAACCCCGTCCTGTATGGCAGAGCGCGCATCCTCGAGTATTTCCATGGCCTCTCCGCTGATCGTATCTTTCAGCATTTCGTCAAGCAGTTCGAGATTTCCCTTGGCGATGGTCATCAGGTTACCGAAATCGTGTGCAACACCACTGGTAAGCTGACCAATGGCTTCCATTTTATTATCATGTACTTCCTGTTCCTGCTTTTTCTGTCGATCAGTTATATCCTGGACGGTTCCATTGACTACAGTCAGGTCGATTTCACCGTCAAAGTCGCCTACGCATTGTTCATGCACCCAGCGAATTTCACCATCAGGAAGCTTGATGCGGTATTCGATACTATGAGTTTCACCGGTGTGGAGTGCGCTATGCCTGAATTGGCTGACGCGTTCATAATCCTCTTCGAAAACGACGGCATAGAATTTTTCATCATCTGGCATGAAGCTCGCGGGTTCATATCCAAAAATCCTGAAAACCTCATCAGACCAGATGAGTTCGCCAGTATTGAGTTGTAATCGCCAGTTGCCGATGCGGCCAATACGTTGTGCCTGCCTGAGCAGATACTCACTGTAATGCAGTCTCTCGGTTAACAGGTAACGCGATAGTATCGACCTCCCGTGTCCGTCAAACCTTACGGGCTTGCCGGCCATATCGATTCCTTGCAGACTGAGCCGAGACAGACTGCCCATCGGGCTCCAACTCGTGGGCAGGGCATTTGACGAGGCGACCGTCTTGCGTACAGCGTACACATTCGAGGCGAACGCGGAGCCGCTCCCAAGGCCTCCCCTGCCCTAGGTGTCAGGGGGTCAGTAGGCGAAAGGCTAAAGGGCAAAGGCGAAAAGGCAAAGAAGCTATCAGCTATCAGGCATCAGCCCTCAGCAAAGACACCCAGCACCCCCCAGGGTGGAAGGGTTGGGAGCTGAAGGCTGAAAGCTGACGGCTGACAGCTGGCGGTTCCCGCGCCCGCGCCCGAAGCACAAGGAGAACAGCTGCAAATGCCTCAGGCTCAGCCAGGGAAAACGAGAGTTCCGACCAGTGCCTGGGTGCGGCTGTTGGTATTTGTCACGCTCATACTGATGGGGATCGTCCTCGTCCGCTTCACCCCG
>CAWKAL010000106.1:0-6090 GCA_963847575.1 uncultured Gammaproteobacteria bacterium
CCGATGCCGAACGCACCATGCACACCTTTCTTGGCATCTCGTCAGAACTTTCCGCAGCCGAACTCAATGCCGAGGCTATCGTGCATTCAAAATATTGCTATATGGAGGGTTACCTGGTGACATCTCCCACGGCAAAGACCGCCAATATAGTCGCCGGCGAACTGGCGCGGGCCAACGGCGTAAAGACTTCACTGACTTTTTCTGACCCGGCAATTGTTGAATATTTTTCAGATGCACTCACTGAAACCATCGGCGATGGCATTGACCTGCTGTTCTGCAACGAGCATGAAGCCATGTCCTACACCAAGAAAGACAACATCGATGATGCCATCGAAGTGATCAAAACGTTCAGCAATGAATTCGCGATTACACTCGGCGCAGACGGCGCACTGGTTTACGATGGCAAAACATTATTTGAAATCGCCCCCCACACGGTCAAGGCCATCGACACCAACGGTGCTGGTGACAGTTTCGCCGGCGCGTTTCTCTACGGCATTACCCATGGCATGAGCTATCCGCAGGCCGGCGAACTGGCCAGCCGCATATCCGCGAAAGTAGTCAGCCAGTTCGGCCCGCGCCTGCCACTGGATGCTTATAAAGCAGTTCTCTAGAACGCTGGCGTCGCCAGATAAAGTCAAAGGCTTTTGCCACAGAGGGCACAGAGATCACTGAGCAAAAATCTTAAAACAGTTTGCCGCAAATGAACGCGAATAAACGCAAATAAAACCTTTTCAGGTTATGCGCCGCAGGCGCAAACAAAAATTTCATTTGCGTTCATTTGCGTTTATTTGCGGCTAAAGCTTTATTGTTTTCACCCCAGTGATCTCTGTGCCCTCTGTGGCAAAGATTTTTAGTTAACAATAATCAATCACGCGGCGCACGCAGCAACTTGTCAAAGCGCAAGCGCTCGCGGGTATCGAACATGCGGTGCGATATCAGGTGCAACACGGTGATGACACCAAAGCCGGTGCCCGCGGTCACTAAAAACATAATCAGGATCTGGTACTTCACCGCTTCCACCGGCGGACTGCCGGCGAGTATCTGGCCGGTCATCATACCCGGCAAACTCACAATACCGGCGGCAGCCATGGAATTGATAATGGGAATCATGCCGGCACGCATGCTGTCAGTGCGTATATCGCGGATTGCTTCACTCGCAGTCTGTCCCAGCATTAAACGCTGCTCAATAATCATGCGCTGCTGCCACGCCGTGGTGACCAGGCGATCCATGCCCAGCGCAATACCGTTCATGGTATTGCCCAGCAACATGCCCAGCAGCGGAATCATGTACTGCGGCATGTACCACGGATCCGGCCGAATAATCAGCAACAGCGCGAGCAGGGTAATCAGAAAAGACGAAATAAACATGGCAAACGCGCTGATACCGAACCCCCACCAGCCTTTCAGTTTTCGCTTTTGCCGCGACATGATTTCCCACGAAGCAACCGTAAGCATCACCATGGTGATCAACACGACCCAGTGTAATTCTGCATTATTAAAAACACTTTTCAGCACCAGCCCCACGAGCAGCAGCTGCGCCGTGGTTCTGATCGCAGCAATCGTGATCTGCCAGCCAATTCCCAGTTGCATGCGCGCACTAAGACCCACCAGCGCCAGTATCAGCAATGCTGTCAACATCAAGTCCGGCGCGGTGAGATGGATCAGCTCACCCATTTTTTAATACTCCGTCAGCGATCACAAAACGCCGGGGCGATACGCGCTGCAATTGCTCGGCACTATGACTCACCCAGATGCAGTACGCATGCTCGCGCGCAACATAATCCGTAATCAACTGTTCAACATGGCGGGTTTTTTCGGGATCAAGATTGGCCGTGGGTTCGTCCAGCAATAACACCCGCGGTTTGTTCGCCAGCAGGCGCAATAACGACAGGCGCTGTTTTTCACCGCTGGAACAGCGCGATGTCTGCCAGCTCATCACATCCTGGCCAAACCCAAGCCGGGTCACCGCCTGCTCATCGATGCAGGCTTTAGCGGCATTATCGTGCGCAATACAAAAATGCTCGCCGACCCGGTCATGCCACCACTGGCTTTCGGCAGGCAGCAGCGCGACCTGCTTGCGCCATTCATGGGCGCACATCGATTCGCAGGAGGTGTTGTCGAGCGAAAGCCCGCCGCTGTGTTCGTCCATATCGGCCAGCGCGCGCAGCAACCGGGTTTTACCACAGCCGGATTCGCCCGACAGACCGATGCACTCGCCCGCATCAATCGTGAGTGAAATCGGTTCTAATCCGGTAATAGAAAAACTCTCTAGAGTAAACATGTCTGCGCCCTGGTAGAGAGCTGCATTGTAGCAACGCGCACCCGTATCTGCTTGCTATACTCAGGTGATGAAGCATTACATATATCAATCGATGTTCGCGAGAATTGCCTGCATTTCTGCGCTGCTGGCCGCCTGCCTGTTACCCTGCGCAGCCAGCCACGCCGAATCAAAGCGTATCGAGGTCTATCCACTCAGCCAGCACTATGTCGACACCCGCGCTGGCGACACCCTCGGCGAAATCGCCGCACGCCTGCTGCCCAACAACCCGCGCATGCAACAAAAATTGATGGACGACATCCTGCGCCTCAACCCGGACGCCTTCATCGAACGCAACCCCAACCGGCTACTCGCCAATACACGGCTGTGGTTACCCAACCACCTGAGCAAACCCGACAGCCGTGTTGATTCATCCAGGCACACGGTAGAAACCTTTTCCTGGGGTAACATAAAAAAACCAAGATGAATTATCCGCAGATGAACACTGATAAACGCAGATAAAATCTTCTACATAAAAAACTTTCATTTGCTCTTATCCGTGTTCATCTGCGTTCATCCGTGGACTGAATTTATTTTTTTTAGATCAAGCCACGCTCCGCAAACGACACCACGGTATCGCCCACAATCAAATGATCGAGCACGCGGATATCCACCAGCGCGAGCGCTTCTTTCAGCTTGTGGGTGATCTGTTCATCGGCCCCGCTCGGTTCAGCGACACCCGAAGGATGATTGTGCGCAAAGATCACTGCGGCGGCATTTTTTTTCAGCGCCAGTTTGACCACTTCGCGCGGGTATACACTGGCACCATCGATGGTGCCGTAGAACATCTTGTCGAACGAGATGACGCGATTGCGGTTATCAAGGAACAGGCAGGCGAAGACTTCGTGCGGATACCCCTGCAGTTGTGCGCTGAGATAATGCCGGGTTTCCTGCGGACTGCACAGGGCATCGCCGCGTTGCAGGCTTTCCATCAGGTGGCGGCGCGCCATTTCCAGCACCGCCTGCAGCTGGGCGTACTTGGCACGGCCGAGGCCGTGCTGTTTACAGAACTCGGTTTCGCTGGCGGCGAGCAGGCTTTTCAGGCCACCGAACTCTGTCAGTAGTTCGCGCGCCAGGTCGACTGCGGTGAGACCGCTGACGCCGGTGCGCAGAAATATTGCCAGCAGTTCGGCATCGGAGAGCGCATCTGCGCCACGGCTGAGGAGTTTTTCGCGCGGCCGTTCGTCGGCTGGCCAGTCTATGATTGTCATGTTTCGTCCCTGAAATAATGATGCCTGATAGTAACCACAGCACTGCGCGCTGTAAAGCGCAGCGTATTCAGCAGTCGACGCTCACAGTTGACCAGGGGGATTCTGCTAAACTTGGCCGATGAACCCGTCGCTCAACACGCTTTTTGGCAAACATATCCTGCTCGGAATTACCGGCGGGATTGCGGCCTATAAAAGTGCCGAGCTCACGCGCCGGCTGCGCGATGCAGGCGCCCAGGTGCGCGTGGTGATGACCCGGTCGGCGACCGAGTTCGTTACCCCGCTGACTTTCCAGGCCCTGTCGGGCCATGCCGTACACACCGAGCTGCTGGATGAAACCGCCGAGGCCGGCATGGGCCATATCGCACTTGCGCGCTGGGCGGACGCGGTACTGATCGCCCCCGCCAGTGCTAACACCCTCGCCCGCCTGGCACAGGGCCGCGGTGATGATTTGCTCACCACCTTGTGCCTGGCCACCGAAGCACCGATTGCCTATGCACCTTCGATGAACCGGGTGATGTGGAATGCGCAAGCGACGCGCGCCAACTGCGAAACCCTGTTGGCGCGCGGTTATACCCAGCTGGGGCCCGCCAGCGGCGCCCACAGACGGTATACTTCTAGCAAGCTGTTCCTCTACTATCCATGGACAGCTCCTCCTTTACAGATTTGCTGTACAGTCCGCAGACGTAAAAATTCCCCTCTATTACTGCTGACACAATGGCATGCAAGCGCATCCGTGTTGTACACACGTCGTTCATCACCCAGCACAGTCGCAGCATAGGTTCGCAACAGTGTCTCGATCCATACCCCGTGCGATACCACCACCACGTTGGTTTGAGGCTGCTGCACCAGCCAAGCCAGGAATTGATCCACACGTTGTTTGACGTCGTTCCAGCTTTCTCTATGATAACTCTTCCATGCCTCGTCTGTTTCTGTCATGGTAGATTCAAACTGAACCTGTGGCCAATGTTTCTTTTTTGTTACGTACGCAAAAATGAAGCGTCAAGATGAGAAATTCTCTCGCTCTCTCTAGATCAAAACATCATATATACGGTTTCACCATCAGCAACCAACATACATACATACCTCAAGCAGAGACTTTTCTCCAAGTAGACGATCTTCCCAATTCATTCCAAACGCTTCGCGAACGTCTTCTTTGCACACCACTGTTGGAGGACTCTGGCGATAGTCGTCGTCGTAGTCAGCTGGCGGTATTAAAAAGGCCAAGGTTGTTGTTTGCAGGCACCGCGTCAAGGGCGATGTGACAATCAGTTCAATGCTGTCACTGCTACTATTGCTGCAATTCTTCCACCAACTCTGAATGGTGCATCCCGCTTGAACGGCGGCAGTTTTGCCCGTTACAATCAGCGGGGGATCGAGCAACCCAACCGGTTGTTTGCCTGTTGTCGGATCAATCACGTTGTGCTTGGCGACTCCGTGTCGTAAAAATACCACCGTCTGAATCCGTTCACTTTTTTGTGATGATGATGCCATTTTGTTTTTTGCCATCCCAGTCAACGCCACAAGCAATAATAGGAGGAGAATTCAGCACGCACACATACAGCACACTCGTCGCCTTTTCCAGGCACACAGCACTAGCAACAACACAAGAAGCAAAGTCGCATCGCCAACAGGGAACCTCCAACAAACAGAAACCACCGAGATTTTCGTTGGGATTGCCACGTCAAGCGCAATCTTACGAACGCTGGGGAGTGGACTTCTTTCTTACTCTCTACTAGCTCACTGTTTCTTCACGGTACCCTCTGTGGTAGAAGCTACGTACGTGTTTCTGGTACTGAATTTGCGTAGAAATGTTGCCGGCCGGAGTGCGCGCCGGACATGCTTTTTTGTCTCGCGATGTTATCGCGTAAAAAAGCCATTTGACCATGGCCATCGGCTTCGGCCATAGCACCTTCAATCTACAATAACTTTGATCTTGACCTATATAGTCTAGATAGAGGAAACTATAGACGAACGTTGCTGTATAGGTCAAGATCAAAGTTTTTCGATACAGCAAAATCTGTGGCACTTGCCTGCAGGAGGACAAAAAACTGCTCAAAAATCTATGAATAAGCGAACGACAGAGTGTTGCTAATCAATTACTTAGTTACTATATGATAATTATCGACTATTGGGTTCATTCAGAGTCTTCAGAACATCAATCTGAGACGACACTTTAGCCAGATAATCGATGAAACATGATGAGGTGAGCTGATGAAGCGAATGCTCGTCAATCCGACTTCAAAAGTAGTGCTGAAGCCCTTCAAAAGAGCATGGAAAACACAAGGAGCGGCGCAAAAGAATCAATACTATCGGTGATTGATCAATACTATCGGTGATTGTTGCTTTGTAACGCTCAAGAGACTGATGAGGTACCAACATGAGCAAAAATTTCTTGCCGTTCTCAATCCTTCCTTCCCCGACGACACAACGTTCCGCTTCAGAAGAAGCGATGACTCTCCGGTGGGGATCAACCTCTAGAGCAAGGTGTAAGACATTATTCATAACATTGCCGCATTTGCTTACTATCCTTGGCTAGAACTCGCCATCATGGTCAACCACGCA